>CAJXLM010000028.1 GCA_913056175.1 uncultured Opitutia bacterium | reverse complement strand
CGGGTCGACGGAATCGAACCGACATCTTGGATGGTCGCGGGGAGGCTGTGGACTTTTCGGCGATCGCGTTCCGCGATCTTCCTCGTGAGATCGGTTGTCGGGGTGCGCTGGTGGTGTCGCTTTCCGGGGGAGCTGTGGTGCCGTCCGGTTCGGGGACCGGCGATTCCGTGGGTGCCCTGGGCAGGGGGGCGTGGGTTGCCGGGACGGGGCGAGTGGAGGGAGGGTGACTGGCTGGGACGGCGGAGGAGGGGCGGACGGAGGGAGCTCACCGGGTGATCGGAGGCTGCCCTCTACCGAGGACCGGGGGTCTCCTTATGGTGCGGGTCGACGGAATCGAACCGACATCTTGGATGGTCGCGGGGAGGCTGTGGACTTTTCGGCGATCGCGTTCCGCGATTTTCCTCGTGAGCCCGGTTGTCGAGGTGCGCTGGTGGTGTCGCTTTCCGGGGGAGCTGTGGTGCCGTCCGGTTCGGGGGCCAGCGATTCCGCGGGTGCCGTGGGCAGGAGGGGGCGCGGGTTGCCCGGACGGGGCGAGTGGAGGGAGGGTGGCCGGCTGGGAGCGGCGGCGGGGTGGCGATCGGAGGGAGCTCACCGGGGTATCGGTGGCTGTGCTCTCCCAGGGACCGGGGTTCTCCTTATGGTGCGGGTAGACGGAATCGAACCGACATCACCAGCTTGGAAGGCTGGGGTTTTCCCATTAAACTATACCCGCCGAGGGAGAGGGAAGGAATCGCCGGGATGGGCGTGGGAGTCAAGACTGCTTCCGAGCGGGTCTCGTGCGAGCGGACCGGCCCTTCGGGCTCAGAAGCCCTTGCGCCGCAGCTCGTTTTCGAGGGCGGCCTGGAAGGCCTGCACATCCTCCTCGCTTGGCTGGTAGCTTTCGGAGGAGGGCTGGAGCTGGAGGCGGCCCATCTGGTCGAGCATCCAGAGGGAGCGTTCCCCGTCGGAGAAGGTGACGCTCCCGCTGACCACGGAGCCCGGCCGCGTGAGGTCGTCGACCTCGACCCGGACCTGCCCGGCCCCGGCGGCGGCATCGAAACCAGCGTCCTCGAGATCGACCGCGCCCTCGGAGGCCGCCCCGACCGCATCGGAGGTGGCTTCGGCGGCCTCGTCCTTGTGGGTCCCGCTTTCCTGGTCCTGCAGGTCGACCTCGAGATCCTCGACGAGGAAGCGGGTCTCCATGTAGGTGATCTTGATCCCGAACTCCTCATCGAGGCGTTCCTGGACCCCCGAGAGGGACTCCCCCGCGGCCACCCAATCCTTCACTTGTGCTTTCTGCTCGTCGGAGAGATCCATGGCTTCAAGAAGTGCCGTCGGAGAGCTGCTTCGTCAAATAGTCAATGCTCCGGCGGGTGGCCGGATCCTGTTCGAGGAGGTTCTCGACCGCCTTGATCGCGTTGATGACCGTGCCGTGGTCCCGGCCGCCGAAGGCGTCGCCGATGCGGGCGAGGGAGTTGTCGGTAAGCTGCCGCGACAGGTACATGGCGACCTGCCGGGGAACCACGATCCGGGCGGGTCGGCGGCGGCTGAGGAGGTCGGCCACGCGGAGGTGGAAGTACTCGGCCGTCCGTTTCTGGATCTTGTCGATGGTCACCTGGTTGAAGAGCTCCTCCTGGAGGATGTCGGAGAGGAGGCGCTCGGCGACTTCGACGGAGAGCGGGTCGTGGAGGAGAGCCGCGTAGCCGGCGACCCGGGTGAGGGCGCCTTCCATGCGGCGGACGTTGCGGGAGACCTTTTCCGCGAGGAAGCGGAGGACCGCCTCGGGGATTTCCACCTCGAGGCTGCGTGCCTTCTTGGAGAGAATGGCCATCCGGGTGTCGAGGTCCGGCGACTGAATGTCGGCGACGAGCCCCCATTGGAAGCGGGAGACCAGCCGATTCTCGAGGCGGGCAATCTCGCTGGCGGGCCGGTCGCTCGTCAGGACAATCTGTTTCTGGTTTTCGAAAAGCTCGTTGAAGGTGTGGAAGAACTCTTCCTGGATCCGTTCCCGCCCGGAGAGGAAGTGGATGTCGTCGATGAGGAGCACATCGGCCTTGCGGAAGCGGCGGCGGAAGGCGACCAACTTGTTCTCCTGGATCGCGGTGATGAACTTATTGGTGAACTTCTCGGTCGAGATGTAGAGGATGCGGGCCGCGGGGTTGGCGTCGAGGGCCTGGTGGGCGATGGCGTGCATCAAGTGGGTCTTCCCCAGCCCCGTATCGCCGTAGAGGAAGAGCGGATTGTAGGCGCGCGCGGGAGCATTGGCCACGGCGATGGCGGCGGCGTGGGCCAGTTGGTTGCCGGCCCCCACCACGAAATTGGCAAAGGTGTTGCGGGGGTTGAGCCCGCTCCGGTCGGCGACGGGGCTCTTGCGGCGTGGCGGCTCGACGACGGCGGGCTGGCGGCGACCATCCGCCACCGTGCTCGGGGCGGTGCGGACTTCCTCGTGGCCCGTCCTCCGGGCTGTGGGAATCTCGGCGACCCCAATCGCCACGACAGTCCCGGAACCGAAGGTGGCGGCGACCTCCTCTTCGATGGTCTCGCGGTAGTTGTCGCGGAGCCAGATGGCCACGAAGTCGTTCGGGGCGATCAGGTGCAGCGCGCCATCCGCCCGTTCCTCGGCCCGCAGCGGTTTGAACCACATTTCGAAGATGTCGGGGCTGAGGCGGGTCCGGAAACGCTCACAAGCTTGGGCCCAGAGGGTCTCGGCGTGGGTGGGAGAGGGCATGGATGCAACAGAATTGGCGGAAATTGTTAACAATGGGCAGAGCGGTGGGAGCGGTGGCGGAAAGAGCGGAGCGATTGCCCTCAGAAGGGGACCTCTCCGCGACCGCATCCCCGTGCGCCCGGTTGGCGCCGCTGCTGTTGACCGACATGCATTGCGTTGGAAATCCTTATTTGAGAGTGACTTACAGAAAAAGAAACCTCGGCGGGAGCTTCTAGAGGGAGGGTGATCAGAACCATGCTGCCAGCGATGCCAAGGGGAGGGGAGCGCTTCCCGCCTGCGACCGGGAGGATCGTCGGCGGAGTCCATCGGGGAGGCAAGGGGAAGTTCTGCCCATGTTATTCACAACGCCGGTGGGCAAAACTCGGGCGATTTTCGGCTTGGCTCCCCGCGAGGCCCCCAACGGCAGGGTTCGCGGGTCTTCCCCTCAGGAGGAGGACCCCGTCATCTCCGCGATCAGCCGATTGTTGAACTCGCGGGCGGAGTCGTGGCCGAGGAGCCGGAGGGCCTGGACCATGGAGGCGACCTCCACCAAGCGGGCGAGATCGCGACCCGGCCGGACCGGGATGGTGGTGTGGGGAATGCGTTGCCCGAGGATCTCGACCGAGTCCTGGTCGAGTCCCGTGCGTTCCTCCTCCATTCCCGGAGTCCAGCTCACGAAGGTAAGGACCAGGTCGACCCGTTTCTCCAGGCGGACGGAGTGGACCCCGAAGAGCTTGGCGATATCGATGATCCCGATCCCCCGGCATTCCATAAAGCCCCGGCTGAGCTCGGCGCTGCGGCCGACAATCTCGTGGTCGCGGAGCAGGCGCAGGTAGGTAAGGTCGTCGGCCACCAGGCTGAAGCCCCTCTCGATGAGGGCGAGGGCGCATTCACTCTTGCCGATGCCGCTCTCCCCGCGGAGCAGGGTACCGACGCCGCGGATGTCCATGAGTGTCCCGTGGAAGGTTTGGCGCGGGGCGAAGCGTTCCTCGAGGATGAGGGTCGCCTCCGTGGTGATGGTCTTCGACTTGAGCGGCGAACGGAAGAGGGGGATGCGGTGCTCCCGGGCGACCCGGAGCAGGGCGGGGGTCGGAGCGAGCCCGCGACTGATGATGATGCAGGGCACCTGCTTCTTCGCCATGGTCCGGAGGTTCACCTCGATCGCCCCATCCGGCGTGTCGCGGAGGTAGCCCATCTCGCCGGCGCCAAAGAGCTGGATACGGCCGTGGGCGAAGAACCGGAAGTAGCCCGTGAGGGCGAGCGCCGGCCGGTTCAGACTCTTCTCGGAGATGACCCGGTCGAGTTCGTCCTCCCCGCAGACCAAATCCAGCTGGAGGGCGTCCCGGCAGGCGTCGTAGAAATCCCGTACGGAGATGTGCTCCACGAATTGCTCGCGGCCCTTCATGACGAAGAGGATGGAGCGGTGGACGGGACCGGGCGAGGCAAAACGCTGCCCGGCCTCAGAGCCGGAAGTCCTCCCCGAGGTAGAGCCGGCGGCTCTGCGGGTCGGCGAGGAGGGCCTCCCGGTCCCCCTCCGCCATCACCTTGCCCTCGTAGAGCAGGTAGGCGCGGTCGGTGATGGCGAGCGTCTCGCGGACATTGTGGTCGGTGATGAGGATCCCGATGCCCTCGTCGCGCAGGCCGGCGATGATCGCCTGGACCTCGTCGACCGAGATGGGGTCCACCCCGCTGAAAGGCTCGTCCATGAGGAGGAAGCGGGGCTCGAGGGCGAGGGAGCGGGCGATTTCCAGCCGGCGGCGCTCCCCCCCGCTGAGGGTCATCGCCTTCTGGGTGGCGACCGCGTCCAGCCCCAGCCGTTGCAGTCCCCGGTCGACCGCTTCCTCCCTTTCCGCCCGGGGCATCCGGCGGGTCTCGAGGACCGCGCGGAGATTGTCGCGCACGGAGAGCTTGCGAAAGACCGAGGGCTCCTGCGGGAGGTAGCCGATGCCCGCGCGGGCCCGCCGGTACATCGGCATGCGGGTGAGCTCGCGATCGCCGAGGAAGATCCGGCCGCGCGAGGGGCGGATCAGGCCGACCGTCAGATAGAAAGTCGTCGTCTTGCCGGCCCCGTTGGGCCCGAGCAGGCCGACGATCTCCCCGGCGCCCACCTCCAGGGCGACCCCATTGACCACCCGTCGCCGCCCGAAGTCGCGGACCAGATCCTCCGTCCGCAGCCGCTCCCACTGCCCCGTGTTCACGAATCGTCGGCGGGGCGCAGTTCCTCCACCGAGGGCAGTTCCACCCGCGGTTGCTCCCCGCCGGGGCCCGGCTCCACGGCAATCCGGCCATCCTCCCCGTAGAGGATCATCCGGTAGCCGCGGACCACGCCGCGCCCGTCCCGGAGGACCGGTTCACCCTCGAGGATGACCTTCTCCTCCCGGGGAAAGATGAGGGCGCGGTCCGCGGTGGCCCGGCGGGTGCCTTGCTGGATCTCGACCGAACCCGTCGCCTCGATCAGGCGGATCGCTCCGAAGCCGGCCGGGTCGAGGCCTTCCTCGCCGTCCGCCCCCTTTGTCGTGTGCACCTCCATGCGGTCGCAGCGGGCCTCGAGGTCCTCGCTGCGGATCCGCACCTCGCCCGAGAACACGAAGCGGTTGCCCACCTCCCCGCGGGCCACGGCGAGGTGGTTGCTGTCGATGACCGTGCCGGTTCGGTCTCCCTCCCCGCGCCCGCTCACTGGATCCGGCTCGGTGGGGGCTCCCGCCGTCCCGGCAGTCCCCGCCCCGGCGACCGCGAGGAGCAGCGCGCCGGAGAGGCGGAGGTACCGCCAAGAATCCCGCAAGCCGGGTATCGCCGGGAGAATCTTCATCGCTTCAGTCGAGGATACGGTCGATAGCCTCGTCAAACCGGACATGGGCCCTCCGGCGGACCTCGATGGTGTCGTCCTCCCCATCCCATTCCCAGTCCTCCCCGCGCAGCGTGTAGCCATCGCCCTCCACGAAGATCAGCCCATTGCCGCTGGCGGAATTATCCTCCACGTAGATGCGGGCCTGTGGACTGCGCAACCGCGTACCGCCGGCTTCCCCGGGGGAGCTGAGGTCCAGTTCCAGTTCGATGATCCGGATGACCTGGTCGTCGAGGAAGAGGGCCTCCTCGCCGGAAAGGTCCCAGAGCCTTACCCCCTGGTCGCTGAACTTGCGGAGCGTGAAGGACTCGACCCGGGTATCCGGCTCGATCCCGGCCGGAAGCGGGTGGGCGAGGAGGAGCAGGGTGAGCGCCAGCGGGCCAGCGACGATCCTGCGGGCGAGGAAAGAGGTGCGCACGGACAGAACCTGCGGATTCCGGAGCTTCGAGGCAACGCCGGGTTTGCCCGGGCCGCCGACCGCCATTTATGGTGGCTCCCATGAAGCATCTCGCCGACCTGCGCAAGGACTACACCCGGGCGGGCCTGTCCGAGGCGGACCTCGACCCCGACCCGACCGCCGTGTTCGCCCGCTGGTTCTCCCAGGCGGAGGAGGCCGGCTTGAACGAGGTAAACGCCATGGTCCTCGGCACCGTGGACGCGGACGGCCGTCCGGCCCAGCGGACCGTACTCCTCAAGGGCTTCGACGCGGAGGGCCTCGTCTTCTACACCAATTACGGAAGCCGCAAGGCCCGCAACCTCGACGCCAACGGGCACGGCACCCTCCTCTTTCCCTGGCTCGAGCTCGAGCGGCAAGTCACCGTGGAGGGGGACTGTGAGCGGGTCTCCCCGGAGGAGACCACCGAGTACTTCCGCAGCCGACCCCGCGGCAGCCAGGTGGGCGCGTGGGTCTCCCGGCAGAGCGAGGCGATCCCGGGGCGGGAGGTTCTCGAGCGCCGGCAGGCCGAGCTCGAAGAGCGTTTCGCCGGCGGCGAGGTGCCCGTACCCGAATTCTGGGGCGGGTATCGTCTCCGGCCCACCCGCTGGGAATTCTGGCAGGGGCGCCCCAGTCGCCTGCACGACCGTCACCAGTACCGGCGCGAGGGAGAGGTGTGGGTGCGGGAGCGGCTCAGCCCGTAAGCGGGGAGAGCGGACGGGCCGCCGGGTCGGGACGCCGCACCGCCCTGGCCCGGCGGAGACCAGTGCCCGGATCCCGGGCCGGAACCACCGCCCCTCCCACTTCTGCGTCGACCGTTCCGTCACTCGCCCCAGAATCGGGACTCATGAACGAGTCCCCGCGCATTCACGAGTCCCCGGCCGACTTCGGGGAGGCCCTCGCCGAGGTCGAGTCGATCCTCGCCGATTCCTCCCGCCCGCCCCGCCGCGCCCTGGTTGGCTTTGACGGCTTCATCGACACTTTCATCGAGATGGAGGAACCCGCCTCCATGGCGGAGTTCGGGCCGCAAGTGGAGAAGGCTGCGGGAATCTCCACCTCTTTTCCCGTGCGCCACGAGGGTGACCGCTTCGGAGGGAATGGTCCCCTCCTCGCCTGCGGCCTGCGGGCCCTGCTGGGATCCTCCTCCCACCTGACCTACTACGGCGGCCTCGGCCGGCAGGAACCCCTCCCCGTCTTTGCGGAGGCCCTCGACGGCTGGGTCGACCGGATCCACTCCTTCGCCGATCCCGCCCACAGCGACTGCCTGCAATTCCGCGACGGCAAGATCATGCTCAGCGACCTCCGCAACTGCGCGGAGGTCACCTGGGAAGCCCTCCTCGCCCGGGTGGGGGAGGGGACCCTCGACGAGGACCTCGCCACCACCGACTGCATTGCGGCGGTCAACTGGGGCAAGCTTCCCCACGCCGGCCGGATCTGGGAGCAGTTGGCACACCGGCTGGAGGCCCTCGACCGGGCCGGCGACCGGATCCCCTTCTTCATGGACCTCGCCGAGTTCTCCTTCCGGGCGGAGGAGGACAAGCGGGGCCTGCAGGACACCCTTCGGACGATCGCCGCGCGGAGTACCGCGATCCTCAGCCTCAACCTGAAGGAAGCCTGGCAACTCGGGGAGGTAGCGGGGGCCCGCGGGGTCGGGGAACGCGAGCGTCCGGCGGTGGCCCGGCTCGCCGACGACCTGCGGGCATGGTCGGCGGTCGACCGCCTCGTCATCCACCCGAACGACGGCGCGCTCGTCAGCGAGGCCGCCGGCACGGTCAGCCTGCCCGGGCCGCTCTCCCGCGACCCCGTCCGCTCCGTCGGGGCCGGGGACAATTTCGGGGCCGGGATCCTCGCGGGGGCCCTGCACGGACTGCACGGGGAGGCTCTCCTCCTGCTCGGGGTGCTCGCCAGCGGCACCTTCGTGCGCACCGGGGAGTTCCCGCAGCCCGAGGCCGTGACCCGCGTGCTGCGCCGCTGGCGCGAGGGGACCCTCGGCGACCGCCTCGAGGACTGAGCGCCGGCGGGGTCCGGCCCGTCCGGCCGCGAACCGGTTCGGCCGGCCGGGGAAACCCGCGCAGCCCCTCCCCCTCAGGCGCCCGGCAGTGGCCCCCGAAACTTCAGCCCGGCCCACAGGCCGACGCCCGTGGCCAGCAGGCAGAGAAAGAGGCTGACAGCGGCGTTGAGGGCGGCGGCGCGGGCCTGGCCGGTGAGGTAGAGGTTCACCGTCTCCAGGCTGAAGCTCGAGAAGGTGGTGAACCCACCGAGCAGCCCCGTGACCAGGAGGGCCTTGAGGACCGCCTGGGAGCCCGCCGGCTGTCCGGCCAGCCAGGCGGTGACCACCCCGATCGCGAGGGAGCCGAGCAGGTTGCAGAGCAGTGTGCCGAGGTGAGGGTGGGCCGGACCCACCGCGAGGCCCACCGCGTAGCTCAGCCCGAAACGGGCGGTGGCCCCGAGACCGCCCCCGAGGAAGATCAGACCGAGGAGGATGGGCAGGGCGGGCATGCTCGCGGGGCCGTCAGGCCTTTTTCCCCTCCGCCTCCGGCCGCACCGGGAGGCGCTTGCTGTCCACCTCTCCCCGCAACCAGGCCCGGAACTCTTCCAGCGTGGGCTGCTCCGGGGCGTCCGGGCGGATCCGGCTGCGCAGGGAGACCCGGCCGGCCTCGCGCTCGCGGGCCCCGATCACCGCCATGTGGGGGACCTTTTCGGTCTCGGCCCGCCGGATCTTCGCCCCGAGCTTGTCGGCGTGGCCGTCCACCCCGACGCGGAAGCCCTCCGCCCGGAGGTCGGCGGCGAGCTCCTCGGCGAAGGGGACCAGCTCGTCGTTCATGGGGAGCAACCGCACCTGTTCCGGTGCCAGCCAGGTGGGAAAGTTGCCGGCGAAGTGCTCGATGAGGACGCCGGTGAAGCGCTCGAGCGAGCCGAAGGGAGCCCGGTGGATCATGACCGGCCGATGCTTCTGGTTGTCCGCGCCCGTGTAGGCGAGGTCGAAGCGCTCCGGCAGGTTGTAGTCGACCTGCACCGTACCCAGCTGCCACTCCCGCCCGAGGGCATCCTCGACCACGAAGTCGACCTTCGGCCCGTAGAAGGCGGCCTCTCCCGTCTCCGCGGAGTAGGCAAAGCCGAGGTCCTCCACCGCGGCGGTGAGGGCCGCCTCCGCCCGTTCCCAGTTCTCCGCGGAGCCCACGTACTTGTCCGAGTCCGGATCCCGCAGTCCCAGCCGGACCCGGTACTGGTCGAGCCCGAGCGTTTCGAGGATTTCCCGGGTGAGCCGGAGGCACCCCGCGATCTCCCCGCCGAGCTGGTCGGGTGTACAGAAGATGTGGGCGTCGTCCTGGGTGAACCCGCGTACCCGGGTGAGACCGTTCAACTCGCCGGACTGCTCCCAGCGGTAGACCGTGCCAAACTCGGCGAGGCGCACCGGCAGGCTCCGGTAGGAGTGCGGGCGGCCCGCGTAGAGCCGGATGTGCATCGGGCAGTTCATCGGCTTGAGGAGGTAGCCGTCCACGCTCCCGTCCTCCAACCGGTTGGCGAGCTCCGCGCACCCGCATCCCTCCGTGGCCAGCCGGTGCAGTTCCTCGCCCTCCACCACCGGGGGAAACTGGCTGTCCTTGTAGAAGGGGAAATGGCCGGAGGTGCGGAAGAGTCCGAGCTTGCCAATGTGCGGGGTGAAGACCTGGGCGTAGCCCTGCTGGTTGAGCCGTCCCCGAATGTAGTCCTGCAGTTCCTGGCGGAGGATGCCCCCCTCCGGCGTCCAGAGCACCAGCCCCTGCCCGACCTCCTCGTCGATCTGGAAGAGGTGGAGATCCTTGCCGATGCGGCGGTGGTCCCGCTGGCGGGCCTCCTCGAGGTGGGCGAGGTAGGCCTCGAGTTCCTCCCGCGTGGGAAAGGCGGTCCCGTAGATCCGCTGGAGCTGCGGCTGGTTCTCGTCCCCGCGGTGGTAGGCCCCGGCGACCTGGAGCAGCTTGAAGGCCTTCACCTTCTTCGTGTAAGGCACATGGGTGCCCGCGCAGAGGTCGGTGAATTCACCGTTCCGGTAGAAGCTGATCGCCTCATCGTCGGGGATGTCGGCGAGCCGGCCCAGCTTGAAGCGCTCCTGGCCGAGGGAGCGGAGAAGTTCCTCGGCCTCCGCGCGGGTCGTCTCGAAGCGCTCGAACTTCTGGTTCTCCTTCACCACCCGCCGCATTTCCTCCTCGATGCGCTCGAGATCCTCGGCGTGGAGGGAGTGGTCGAGTTCGACATCGTAGTAGAACCCCTCCCGGGTGGGGGGCCCGATATCGAGCTTCGCTTCCGGGTAGAGGCGGAGGAGGGCGGTCGCCAGGATATGGGCGGCGGAGTGCCGGAGTTCCTCGAGGGGAGACATCGTTGCCATCCCCGGGTGGTAGGAGCGCCCACGGTCGCCGGCAACCTTGGAATCCGGGCGAGGGACGGAAGGGTGCCGGGAATCCCGCCGCCGACTCCTCCGGGACCCGCGCTGGTTCCGCGGGGGTCCCCCGGCAATTTCACTTTCGCCCTTGTGCCCGGCCGCCGTCCGCATTCCCCTTGCGGTATGGCCTCCGAGGGAAATCCGCCCGCCCGCGACCGGCCGCTCATCGCCATCGCCGGGGGCAGCGGTTTCGTGGGGACCTTCCTGCGGAGCGACCTCTCCGGGGAGTACCGCTTCCGTGCCCTGACCCGCAGCCCGACCATCGCCGCCGCCGGGGAGGACCAGCACGGGAACGAGTGGCACCACTGCGACCTCTACTCCCTCCCCATGCTTACGGAGGCCCTCCGCGGCTGTGACTACGGCGTCTACCTCGTTCACTCGATGGCCCCCTCCAGCCGGCTCGTGCAGAGCAACTTCGCCGATCTCGACCTCCTCCTCGCCGACAACTTTGTCCGGGCGGCGGAGGCGGCCGGCGTCCGCCATATCGTCTACCTCGGCGGGCTCATCCCCGAGGGGGAGCCGTCCAAGCTCTCCCCGCACCTCGCCAGCCGGCTCGAGGTGGAGCACGTCCTGCGAAGCCGGTCGATCCCGGTGACCTCCCTGCGGGCCGGCCTCATCTTCGGCCCCGGCGGCTCCTCCTTCACCATGCTCATCCGGCTCGTCCAGCGCCTGCCGGTGATGATCCTGCCCCGCTGGTGCCGCTCGCGGACGCACTCCGTGGATATCCACGATGTGGTCCGGGCCTTTGACCTCGCCCTCGGGGAGGAATCCCTGCGCGGGGGAACCTACGACCTCGGCGGGCACCAGCCGATGACCTACCGCGAGCTCATCCTCGAAACCGCCCGGATCCTCGGGCGCCGGGTGCGCTTCGTCCAGTTTCCCTTCAACGCCTTCGGGCTCTCCAAGCGGTGGGTTGCCCTTTTCGGGGGCATCCCCACCGAACTCGTCGGTCCCCTCCTCGAGAGCCTTACCCACGACCTCACCGCCCGGCCGAACCCCCTCTTCGACCGCCTCCTGCCGGACGCGGTTTCGTTTGAGGAGTCGTTGCGCTCTTCCACCGACGAGCGCGGGCGTCCCCTGCCCAATCCCCGCCGCGACGCCCGCCGGCAGGACCGCGGCAAGATCAAGCGCGACCGCAAGGTGCGCTCCGTCCAACGCATGCCCATGCCCCCCCGCTGGACCGCGGACGAGGTCCGGGCGGAGTACGGCCGCTGGCTCACCCGGACGCTCGGCGGGGTGATCCGGGTGGAGGTCGAGCCCGACGGATCGCTGGACTTCCGCCTCTTCCCCTTCGGCCTGCTCCTCCTCCGGCTCGAACCCACCCCGTACTCGCGGGAGGGCCAGCGGCGCAGGGCCTACTACATCAAGGGCGGCCTCCTCACCCGGGATCCCGATCCACCCGGCCGCTTCGAGTTCCGACTCTTCGAGCGGGAGGGCTTTCTCATCGCCTCCATTCACGGTTTCCAACCCTCCCTGCCGTGGTGGTTGTACGCGCACACCCAGGCCTACGTACACCTCGCGGTGATGCGGCTCTTCGGTCGGCACCTCGGGCGCATCGGGGACGTCGACCGGGCCGCTCCGCCCCCGGTCTCCGCAGAATCCTGAGGACCGCCTCCCCGCAGGGCGAAAGGCGTTCGACAGGCCGGGCCCCGGTCGGCAGGAAAAGTTCCGTGATTCTGCAGCGCCACGAGACTCCCGAGGGACTCCTCCTCATCCGCAACGCCGAGCGGCGCGACATCGACGCCCTCCTCCGCCTCGGCGAGGAGGTCTACCCCGAACTGTCCGCGGCCGGCCTGAACTGGACCCGCGAACAGCTGGAGAACCACCAGAGCATCTTTCCCGACGGCCAGATCTGTGCGGAGTGGAAGGGGCGGGTGGTCGGCTCCGTCTCCTCCCTCATTGTCGACCTCGGCTCCGACCCCTACCGGGCCCACACCTACATGGGCATCTCCGACGGGGGCTTCTTCTACAACCACGATCCCCAGGGAGACACCCTCTACGGGGCGGAGGTCTCCGTGCATCCGAGCGTGCAGGGGCAGGGCATCGGCCATCGGCTCTACGAGGCCCGCCGCGAACTTTGCCGGAAACTCAACCTCCGCCGCATCCTCGCTGGCGGACGCATCCCCGGCTACCGGGAGGTGGCCGGGCACCTCAGCCCCGAGGACTACGTGCGGGAGGTGGAGAACGGGGACCGCGCCGATCCCGTCCTCGGTTTCCAACTGCGGGAACACTTCGTGGTGCGCAAGGTCCTCCGGCACTACCTCGCCGACCCGCGCTCCGACGACTGCGCCACCCTCCTCGAGTGGCTCAACCCCGATTACCAGCCCGCGGTCGGGGAGGGGGCCAAGCTGCGGGTGTCCAGCGTGCAGTACCGCGTGCGCCCCGTGGACTCCTTCCAGGCCTTCGCCGAGCAGGTCGAGTACTTCGTGGAGACCGCGGCCGACTACCGCTCCGACCTCGTCGTCTTCCCCGAATTCTTCTCCGTGCAACTCCTCTCCCAGAAGGGCCTGCGCCAACTCCCCTCCGTGGAGGGGATCCGCCGGCTCGCGGAGATGGAGAAGCCCTTCCTCGACCTCATGCGCTCCCTCGCCCGGGACTACGGGGTCCACATCGTGGCGGGGAGCCACCCCTTCGAGCGGGAGGGCCTGCTCTTCAACACCAGCCCCCTCATCTATCCCGACGGTTCCCTCGACCTGCAGACCAAGATCCACATCACCCCCGCGGAGAAGCAGTACTGGGGCATTACCGGTGGGTCCCGCATGTCCGTCTTCCAGACCAGCAAGGCCCGCATCGGCATCCTCATCTGCTACGACGCGGAGTTCCCGGAGGCCGCCCGCTATCTCGCCGACCAGGGAGCCGAGGTGCTCGTGGTGCCGTACTGCACGGACGACCGGCAGGCCTACCTGCGGGTGCGCTACTGCTCGCAGGCCCGGGCGATCGAGAACCAGGTCTACGTGGTGACCAGCGGGATCATCGGGAACCTCCCGAGTGTCCCGGCCATGGACATCCACTACGGTCAGGCGGCCGTGTTCTCCCCCTCGGACTTCGAGTTCGCCCGCGACGGCATCCAGGCCCAGGCGGACGGCAACGTGGAAATGCTCCTCGTCACGGACCTCGACATCGCCGACCTCTACCGCTCGCGGGCGGCCGGCAGCGTGACCCCCCGCCTCGACCGGAGGCAGGATCTCTTCGAGTTCCGGGCGCGGCCCGAGGCGGCCCACGGGGACGACCTCCTCTAGTCCCGGGACGGCCGGCCCGTCCGCCGCCGGGCGGCCGCGAAGAGGAACTGCTGGGCGAGCCCGGCGTCCGGCCCGAAGTGGGCCCGGGCAAACTGCTGGAGGGCGGGGTCCTTCCAATCGCCGAGACCGTAGGCCTCCCGCAGTTCGCGCCCGATCCAGGTGTCGATGGGGAAGGATTCGAGCCGACCCAGCCCGAAGAGGAGGACGCAGTCGGCCACCTTCGGGCCCACACCCGGCAGCTCCCGGAGACGCTCCCGGGCCTGCGCGGTGGGCAGCGCGGCCAGCTCCTCCCCATAGCCCGGGCGGTCCGCGAGGAGGCGCGCGCAGGCCGCCACGGAGCGGGCCCGGTAGCCGATCCCGCAGGCGCGGAGGGATTCCTCGTCGGCCCCGGCGAGGAGCGCCCAGGAGGGCAGGGCGTACCACCCCCCGGCAAGCGGTTCCCCCCAGCGCGCGGCGATCGCCTCCAGCCCCGCCCGAATCTGCGGAATGGCCTTGAGGGGGCTGAGAAGAAAGGAGAGCAGGGCGACCTCCCAGGGCTGCCGGAGGATGCGCAGGCCCGGGAAAGCCTCCACGCCCCGCGCGAGAACGGGGTCGCTCCGCCAGGGGAGGCGGTCCACCCGCCCGGCGAAATCCGTCTCCACCGCGAACAAGCCGCGGAGCGCCTCCGCGGCCCGGGATTCCCTGTCCGGGCCGACGATGACCCGATACTCGAGTTGCTCTCCCGCGAGGCGCAGGTCCAGCAACCACCGCCCGCAGACCCCGCGCCAACTCCGGCGCTCGCCCGCTCCCTCCCGCTCCCGCCACTGGAAGGTCTGGCCCCCGGTCAGAATCTCCGCGAGCACCGGTTCCCCGCCCGGCAGGACCAGGCCGAGGGGTTGCCAGCGAGCGCGGACCACCCCGCCCGGCTCAGCCATCCGGCGGCGGATCCCCCCACAGGAAGCTCTCGTAGAGCACCCGGGCCGGCCCTTCGGGCGACCCCGCGCGGATCCTCCAGGCAATCGGCTCCCGGCCGGGACCCGGATTCTCCCCGCCCGTCAGCCCGATCCAGACCGGACCGTCCCGCGCCGCCTCCCCCGAATCCACCGTCCAGGCAAAGCTGCGGTCGGCCGGATCCCCCGGCACCTGGACCTCGAGAAGGACCTCGGCGGGGTCGCCGGCCGGGAACAAGTCCCGCCGGGGCACCGCCCAGTAGTAACCGGCCCGCGCTTCCGGGTCAGTGCGCAGGTAGAGGCGGGCACCGCTGTCCTCGCGGCCCCCGAAATACTCCCGGATGCGAACCAGATCCTCCGCGGATCGATACCCTTGTGCCTGCACGGGTCCGGCCTTGCCCGGGGGCACGCTGGCGCAGCCGACCGCCCCGAGGAGAACCGCGAGGAGGAGGGGGAGTCGGAGAGGGCGGGAGAGGATCATGACGGTGGGCGGCTTCCGGGCTTGGCCCCACGGACCGCCACCCCGAGAATCCACAGTCCGTGAGCGATCGCAAGAATGCAGGTGAAGGGTGGCGGTTCCCGCTCCCGGCCGTAGTCGCCGTCGTCCTCACCGCATTGCTCCGGTTCTCGCTCTACGAGCCGGTCGCCTGGCCGGAGGCCGCCTACTTCTTCCTCCTCCCGCTGCTCCTCCTCCCGGTGCAGGGCCTCACCGTCCGCCGGACCCTCTCCCTCGGCTGGGCGAGCGGCTTCCTCTTCTGGGCCTCCTCCCTGATCTGGCTGCGCCACGTCACCCTCCTCGGCACCCTGTGCCTCGCGGCCGTGCTCAGCCTCTTTTTCGCGGCCTGGTACCTCGCCTACGTCCGTGTCCAGCGGAGGGGGCTTCCCGGGCTCACCGCGGCCCTCCTCCTCGCCGCGCTCTGGGTCGTCCTCGAGTGGGTGCGCGGCTGGATCCTCTGGGGCTTCCCGTGGAATCCGCTCTCCGTCTCCCAGGCCAGCCGACCCGCCGTGCTCGCCCTCGCCTCGGTCACCGGCGGGTGGGGCCTCTCCTTCCTGCTCGTCTGGACCAACCTCGCCCTGGCCGGGACGATCCGCGGGTGGGCGCGGGCCCGTCCCCCGCGCCGCTTCCTCGCCCTGCACCGGGCCGGCCCCTACCAGGTCCTCCTCCCGGTGGGAATCCTCCTCGGGTCCGCGGTATGGACGGTGGCCGCGTTTCCCGGCAGCCGGGCGGCCCGGGAGGGCGATCCCGTGCGCGTCGGCTTCGTCCAGCCCTACAGCACCATGCTCCGCGACGGCGGCTCCCCCAACGCGAACCTCGCCGACCTTTGGGCCACCACCCGGGCGGTGGCCGCCGCCGGGCCCGACCTCCTCCTCTGGCCGGAGTCCGCCACGCCCTATCCCGTGGTGGGGGAGGAGCGGATGCGGGTGGCCATCGAGCAGCTCGTCGAGGAGCTCGGCCGTCCCCTGCTCATGGGCAATCTCGCTTTCCCCCCGGGGAAAGACTACTACGAGAACGCCGTCTTCCTCGTGGAACCGGGGCGGGGCCTCCATCCCCGCTGGTACGCCAAGCGGGAGCTCGTGCCCTTCGGCGAGTTCCTGCCCTTTCGCGACTGGATCCCGTTCCTGGAAAAGGCCGTGGCCATCGGGGAGGACGCCCGCCCGGGAGACGGGCCGCTCCTCCTGCCCTTCCCGGTGCCCGGCGAGGGGGAAATCGGACCGCTCGTCTGCTACGAGGATGTCTTTCCGGCCCTCGCCCGCAGCAACGTAAGGGCGGGGGCCGACTGGCTCTTCGTCGCCACGAACAACGTCTGGTACGGGGAGGAGGCCGGGGCCCCCCAGCACGCCGCCCACGCGGTACTCCGCGCGGTGGAAACCCGGCGCCCGGTCCTGCGCAGCGGCATCGCCGGGTGGTCCGGTTGGATTGACGAGTGGGGGGTCGCCCGCGCGGTGACGGACGCGGAGGGCTCCATCTACTTTCGCGGAGGCGAGGTCCTCCCCGTTCGGCGGGATCCCCGCTTCGCCGGCGTGCTCACTCCCTACGTCCGCTACGGCGACTGGTTTGTCGGCGCCTGCGGGCTCCTCCTGCTCGGCGGGCTCCTCCGCCTGCGCCTCGCCGGCCGGAAGGCGGGGGAGGCCACCGCCCCCCGGGAATGAATCACGCCTCCGGCAGGAGATCGCCGGTGGTGGCCGGGTGGACCTCCACCCAGTGCCCCGGCCGAACCTCTTCCCAGCGGCCGGGCCGGGCGGCCTCCTCCTCCCCGTGGGGCAGTGGGCTGCGCGGCGCGAAGCGGCAGCCCGGCGGGGGATCGATGGGGGAGGGGACATCGCCGCGCAGGACGATGCGCTCCCGCCGGGCTTCCGGATCGGCCACGGGGATCGCGGAGATGAGGGCCCGGGTGTAGGCGTGCAGGGGCTGGGCGAACAGCTCGTCCCGGTCGGCCAGCTCCACCATCTGGCCGAGGTAGAGGACGGCGATTCGGTCACTCATGTGGCGGACCACCGCGAGGTCGTGGGAGATGAAGAGGTAGGCGAAGTGATACTCGTCCTGCAGGTCGAGGAGGAGGTTGAGGATCTGGCTCTGCACGGAGACATCGAGGGCGGAAACCGGTTCGTCGCAGACGATCAGGGAGGGCCGCAGGGCAAGGGCCCGGGCCATCCCGATCCGCTGGCGCTGCCCACCGGAAAACTCGAAGCTGTAGCGATCGGCCGCACCCCGCGGCAGACCGACCTGGTCGAGAAGCTCGGCGATGCGCCGGCGCCGCTCGGTCGACCCGCCCCGCCGGTGGATCCGGAGGGGTTCCTCGAGGATCTGGCCGACGGTCTGGCGCGGGTTGAGGGATTCCGCCGGATCCTGGAAAATCATCTGCACGCGCCGCCGGTAACGCCGGAGGCGACCGCCCCGCAGGCGGAGGGCATCTTCCCCGTCGACCCGCACGGTCCCGCCCGTGGGCCGCACCAGCCGGCAGATCGCCTTGCCGAGGGTCGTCTTGCCGCAGCCGGACTCGCCGACGATCCCGAGGGTTTCCCCGGGGGCGAGTGCGAGGGAGACCCCGTCGACGGCCCGGCACCAGCGCCTCCTCCCGGCGAGCAGGCCACCGCCGACCGGAAAGTGGACCCGGAGGTCCGCCACCTCGAGGAGCGGGCTCATCCGTCCGTGCGCACGTAGGGGCAATCCTCTACCCAGTGGTCGGGGGCGACCTCCGCCAGCCCCGGGCGCACCTCCCGGTACCCGGCGGAGGCGAGGTACTCGTCGATGCGGGGATGGTCGGAGCGGGGGGCGAAGCGGGCGCCCACGGCGAGTTCGGCGAGCCCGGGCACCTGCCCGGGAATGGTGGGGAGCCGCGCCTTGGGCGCGCTCCCAAGGCTGGGAATGGACCGGAGGAGCCCGGCGGTGTAGCGGTGCCGGGGCTCGCGGAAGATCCGGCGGACGGGACCGCGCTCGACGACCCTGCCGGCGTACATGACGACGACCTCTTCACAGGTCTCGGCGATCACTCCGAGATCGTGGGTGATCAGGATGAGGGCCATCCCCAGCTCGCGGCGCAAGCGGGCGAGCAACTCGAGGATCTGGGCCTGGGTGGTCACATCGAGGGCGGTGGTGGGCTCATCCGCGATGAGCAGGTCCGGCTGGCAGGCGAGGGCGATGGCGATGACCACCCGCTGGCGCATGCCCCCGGACAACTCGTGCGGATAGGCCCCCATGCGCTCGCTCGCGGCGGGAATCCCGACCTGCTGGAGCAACTCGAGGACGCGGGCCGGCCGCTCTTCCGGGCGCCCCCAGTCGTGCAGGTGGAGCGTTTCCTCCACTTGCCGGCCGATCGTCTGGACCGGATTGAGGGCGGTCATCGGTTCCTGGAAGATCATGCCGATCCGCCTTCCCCGCACCTTTCGCATGTCTTCCACCGGAAGCTGGAGGAGGTCCTCCCCGGCGAAGCGGAGGACGCCCCCGGTGATCCTTCCGGCGGGCTGGGGAAGCAGCTGGAGGATGCTGTGGGCGGTCACGCTCTTCCCGCACCCGGACTCCCCGACGAGCCCGACGACTCCGCCACGGGGCACGGCAAAGGACACGCGGTCCACCGCCTCGAGGAAGCCCCCCTCCGTCTGGAAACCGGCGGAGAGCCCCTCAACGGAGAGGAGGGGATCCGCGGCATTCCCCGCGGGGGTCACCATCGCGTGCACCACCGGAGCCGGGGATTCCCTCAAGCGAGGTCCGCGAGGGGTTCGAGCACGCCCCGCAGGAGTTCGCGGGTGCCCTCGGTGGCGGGCGCGAGGGGGAGCCGGACTTCCTCCGAGGAGATCCGGCCAAGCTGGGCGAGGGCCACCTTCGCGGGGACGGGGTTCGGCTCGACGAAGAGGGCGGCGAAGAGCGGGCTGAGCCGCTCGTGGAGTTCCCGGGCCCGCACGAGGTCGCCCCCGGCCGCCTCCGCCAGCATGCGGCGGAGCGGTTCCACGAAGAGGTTGGAGGCCACGCTGACCACGCCCGAGCCCCCGACGACCGTAAAGGGCAGGGTCATGGAATCGTCCCCGGAGAGGACCGGAAAGCCCCGCCCGAGGGTCCGCACGATCTCGCCGACCCGGTCGGTCGATCCGCCCGCCTCCTTCACCGCGGTGATGTGGGGATAGGCCTCGTGGAGCCGGGCCATGGTTTCCACGGCGATCGAGATGACGCAGCGGCCGGGAATCGAGTAGAGGAGGATGGGGAGCCCGCATTTTTCCGCGACCGCCCCGAAGTGGCGGAAGAGGCCCTCCTGGTTGGGCTTGTTGTAGTACGGGGTGACCTGGAGGAGCGCATCGGCCCCGGCCGCCTCCGCCTCCACGCTCAGCTCGACGGCCTCGTGGGTGGAATTCGACCCGGTCCCGGCAATCACCGGCACCCGGTCGTTGGCCACCGCGCTGACCCGCTGGATCACCTCGATGTGCTCGGCATGGGAAAGGGTGGGGGACTCGCCGGTGGTGCCGACGGCGACAATGCCATCCACTCCCGCCCGGATTTGCTGCTCAACGAGGGACTCGAGGTCCTCCCAGGCCACCCGGCCTTCCCGGAAGGGGGTGACCAGGGCGGTGTGGACCCCGGTGAAGATGCGGGAGTAATCACTCATACGAGGGGAGGAGCTAACAGCATCGGGCCCGCGATCCAAGACGGAAGCGGTCCCGCCGGGGGAGGCGCGGGCTCGCGCCGGGCCGGTCGCGCCCACCCCCCGCGTCCGTTTCTTCTTGAGTCGGGGGCCTCTGGTGCCCTCTACCCTAGGGGATGCAGGAAGCACGACCGGGGATCCTCTTTGCCGGCCAGGGTGCCCAGCGCCCGGGCATGGGCGCGGGCCTGGCGGACGCGTCGCCGCGGGCGAGGGCCCGTATCGAGGAGGCTTCGGCGGTCCTCGGCTGGGACATGGACCGCATGCTCACCGAGGGTGCGGAGGAGGAATTGAAGCGCACCGAGGTCTGCCAGCCGGCCCTGTTCGTGCACGGCATCGTCCTCCTCGACCTGCTCCGGGAACGCGGGGCGATCGAAGGGCCTGCTGCCGTCGCCGGACTCTCCCTCGGGGAGTGGACCGCCCTCACCGCGGCGGACAGTCTCGACTTCGGCCCGGCCCTCCGGCTGGTCCGCCTGCGCGGCCAGCTCATGGAGGAGGCCTGCGCGGCGACGGCCGGCAGCATGGCCAGCGTGATCGGGGGAGGGCGGGAAGAGGCCGAGGAGCTCGCCCGCGAATGCGGGGTGGAAGTCGCCAACTACAATTGCCCCGGCCAGGTCGTCCTCTCCGGAACCCGCGAGGGAATCGCCGCCACGGTCGAGCGCGGCGGAGCGGACGCGCGCTTCCGCATGGTCAAGGAACTTCCCGTGGCCGGGGCGTACCACAGCCAGCTCATGGAGCCCGCCCGGGCCTCCTTCGCCGAGGCGCTCGAGGAGGTCGAGATCCGGCCGCCCGCGTGCCCCTTCTACGCCAACGTCACCGGCGACCGGCTCGACGATCCCGAGGCGATCCGCCAGGGTCTCGTCGAACAGGTGGTCTCCCCGGTGCGCTTCGAGGAAGATCTCCGGTCCCTCGCCCGTGACCAGGACGCCCCGGTCCACCTCGTCGAGTGCGGGCCCGCCCAGATCCTTGCGGGCCTCGTCCGCCGCACCGACCGCTCCTGGACCGTGCGCTCCTTCGGCACCCTCGCCGACCTGCCGGCCCCCGTCGCCTGAGCGGGCCCGATCCGGCCCTCCCCCCTTGACCACTGCCATGCTGGACCGCTTGTCCATTCGCAATTTCTGCATCATCGCCCACGTCGACCACGGAAAGACCACCCTATCCGACCGGCTCCTCGAGCTGACCCGCACGGTCACCGCCCGGGATATGAAGGAGCAGATGCTCGACTCCATGGACCTCGAGCGGGAGCGTGGCATCACCATCAAGAGCCACCCGGTCTCCATGGTCTACAACGACGACGGCCGGGAGTACCTCTTCAACCTCATGGATACCCCCGGCCATGTGGACTTTTCCTATGAGGTCTCCCGGAGCCTCGCCGCCTGCGAGGGAGCGTTGCTCCTTGTGGACGCGGCCCAGGGGATCGAGGCGCAGACGGTGGCGAACGCCCACCTCGCGGTGGCCCAGGGGCTGGAGGTCATCCCGGTGATCAACAAGGTGGACCTGCCCAGCGCGGAGCCGGAGCGGATCCAGGACCAGATCGAGGAGGTCCTCGCCATCCCGCGCGAGGAAACCATCCTCGCCAGCGCCAAATCCGGGATCGGGATCGACGCGGTGATCCGGGCGGTCATCGACCGGATCCCGCCCCCCGCCGAGCCCCCCGCGGGCATCGGAACCCGCGGACTGGTTTTCGACTGCGTCTACAACCCCTACAAGGGGGTGATCACCTACGTGCGCATATTTTCCGGGGAGGTACGCCGCGGGGAGACGGTGTCCTTCGTCGGCTCGGAGGTCTCCTCCCAGGTCAAGGAGGTCGGCCGCTTCTCCCCGCAAATGGTGCCGGAAGACTCCCTCGAGACGGGCACGGTCGGCTACGTGGTCACGGGCATCCGGGACGTGGCGGAGGTGAAGCTGGGGGACACGCTCACCCGCCGCGACGATCCCGCCCGGGAGATGCTCCCGGGTTACCAGGAGGTTCGGCCGATGGTCTTCAGCGGGCTCTACCCGCTGGACACCTCCGACTACGAGAAGCTGAAGGCGAGCCTCGGCAAGCTCCGCCTGAATGACGCTGCCTTTGTCTACCAGAGCGAGAGTTCGGCCGCCCTCGGTTTCGGCTTCCGGTGCGGCTTCCTCGGCCTCCTCCACATGGAGATCGTCCAGGAGCGCCTCCGCCGGGAGTACGGCCTCGACATCCTCTCCACCTACCCGAGCGTGATCTACCGGGTGAAAAAGACGGACGGCACCTTCCTCGAAGTCGACAACCCGGTCTTCTTCCCGCCGCAGACCGAGCTGGAGTGGGTGGAGGAACCGATGATCGAGGCGACCATCCACACGCCGAATTCCGGGATCGGCGACCTCCTCGCCCTCATCTCGGAGAAGCGCGGCCTTGTGGAGGGCACGGAAACCCTCGACAGCCAGCGGGTGATGATCCGGGCGATCCTCCCGCTCAACGAGATCCTCGTCGATTTCAACGACCGCCTGAAGAGCCTGACCCACGGCTACGGCAGCATGGACTACGAGCCCAAGGGGCACCAGGTGGCCGACCTCGTCCGCCTGGAGATCCTCGTGAACGAGGAGCCCATCGAGGCCTTCTCCTCCATCGTGCATCGCAGCAAGGCGGAGGCCCGCGGACGGGCCCTCTGCGAGAAGCTGAAGGACCTGCTGCCCCGCCAGCTCTTCCGCATTCCCATCCAGGCAGCGGTGGACAGCCGGATTGTCGCCCGGGAAACCCTCAGCCCGATGCGCAAGGACGTCACCGCGAAGTGCTACGGGGGCGACATCTCGCGGAAGCGGAAGCTCCTCGAGAAGCAGAAGGAGGGAAAGAAACGCATGAAGCAGATCGGCTCGGTCTCCATCCCGCAGGAGGCCTTCGTGCAGGTCCTGAAGTCCAGCCAGGGGTAGGGGACCCCGTCCTTCCTCCTCCCTTCGCCGAGCCCGGGCTCGCTTCCCTCACGCGCAGGTCCTAGAACCCCCTCCCTCATGTTCGGCAAGCAACAGCGCAAGTGGCGAAAGCAGGCGGGGGAATACGCCGACCAGGCGGCCAAGGTGCTCCATTACCGCCGGGACCAGCTCGCCGGGGAAGCCATCGCGGCGCTGGCGGAGGTCCGCGACCGGGCCCGCGAACGCTCCCGCGACCGGGGACTCACCCGGGAGCAGCTGGAGGGCGAGGCCGCCGGCTGGGACGCCACCCTCCGCGCGCACGGCGGCCGCATCCACCCCAAGACCTTCTGGACGGACAACGTGGAAACCTTCCTCGTCGCCGCCATCATCGTCCTCGGGATCCGCGCCTTCTTCCTGCAGCCCTTCATCATCCCGACCAATTCGATGGCCCCGACCTACAGCGGGATGCA
This sequence comes from uncultured Opitutia bacterium, assembly GCA_913056175.1. Lineage (GTDB taxonomy): Bacteria > Verrucomicrobiota > Verrucomicrobiia > Opitutales > Puniceicoccaceae > CAJXLM01. The sequence continues at coordinate 14,426 of CAJXLM010000028.1, read as the reverse complement.
CTACGAGATCTTCGAGGACGGGGACGCGCCCCTCGCGCTGGTCCAGCCCTTGCGCTTCCTCTTCCTCGGGGCCCGTTCCCACTCGGTCGAGGCGGCCGGGGAGGGGCCGGTCCGGCTCCCGCTGGAGCTGGGGCCGGGAGGCGGGGCCCGGCCCGCCTTCTCCCTGGTGGAGGGGCGCAAGTTCGGCTTCGTGCCCGCCACGAGGAAGGAGTACCGGATCGCGGTGGGCGCGGACATCGCGACCTTCCGCGTGCCGGTCGATTTCAATGCCGACCGCCTCCTGCGGGAACGCTTTTTTCCGGAGAGCAACAGCTGGAGCGAGGTCATCCGCGCACAGGGGGCGACCGGGCGCCTCCAGCGCCTCGGGGGAGGACGCGCCTGGTTGACGGTGCCCGGGGAGTCCTTCCAGCCCGGGGAGACGGTGCTCCGCTTCGACCTCCTCAGCGGGGACGCGCTCTTCGTGGACCGTTTCAGCTACCACTTCGTCCGCCCGGAGCCGGGCGATCCCATCGTCTTCCGCACGGGCAACATCGAGGGAATGCGCGGTCCCCGCGGAGAACCGGTCGACAAGTACTACATCAAGCGGCTCGCCGGTACCGGGGGCGATTCCCTCACGATCCACGCGCCCGCGCTCTTCCGGAACGGGGAGCCGGCCCTCGGCAACGTCGCCTTCCGCGACAACGCCCAGCAGATCCACGGCTACCCGGGCTACGTGCCCGAGGGTTGGCTCGCGCCGGGTCGGTCCTACGAGGTGCCCGGCGATGGTTTCTTCGTCCTCGGCGACAACTCGCCCAATTCCCTCGACTCCCGCTACTGGGGACCCTTCGACCCCCGCGATACCATCGGCCGGGCGCTCTGGATCTACTATCCCTTCAGCCAACGCTGGGGACCCGCGCACTGACGCACGGAGGAAGGTCCGCGCACGGAGGAGAAAAACCCGCTCCCGGTTCGCACGGATTCCCTGGCGAGTTCCAGAGCCCCGCATGGGCCAGGCGCCCGCGCCGGCGCTCGGACCCTCGATCCCGCCGGGGCGAACCGGACTCGCCCGTGACCCGGTCGGCGCGGGTGAGGGAGCGCCGCGCCGGCGCTGCGGCGATTGCTCACCCTATTTGACCGGGCCAACTCGATCGGGAGCGGCGGGAGGTGCGGTCTCGTCGGGGGGTCTCCCTTGGTTCGTCTCGGCGCCGGCCTTGGATTTCGCACAATATTGATTATGTCTAATTTAGAAATCCGACCGACCGTCTCCCTGGAAAGCGCCCCCGCCCGACCTGCCGGCGCCGCCCTCCCGACCTTCCCCGTCCCCCTGATTCGGCTGGGCGTAGCGTAAGCGTCCCGTCCACCTCCCCGCATGATTGGCTCCCGCGCCGAGACCCGGTGCATTTTCTCCGGCGGTGGCACCGAGCCTCACCCGCCCCGAGCGACCGCAACCCCTCGCCCCGACCCGCCGGCACTCGTTGGCGTCCGCCGGGACGGTCTCCGGGCCAAGATCGACCGCGTCCGTTCGCTGCGGGCCGCCGTCCGGAGGCGTTTTTCCCGGTGCCCTCCGAGCCCCGCTCCCCTTGCGGTCAGTCCGGCGGCAGCCGTTTGCGGATCGCCTCGAGGATCTGGAGGGAGAGGTTCTCGTTCCCGAAGATCCCCACCCGGATCTGCAACCGTGTCGTCCGGGAGCCGAGGCTCCGCGTGCTCATGCGGATGGTCGTCCCACGGGCGTCCCGGTAGCGGAAGGTGCCGCTGAAGGCGTCCCCTTGCGCGCGAACCAGGCCCAACCCGAGATCATCCGCCGCGGCGAGGACCGCATCGTTCACGTCGGCGGTCGGCGTCCCGAGGTTCGTCCGGAGGTCTCCCTCGTAGTAGGCCACCCCCGTCGCCGCCCCGGCTGCCGCGGCCCCGCCGGCCGCGACGGCCACGCACCCGGCGAGCAGGGGCAGGCAAAGGAGGAGGGCCCACGGCCCCAGCCCGTGGAGCGACCACCGGCGGGCATGGGAGTCCGAACCCTTCACCGTGCCTCAGCGCTGGCGGGCGGTCCGGCGGGTCCGGCTGTTCCAGAGGTACTCCCCGAGGAGCACCACGATTCCGAGCCCGATGGCGTTGAGGGCGAGGAACGGCCCGAGGTAGTCGTTGACATTGATGATTTCCGGCATGGCGGGAGGACGGTTGGGAGGGTAAAGGCATGAAGCCGCCGCGCGCCCGGGTCAATCCGAACCACGCGGACCCATGCACGGCCTCCGCGGGATGCACGGCCCCCGCGGGCTCCACGGCCCGTCCCCCGGGTGGCCCGGTCTCCCTCTCCCGCGCCGTCGCCCTCCTTGCGGGGTGCCCCAGCGGACTCCGCTCCCGCGGACCCGCGGCGGTGCGGGCGCAGTTCGCGGTTTGCGGGCGAATCAGGATTGACCCCTTCCGCAAGATTCCGTTTCCGATTGCGCCGTCGGGTCCTTCCCGCCCGCGCGCCTTCCCCTCCTTCCCCGCCCCCGGCTCGCCGCCAATGTCTCCTCTCCCCTGGCACCACAAGCGCTCCCTCAAGGAAGAAGTCGACTCGGTCCTCGAGGATTCCGGACTCGCCGTTAACACCGTCGATCTCGAGGATCTTCGCCCCGGCGACGTCATCCTGACCGCCCGACGCTGGACCAATCTCGGCACGCTCCTCATCCGCGTGGGCAATTTCTTCAAGCGCGGCTACCGCGACCGGATCTGGAGCCACTCCGCAGTCTACGTCGGTGACGGCAAGATCGTGGAAGCCTTGCCCGGGGGCGTGGTGGAAACGGACCTGCGGGAGGGCTACTTCCACCGGGACCGGGACCTGCGGGTCCTGCGCCACCGGCGAATGGGCGCGGAGAAGGGAGAGCAGGTGGCCGCTTACGCCCGGGAGGCAGTCGGCCACAAGTATGACGGTCGCCAGGAACTGTACTTTGTCCTCAACGACCTGTTTGCTCCGAGTCTCCGTTTCGCCCTCGAGAACCGCTTTTTCGACCGGATTTTCGCCTTCCGGGACGCCTATTTCTGTTCGGAACTGGTGGCCAACGCTTTCTTCCGGGCGGGGGTCTACCCCTTCGAGAGGGAACCGCGCAAGATCATGCCCATCGACTGCCTGAATCCCCTCCAGTTCGACGAGGTCGGCGCCCGCATTCACTCCCGGGGCGAGGCCCGGTCCGTGCGCATCCTCCGGAATGGGCTCACCTTCGCCCTCTACGTGATCGCCGCCCTCTTCGTCTACGTGCTCAACGCCCTTGTCGCCCTTGTCCTCCTGGTGAGCGCCCACCTGATCCTCGTGGCCGTGGTGGCGGTGGCCGGGATTGCCGGACTGCTCGACGCCATGGTGAACTGGCGGGAACGACGACGCGAGATGGAGTGACCCGCCCGGGCGGCGGTCCCGGCAGCCGGGCTTTTCGGTTGGAAGCCAGGCTGCCCCGCCCCACCCTCCCCCGGTATGATCTGGTTGTACCGATCGCTCTACCCGCTGGTCCTGCCGGTCCTTCTTCCGGGGATCCTCCTGCGGATGAGGCGGCGCGGTGGTTACCGGCACCGGTTTGGCGATCGCTTCGGCCTGCTTCCCTCCCGGCGGGGCAGCCATCCCGCCCCTTGCGTGTGGGTGCAGGCGGTCAGCGTCGGCGAGGTCCTCGCCATCGAGCCCCTCCTCCGTGAGTTGGCGAGAGAACGGCCGGACCTCGAGTGGTGGGTGAGCACGACCACGAGCACGGGGTTCGCGCTCGCCCGGGAGCGCCTCGCCGACCTCGCCCGGATTGGCTACTTCCCCCTCGACTGGTGGCCCTGCAGCGCCCTCGCCTGGTCCCGGCTCCGCCCGAGCCTCGTCCTCCTCGCGGAGGGAGAGGTCTGGCCGGAGCACCTCCAGCAGGCCCGCCGTCGCGGGGTGCCCTGCGTGCTCCTGAACGGGCGCCTCTCCGACCGTTCCTTCCGGCGCTACCAGCGAGCCGGACGCTGGGCCTCCTTTTCCTGGTCCTGGCTCAGCGCGGTGCTGGCGGTCTCGGACCGGGATGCCCGCCGCATCCGGAGACTGGCCGGGCCGGAAGTCCCCGTGCGAACCACGGGCAACCTCAAGTTCGACGTCGACCTGCCCGGCCCCCTCCGCCCCCCCGCACGCCGGACGGCCCGCGCGGACCTCGGCCTGCTCGCCGCGGGCGGGGAGGAACCCCTTGTCCTCCTCGGCTCGTCCACCTGGCCGGGCGAGGAGGAATTGCTCGTGCGGGTGGTCCGCGCCTTCCTCGCCGACCGGCCGGCGCAACCCCTCCGGCTCGTCCTGGTGCCCCGGCACGCCGAACGGGCCGCGGACCTGCGCGCCGAGCTCGCCGGGTCGGGCCTCCCGCTCTCCGTCCGCTCCGAGGACGGCCCCTGCCGCGCGGGGGCGGTGGTCTATCTCGCCGATACCACCGGAGAGCTGCGTCATTTCACCGCGCTGGCAGACCTCGTCTTCATTGGCAAGAGCCTGCCGCCCCACCGCGGGGGCCAGACTCCGATCGAGGGGGCCGCCGCCGGTCGGGCCCTCGTCTCCGGGCCCGACCTCTCCAACTTCCGCACGCCCTCCCGCGGGCTGGAGGCGGCCGGGGGACTGCGCCGGGCCGCCTCGGCGGAGGAGGCCGAGGCGATCCTCCTCACCCTGCTCCGCGACGGCGACGCCCGGGCCACCCTGGGGGAACGGTCCCGCGCCTGGTACGAGTCGAACCACGGGGCCTGCGAGCGGATGGCCGAGGCCCTCCAGGCCTACCTGCCGGCCCCCGCCGCCGCCCGCGCGAAGGCCTTACCCGCGCTGCAGGGTTGAAGTCGAAGACTCCCTCCGTCATCGTGATCGGTTTCCACGGGCCGCACAACCCACTCGTTTTTCCATGGCTGATACCGACGAAAAGAATTCACACGAGGAGACTCCCTCCCCCGACACTGGCCGGGAGGAGAAGGTTCCCGACCCGGCACCGGGCGCGGACGAATCCGGCAGGGCCGAGCCGAACGAAGGGAGCGCAGATCCTCCCGGGGACCCGGAGACCACGGGGGCCGGCGAACTACTCGCCCGCTTGAACGCGGCAGAGGAAAAGGCCCACGAGCAGGAGCAGAAATACCTGCGGGCGGTGGCGGACCTCGAGAATTTCCGGCGGCGCGCCGCCCGCGACCGGGAGGAGATCCGCGAGTCCGCCCTGACCGGCCTCATCGAGGATCTCCTCCCGGTGCTCGACACCCTCGAGCTCGGTCTGCAGGCGGCCGACAACCATCCCGAGGCGGCCGAGGTCGCCAACGGCTTCCGCATGGTGGCCGTCCAGCTCCAGCGCACCCTGGAGTCCTTCGGCCTCGCCGAGGAGCGGCCGACCGGGCGGGCCTTCGACCCGAACCGGCACGACTGCGTTTCCCAGCGGGCCGACGACGACCACGCGGAAGGGATCGTTGTGGAGACGGTGCGCCCGGGCTACCGACTCCGCGAGCGCCTCGTCCGGGCCGCCACCGTGATTGTCTCCAGCGGACCGGAGACCGCCGGTGAGTCCGCGGAGGGTGCGTCCACCGCCGAGAACCGCTGACCCCTGCCCGCATGTCCCAGAAAGAGGATTATTACGAACTGCTGGGCGTCTCGCGCGAGGCGTCGGCCGAAGAGATCAAGAAAGCGTACCGCAAGCAGGCCGTCCGCTACCACCCGGACAAGAATCCGGACGACCCGACCGCGGAGGCGAAGTTCAAGGAAATCTCCGAGGCCTACGAGGTGCTCAAGGACGCGGAAAAGCGGGCCGCCTACGACCGCTACGGACACGCGGCCTTCAGTGGGGCCGGGGCCGGTGCGGGTCCCGGGGCCGGGCCGGGCGGGGGTTTCCACGACCCCTTCGACATCTTCCGCGAGGTCTTCGGCGGCGGCGGGGGCACCCGTGCCGGCGGAGCCGGAAGCATTTTCGAGGAGTTCTTCGGCGGTGGCGGCGGGGGCCGCGCGGAGGCCGGGGAAGACGGGGCCGACCTGCGCTTCGACCTCGAGATCACCCTGGAGGAAGCCGCCTCCGGCGCGGAGAAGGAGATTCGCTACCGGCGCCCGGTCACTTGTGACCGCTGCCACGGCGAGGGCGCCGAGCCGGGCAGCGGGCGTACCACCTGCCCGACCTGTGGGGGCATGGGCCAGGTGAGCAGCTCCCGTGGGTTCATCAGCTTTCGCCAGGTCTGCCCGACCTGTGGGGGGGCCGGGGCGGTCATCGAGAAGCCCTGCACGAAATGCCACGGGGAGGGCCGGGTGAACGAGTCGAGCACGCTTACCGTGAAGATTCCGCCGGGGGTCACCACGGGCTCCCGCCTTCGCTCCAGTGGCAAGGGGGAGGCCGGCATCCGTGGCGGCCAGCCCGGGGACCTCTACATCGTCGTCCATGTCCAGGAGCACGAGCAGTTCACCCGGCAGAAGGACAACCTCCACCTCGACCTGAAGATCCCCTTCACCCTGGCCGCGCTCGGCGGGGAGCTGGAGGTGCCCACCCTCACGGGCAAGGGCACCCTCAAGATCCCGTCGGGCACCCAGAGCGGGACGACCTTCCGGCTGAAGGGCAAGGGCATGCCCCGCCTGCGCGGCTCGGGTCACGGCGACCAGATGGTCAAGGTGGCCATCGACGTCCCGCGCAAGCTCAACAGCGAGCAGAAGGAGGCCCTCGTCGCCTACGCGAAGGCCTGTGGGGAGGACCACGAGTCGCCCGCCGGCGGGCTCTTCAAGGGGATCTTCAAATGAGCGATCCCACGCTCCCGGAACCGGTCCGGGCCGAAGAGCTGCTCGCCCGTCGGGCGGACCTCCGGGCCCGCGGAGGGACCCTCGTCCTCACCAACGGTTGCTTCGACCTGCTCCACGCCGGCCACCTCTACGCCCTCCAGGAAGCCGCCCGGCTCGGCTCCGAGCTCTGGGTGGGCGTGAACGGGGACGCCAGCGTGCGCGCGCTGAAGGGGCCGGATCGGCCCCTCCAGGGAGAGCGCGAACGCGCCTACGCCCTCTCCCGCATCCGCGGGGTCGCCGCGGTCTTCGTCTTCCCGGGCAAGCGGCTCGCGGAGGAAATTCGCCGGCTCGCCCCGGAGCTCTACGCGAAGTCCGGGGACTACTCGCTCGACTCCCTCGACCCGGCCGAGCGGGAAGCCCTCGAGGAGGTGGGGGCGAGGATCCATTTCCTGCCCTTCCTCGCGGGCGTCTCGACCAGCTCCCTCGCCGCCCGCGCGAATCCCCCCACCCCGACCCGATGATCCTCCTGCAGTCCGCTGTCGACGATCACCGGGCCGACGCCCTCGAGGCCTTCTGCTGTGAGGAACTCTCTCCCTGGTGGCTGGTCCGCCCGAACCCGACCGACCCACTCCAGCTCCAGGGGGCCTTCGACGACCGGGAGAGCGCCCGGGCCGCCTGGGAGGAATTGCGCTCCACCTTTCCGGAGCTTCCGGACGATCCGGACACGCTCGAGGAGCAGCCCGACGAGGACTGGATGCTCGCCTACCGCCATCACCTCCATCCCTGGCAGAGCGGCCCTCTCCGCTGGATCCCGGAGTGGGAGCGGGCGGAGCACTTCATCCAGCCCTACCAGCGGGTGGTCTACCTCGACTCGGGCCTCGCCTTCGGCACCGGCAGCCACGAGACCACCCGCCTCTGCGCCCGTTCCCTGGTGCGCTTCGCCCGCGAGCGGGGCGACCGGCCGTTTTCCGTGGTCGACGCGGGTTGCGGGAGCGGGATCCTCGCCCTTTCCGCCGCGGTCCTCGGGGCCCGTCCGGTGCGCGGCTTCGACTCGGACCCGGAGGCCGTCCGGGTGAGCCGGGAAAATGCGGCCGCCAATGGCAGGGAGGGTGACATCGAGTGGCTCGAGGCCGGCATGGAGGAGGGCCTCGCCGGGCCCGCGGCCGACCTCGTCCTCGCGAACATCCAGGCGGATGTCCTCCGGATCTACGCGGATGAACTCCTCCGCGCCGTCGCTCCGGGCGGGCGGCTGGTCCTCAGCGGCATCCTCGCGGAGGAGGCCCCGGCCCTCCGCGAATTCTACGCCGCCCGCGCCGGGACGGCCGGCTTTGCGCCGGCAACACCCCGGCTGCTGGCCGATGGCGCCTGGGCAGCCCTTGCCCTCGACCGCCCTCCCTCGTGAGACCCGCCCGGCGGAGCGCCCCGCCGCCAGTCGTCCCGCCGGCGTGCTCCGCCTCCCCGCCGGTGTCCCACCTCGCCATGGAATTGGCGCGAAACCTGTTGGGGAGGGGGTTGTCGCGGGTTCTTACCTCCCTCCCGCCCCTGATCCATTATGAATGCCCACCAAACCGGATTCACCCCTGAGGAAATCTATCGGCGGCACGGCCTCGGCCCCGCTGTCCTCAACCGCGAGGAATTCCTCGGCTACGCCAACCTGAAGCTGGAGGCGCTGGGCCAGCCCGGCTTCCGCGGCGGCGAGGGAGCCACGGGAGTCAGTCGCGTGGCCGAGCCCTTCCTGCGCAGCCTGCAGGCCCGCACCCGGCTGGGGGCCATTCCCCTCCCGCCCGTCGACCAGCGCATCCAGGATTTTCTCGACGGATTTGCCGCGGAGCTCGGGGAGGAGGCCCCTCCGCTGCCGCGGGAAACCTTCCTGCTCGACCGGCACGGCCTCGCCCGCACGCTCTCGCTGCCGGCGGACAGCGACCACTACGCGAGCCCGGTCAGCACGAGCTACCGGGTCGCCCAGGGCGTCCTCCACAACCCCCTCAGTGACCGCCGGACCACCGCCGGGGTCTTCCATGTGACGGATTGGGGCCTGCCGGTGCCGGGCGAAAAGAAGGCGGTCCCGCCGTCGGCGGCCGCCCGGATCCTCCACGCGGCCCTCCACCCGCCGCGCGAATTCCTCGAGATGCCCCTCACCTCCGGCCAGGAGGAGAAGGCCTACGCGTGGACGAGTCTCCTCCTGCGCCCGACGGTGCGCCCGGAAGTGCCGGGTGTGAGCCCGCGCCAGAGCATGGAAATCCGCTTCTTCGCCCCGCCGATGCTCGTCAGCAACCTGGACTTCGTCGAATCGATCTTCGGCAATGCCGGCGATCCCTACCTCGCCGACAACGACGCCGGTCTCGACATCGAGGGGTGGACCGGCCAGACGGGCTGCGTCATCCTCGCGCCACACATCTCCAAGCTGCGCAAGAGGGACCTCGGGCTGCCCCACGCCAGCGAGGCCACCGAGCGCCAGCGGCGCGACGGGATGTGCTGGGAGAACGAGGACGAGGTCTACAACGATGGGGGTGCCTTCAAGCTGACCCTCCGCTCGGCCGAAGGGGTCATGGTCACGGCCATCTCCGACAGCTACTTCGGCTACTCCAAGAAGGAGGTGAAGACCCAGATCAGCTTCGCCGCCAACCTCTGTGGGCAGGCCGAGGAGGAACACGCCGGGGGTGCCCTCGTCTTCCCGAGCTATGACCTCGGGGAGGAATTCGTGCCGGGACCGGCCCAGAACCGCGAGGGGATCACCTTCGCCGACAACCGGCCCTTCCTCGCGGAGGTCGCCGAGGTGCGGCCGGAGGGCTACGCCGTCGACCGGCGGGACCCGAGCGTGATCTACCTGCCGGAGCGAGTCTTCATCGGGCTGGACGAGCAAGTCGTCCGCTGGGGTCCGGAGGAGTCCCCCCACGAGCTGCGGCTCCGCCCGGACGCGGTCTACGTGCTGCCCTCGGGCTACCGCGTCCGCATGGTCAAGCCGGCGGAGGGTCGCCGCTGGCGCCTGCGCGGCACCGCCCCGGAGGGCACTTTCTGCCACAAGCCGTTCACGGTCTCCGGGGGCGGGAAGTCGGAGATCTCCAAGTCGCTGGACGACGCCATCCTCACGGGACCGGTCTTCGTCGCCGACCTCGCCGCGGACCTCGCCCGGGTGCGGGAGATCCTCGCCAAGGAGTACGGAAACCGCTTCCGGGATCCGGCCCGGCGACGCGAGCAGGGAAGGCCCATCCTCAGTCCGGAGCGCTCCCTCGGCTCGGTCATCAAGTTGCTCACCCCCTCCCCGGAGGAGTACACCGACGCGTACAACGAGTGGCTGCTCACCATCCCCCAGCACGTCAAGGACCTCGTCCTCGTCGTGAAGCGCTTCCACAAGGACGACTGGGAGGAGGACTGGTGGAACCGCTTCTCCGTCGACAGCATCGACGGGGTCGCCGGCAACGAACTCCGCTACCACAACCAGAAACTGGTCACCCAGTACCTGCGGGTCGGCTACACCCCGGACGGGTCCTGGCGCACCTTCGGGCTGCGCAAGGATTTCCTCCCGGCCGCGAAGATCTCCCGGGAGGACGACATCAGCGCCAGTACGGTGGTGCCCGCCGAGTGGATCCGGGGTGCTCCCCCCTTCCCCGCAGCCAAGGCCCTCAAGTTCGTGGAGAACTGCGAGTTCCGCTTCTTCCAGCGTCCGGACGACGCCATCATCCGGGGCTACGACAAGCAGGCCGAGGCCGACCTAGCCTCTGCGGACACCTTCGCCTCGAACTACCAGCCGCTCACCCGCGAGGAAGTCCAGGAGCAGGTTGGGGACACCATCCGCTTCGAGAAGTACACCGACCGCATGCGGGAACGGCTGCAGTCCTTCGCCGCCGGCGACGGGCCGGACTACTGCGTGTCCTCGGCCAATCCCCGGATCGTCGACGGCGTCCGTACAAAGAACCCGCGCTACCTGCAGCTCCGCCCGGACTGGCAGGAGCCCCGGGAAATCTTCCTCGCGGAGGTCTGTGCCCGCCTCCGACGCCGGCTCGGGCCGGAGGACCCGGTTCCCTTCCCGGTGCAGGCCGTCCTGCCGGGCCACCGCAACAACGCGGCCGACCCCGCGAACGGCATCCGGGCCCTCTGCCCCTTCAATCCGATCCACTATTTCGAGCTGCCGGAACTCTTCATGGAGTTGATCGCCAGCCTCACCGGCCGATCCCCGTCCACGACCGGCGCGGGCTCGGAGGGAGCCCTCACCAAGGGCCCCTTCAACGCCCTGCCCCCCGTGCACGACCTGAACAACGCGCTGGTCAGCTACCTCCTCACGGAAGCGCCGGTCTTCCTGACTTCCGCCGGCACGATCGGGCCCGACCGCCCCGTCGCCCACGACATCAGCCTGCTGGTCCCGGAGGTGTGGGCGCGCCTGGAGCCGGAGGAGCGCGACCCGGCCTACCTGATCCGGGAGGGCTACCTCGAGAAGCTGGCCGATTTCGACCACGGCGGAGAGACCATCCGGGCGAGCCGGCTGGGCTACCGGATCACCTCCCGCTTCGTCCGCTTCCTCCTCGGCCGCATTTTCCACAACCCCACGGCCGTCTTCCCGGAGGAATTCCTCGAGCCGGAGCGGCAGGACCGCGAGGCCTGGGTCGACAGCATCCGCAACATCCAGGAGGCCCAGCAGTGGGTGGCCCGGCTCTACTTCGAGGACGGCTCCATCGAGCAGGCCTGCCCGCCCCTCCGCCGGCTCCTCCATGTCATGGCGGAGGGTCATTGGGAGGGGCGCGGGATCGACGACCCGGAGTTGCGTGCCCTCTTCACGCGGGACGCCCTCCTCGGCTCGGACTGGTACCGCCAGCGCCTCGAGAACCAGGCGGCCCGCGACCGCGACCATGTCGCCCGGCAGGCCCGCTACCTCGCCGAAACCCGCCACTACCGGGAGCGGCGCTACGGGCTGGACGAGGCAACCCTCCGCCAGAAGGAGGAAGCCCTCGCTGCCCGGCGGAAGCGGGTCGAGGACCCGGGATATCCATCCTCGCTTTTTGGCACGCTCGGCTGTGACATTCCTCCGCAGACCCGTGAGGCACATGGCTGAAGCAACCGAATCCCCAGCGTCCATCCAGCAACTCCGCCAGGTCCGCCTGGACAAGCTCACCGAGCTCCGCGAGGCCGGGCTCGACCCCTTCCGGAACCGTTTCCACCCGGACCATACCTCCGCCGAAGCCCTCGCCGCCTACCGGGAGGAGGCGGAGCCGGGGGAGGGAGAGCCCGCCGAACAGCCGCGCGTGGCCGTGGCCGGCCGGATCGTCGCCTTCCGGGTCATGGGCAAGGCGAGCTTCCTCAAGCTGCTCGACCGCGACGGCCGCATCCAGTGCTACCTCCGCCGCGAGGAGATCGGGGAGGAGGAGTACCGGCGTTTCCGCAAGCAGGATCTGGGTGACTTCGCGGGCGTGGAGGGCCGCCTCTTCCGCACGAAGACCGGCGAGATCACCGTCGCCGCGGAACGGGTCGTCCTCCTCGGCAAGTCCCTCCTCCCGCTCCCGGAAAAATGGCACGGGCTCGCCGACGAGGAACAGCGCCACCGGCAGCGCTACCTCGACCTGATTGTCAACGAGGACTCCCGCCGACGCTTCTTCCTCCGCAGCGAGGTCATCCGGGAAATCCGCCAGTTCCTCTGGGAACGCTCCTTCACCGAGGTGGAAACCCCCGTCCTCCAGTCGGTTTCCGGCGGGGCCGCCGCCCGCCCCTTTACCACCCACATGCACGCCCTGGGGACCGACTTCGCCCTGCGCATCGCTCTCGAGCTGCACCTGAAACGCTTGCTCGTCGGTGGGATGGACCGCGTCTACGAGCTGGGCCGCGTCTTTCGCAACGAGGGCCTCTCCCGCCGCCATAACCCGGAGTTCACCATGCTGGAGCTCTACGAGGCCTACAGCGACTACCGGGGGATGATGGAGCTGGTCCGCTCCCTCCTCCAGCGGGTCGCCGAACGGGTCCTCGGCACGACCTCCATCGAACGGGCCGACGGTACCGTCCTCGAGCTGGGGGGCGAATGGGCGGAGCGACGCTACCGCGACCTGATCGTCGAGCACACGGGGGAGCCGGACTGGTTTGCCCTTCCCTCTGCAGCCAAGATCGAGAAGGCGCGCGCCCTCGGCATCGAGGTGGATGCGGAACGCGAGGACTTCGAGATCTCCAACCAGGTCTTCGAGAAAAGGATCGAGCCCACCCTGGTCCAGCCGACCTTTGTCACCCACCTGCCGAAGGAGTTGATCCCGCTGGCCAAGACCGCTCCGGACGACCCCGAATCCGCCGAGGTCTTCGAACTCTGCATCAACGGACAGGAGATCGCCCCGGCTTACACCGAGCAAAACGATCCGCTCGTCCAGCGCGAGGCCTTCGCCCGCCAGGCGGGTGAGGAAATCCAGCGGATCGATGAGGACTTCCTCGAAGCCCTCGAACACGGCATGCCCCCGGCCGGCGGGATGGGCATCGGCATCGACCGCCTGGTCCTTCTCCTCACCGGCGCCGCCCACATCCGCGACACCATCCTCTTTCCCCCGGTCCGCCCGCTCGTCCCCGCCGGAGAAACGGAAACGGAAAAGGGGGCCGACGGCCCCACTCCCTGATCCCTCCCAACCACAGGGAAGATCTCAGCCCTCCCCGGTCTCGACCCAAGAACCCGGGACCGAACCCTCCCACTCTCCCTCCCCCGCCACCCTCCCGCAAAACTTCCCCGTCACCCCAGCACCTCCCGCCGCGGTGACCCCCCAAGCGGGAACAGGCCGGAGCGCGCGCTCCGAGAGGGAACGGCCGAGGGATCCGTAAGGCGACGACCGAGGCGGCCAGAGGGGGTCTGGGCACACGATTCCCAGCCCCCCCAAAGGCTCGGAAGGCCATGCCGGGTCCAACTAAAGGATCCGGGAACCCGGGGATCCCAATCGTCCCCATCGCCCGACCAAACCACCCCAAACCACCCCAACCCCCCTCCCGAACCGCCCGAACCGCCATAATCATAACCCTCTTCCCCACCAGCCACACCACCACCCCTCCCCAAAACCACCTTCCCCCCTCCAAAGCGCCCACTGCAGCAAATGCGGGGGACAGACCGCTATGACTGCCCCAGATCCCCTTCTCCTTCCCCGGACCAGCTCCAGTGAGTCGGCCGTAACACGCCGGGGGGGATTCCCATCGCCCGGCCAAACCAACCCCCAACCACCCGGAACCCCTGCAGTCGCCCACCCCACCTCCCTCCAAACGGACCACACTCCTCCCCAAGACCACCTTCCCCCTTCCAAAGGCCCCACTGCAGCAAATACGGGGGACAGACCGCCATAACCGCCCAGCACTCCTCCTCCTTCCCACGACCAGCTCCGGTGAGCGGGCCGAAGGACGCCGGGGGTTCCCATCGCCCGGCCAAACCAACCCCCAACCACCCGGAACCCCTGCAGTCGCCCCCCCACCTCCCTCCAAACGGACCACACTCCTCCCCAAGACTACCTTCCCCCTTCCAAAGGCCCTACTGTGGCAATTACGAGGGACGGACCGCTACAACCGCCCATCAACATTTCCCTTCCCTGGACCAGCTACGGTGAGCCGCCCGACGGGCGCTAGGGGCTCGCCATCGCCCGGCCAAACCACCACCCCCATCCGCCATCTCCTCCCCTCCCAAACCGCCCCCGCCACCCCTGCAATCGCCACACACCTCCACCCCTCTCCAAGACCGCCTCCCGCCTCAAAAAAGCCCCCGCTGCAGCGAATGCGAGGGACAGACCGCTTTATCGGCCTCAGCAACCCCTCTTTCCCA
>CAJXLM010000027.1 GCA_913056175.1 uncultured Opitutia bacterium | reverse complement strand
AGCACTGGGATCACCTGCGAACCAGCAACCCGATCGAGAGCGTCTTCGCAGTCGTCCGCCACCGCACCGTGCGTACCAAAGGCGCGCTGTCGCAGACAACAGCCCAGCTGATGGTCTTCAAGCTCGTTCAGGCCGCCGCAAAAAAATGGCGCCGCCTGAAAAACGCCCAACAGTTGTCTTTGGTCATCAAAGGGGTCGTCTTCTCCGACGGGGCTCCTGAAAATGACCATGAAAACCGCGCCGCCTGATCGGCTCTCGCCACCCAGATTACGGCATAGCTCAGTTTCCGGAGTGTCTTTGGGCCACTGAGGTGTTGCTGGCTCGCGGGCAGGGGAGCGGGCGGAGGCTCGCGGCAGGGAGGTGGGTTCGGGATTTTTCGGTAAATTCAACCAAGCTGTGCCTTCCGGCGTTTCTCTGTCGGGCCTCCCGGCAGATCCCGGCCGCGCGTTTCGGCCCTTCCCTGCTCGTCGCTCGGGGTGGTGGTGCGGGGTGGCGGGGGCTCGGGGTATCTTGGGGGATCGGGTGCGCAAGGGGCTCGCGGGCAGGGGAACGCCTGCGGCGTGGTAGGGGAGTGGGCGAGGGCTCGCGGCAGGGGGGGTGGGTTCGGGATTTTTCTGGGAATTCAGCCATGCTGCGCCTTGCGGCGCTTTTCTGCTCTGTCTTCGGCATGTCCCGGCTCCGCCTGCAGGGCTTGTCTGAACTCTGGCGCGGGGGGAGGTGGGGTGAGTGGAGGTGGCTTGGTAGGGTCCGGGTCAATCGGGGTGGATGGGTCTCAGGGGAAGCTGGCGGCAGGGATTGGCTGAAAGGAGGAAGGACGCGCGTGAACCCTGCGAAACGTCCGTTCCGCCTGCTGTTTGCCAGTGGTCCCCCGGACTCTGGTCCTTGTGGGGGTCACTCCCGTTGTGGAGTGGGGGCGATCCAGCCGAAGAATGGCCCGACCCGTCCTCCGCCGATCGGATTCCTCTCCGCCACCACCTCGACCCCTCGGCTCCTTCGGCCGCCTCGCAGGGAGCAAGAGAAAACAGCGGGAAACTGTAGATCGAGCTCCCAGCGTTTTTCTCCGCCTTCCGAACAGCCCTTGAGTGGCGTTGGCGCAGCTTCAGGATCGGGTTGTCGGCCTTCTCGGAGGGCGCAGGGGATCCCAGCCCCTGCGCACCCTAATGAGAGGTTCTGGGCTGCAGCGAGGTGTTCAGGGGTGAGGTCCGCCGCAGCGACTCCACCGTCCCTGGGAACCGCTCCACTTCCTCGGTGAGCCGCTCGGCTGGAGAGGAGGGGAGGCATTCATGGAGTTCTGGGCCACCCCCTGCCCTCTGCGGTGGAGCGGTCCAAGATTGGCAAGCCCTCCAGCGCTTCCTTGCGCTGCGGCTTTGTCTTCCTCGGCCCCAGAGAAGATACTGTAGGCTACTTGGACTTCAAAAGGGGTGTGGGCCCGCCGGAGAATGGGTGGGATCGAGAGAACTTTTGCCCCGGTTTCCCTCCGCGTGGAGGAGAGGGCTCCCCTGCGGTCCTCTTTCTGAGGGGAACGGGAGTCCAATGAAGGGGCGGGTGGTGAGGGTGCCTGGATCCGAGCCGCATGGAAGCTGGCCCCCGAAATTCATCCGATGGCGATGCGAATTGGCGAGCTCGTAGTCGGGGGGTCGAAGCCGTTGGCGTCTTGTTGGCAATTTCGGTCACGCATTTTGGCGTTTCCTGTCACTATTAGCCCCGATTCGCCTTGGGTCGCGCTGTGGGTCTCGTGGACCGGGAACCCCCGTGGTTGTGGGCTTTGCGGCGGTTGCGGGTGGCGGAAGGGGTGGGATTCGAACCCACGGAACCTTGCGGTTCAGCGGTTTTCAAGACCGCCGCAATCGACCACTCTGCCACCCTTCCGGGTATCCTGGAGGAAAGCAGCCGTCCGCGAGCCGGGCAAGCGGGAAGGGATCAGGGGCGGAGGGTGGTCCGGTGGGGGAAAGTCTTTTCGACGGTGGAGCGGCGGAGCGGGAACTCGAGGTACTCGCCCTCGCGCCAGAGGGGGAGCTGGTCGGCGGCGTGGGCGGATCCGATCCAGCCGTCCTGCCCCCCGAGGAGGACAAACCAGTTGTGGTCCGGATCGTCCATGGAGGAGATGTGGCGGGACTGGGAGCCGTAGCGGGAAGTATGGGGCTCGCGGACGAGGCCGTGGGCCGTCTTGTAGACCGTCTCGCGGGAGCCGCCGACCGGGAAGGAGTCGACAACAAACCGGTTGCCGAGGACCGGCAGGTTGGCGAGCAGGTAGCCCACCTCCAGCCGGTGGATCTCACCCCAGGTGGGGGCCTCCTCCCATTCCGGGGTGGCCTGGCGGAGGGAAGCCTCCACGATCCCGGCCCGCTCCTCTTCGGGGAGGCTGGCGAGCCGATCGGGCAGTTGCCGGGCGAGGAAGCCCCACTCGGCGGAGGGAAGGGTGGCCCCGCTCTCCCGGTAGGCGTCGACGAGGGAGGCGAGCCACCACTCGAAGGCGGAAGCCCCGCGGGAGTCGACCGCGTAGTCGCCATCCCAGGCGCGCACCGCGCCGAGCAGAGGGGAGCCCGCGACGGTGTCCGCCGGCACGAGGGCGACCAGCCGGGCGGCGAGCTGGCGGGCGGCCGGGGAGGTCGTATCGGTCTGCAGCTCCATCAGCTCTGGCACCGTCCACTGGCGGCGCTCGGCGAGGAGCTCGCGGAGGCGCTGGACCCGTTCGCTGACATTGTAGAAGTAGCCGAAGGCCGGATTGTGGTCGTAGGGCGGGTTGTTGGCGGAGACGATCACGCCATCGGGGGGATTGAGGATGCGGGGCCAGTGGCGGGCATCGCGGAGCCGTCGCCAATCCCGCTGCACCTCGTCGGGGGCGCGGACCAGGGTGGAGGGTGGGGAGCGGCGGTCCGGGAGGCGGACCGCGGGGACCAGCCCGAGGTTTCCCTCCGTATCCACGGCGACCAGGTTCTGCCCGGAAACGGCGTACCCCTCGAAGGAGTCGAGGAATTCCGAGACGGTGCGGGCCCGGTTCGCGCGGAGAAAGGCGGTGATCTCGTCCGAGACCTGGTGGCCGGTCCAGCGGAGGGCGATGTCCTCGCCGTCCCGGGAGGGGAACAGCTCGGCATCGCTGACGATCGGACCCTGGGCCGTCTCGCGGACAGTGACCGTGCGGTCCTTCCAGAAGCGCACACGGATGCGCTCCTCGCGCTCGGCGACGACCGCGAGGTCCCCGGCGTCCACGAAATCGCTACTGGCCGCCCGCAGGTTCGTGCCCCCCCAGGCGATCCCCTCGTTCCGGCCGAGGGCGAGGAAAGGGAGGCCCGGGATCATCATGCCGACCGCGTGGTAGTCCGGCGAGTCCATGCCCACCAGCATCCAGAAATTCGGGAGCCGCTGGCCGAGGTGTGGGTCGTTGGCGATGAGGGCGGCACCGTCGGCGGACCGGGAGGGGGCGAGGGCGACGGTGTTGCTGCCGCTCCGGCTCCAGCCGCGGAGGAGGGAGGCGAGGGCCTGCAGAGCCTGCTCCTGCCGGGCGGTGGGCGGAGCGGGGTCACCGCCGTCCCGGCGGGCCGAGGGCACCCCCGGGGGCGGGTCGACCGAGGGGACCGCTTCGATGCCCGTGCGCAGGATGGCCTCATAGGCCTCCTCCCCTCCCCCGTTGCGGCGCTCCTTGAGCACGTCGAAGGCGGCCAGCCAGTTCACGTCCGTCCCGGCGAGCCGCCCGAGGGTGATGACATCGGCCACGGAGAAGGGCTCCATCTTCAGCCCGAGCAGGCCCGCCTCGGGCGGGCGGCGGCGGGCGCGGGCGAAGGCGGTGTTGATGCCCTCGACGTAGGCCGTCAGCCAGCGGTCCGTGTCCGGGGGCAGGCTGTCGACGATCTCCGGGGAGGCCTTGCCGAAGTCGAGGTGGCGGAGGGCGGCGTCGATGTCGGTGGCCACCGGACCGACCATCTCGGCGATCCTTCCCTGGGAAATCTTGCGAAGGGCGGCCAGCTGCCCCCCGCGGAGGTGGCCGTGCAACAACCCCAGCGTGAAGGCGAGGTCGCGGTTGGAATCGGCGACCACGTAGGGGACGAGGTAGTCGTTCCAGTAGATTTGCACTTCCCCCTCGAGGGGGAGGTTTTCCGAGGGAAGGGAGCGGAGACGGTCCTCCGTACCGACGGAGCGGGGAAAGAGGGCGCGGCATCCGCCGAGCAGGGCGAGGAGGGCACTCATGAGGAGAACGGTCGCCGCCAGCTTGCGCGGGGATGATGCAGGCCGCCTCACCACGGATCCGGCTCAGGGGCGGGTATCGGCCAGTCGCTGGCCCTCCGCCCGGGCCAGTCCCGCCTCGACCAGGGAGGAGACCAGCGAGCCCGTGAAACGGCGGGCGGAGGCGGCGGCGAGCCGGGCTTCCGCCTGCTCGTAGACCTCGCTCCCCGCCGCCACCGCCGGGGCCGACCGGGAGGCGACCCAGAGAAAGCGACCGCCGGCGCGGTTGACGGACATCGTGGACACCTCCCGCTCCGCCAGCTCGGCCACCGTGGGCAGGACGGAGAGGTCCAGCGACTCGGGCAGGTTGTCGCGGGAAACGCCGTCGTACGCCTCCACCACGAGTCCGAGGGCCTCAGCCGCCGTGCGGAAGTCCTCGCCGGCGGCGACCGCCTCCCGCAACTCGCTCCGCAGCTCCTCGCCCCGGGCGATGAAGGCTGCCTCTGTCTCGGCAGCGCGAAAGTCTTCCTCGACCTCCGAATGCACCTCCGCCAACTCCGGAATGCGGGAGGGCAGGGTATCCTCGAGGAGGACCACTCCGGCCCCATCCCCGTAGGAGAAGGGATCGGAGAAATACCGGAGCTCGTCGAGCCGCCGGGCCTCGCCCCAGACCGCATCCGGGATTTCCGGTCGGCCGGGGCTCTCCTCGCCCACCAGCTCGATCGACTCGACCGTTTCACCCCCGTAGGCGGCGATCTCCGCGGCGACCGCGTCCGAGCCCTTCTCGATGTCCCGGTCGAAGAGCTGGTAGACCATCTCCTCGGCCTGCCGGCGGGCGCGCTGGCGGGCCTGCGCCTGCCTCCAGTCCGCCACCACCGCAGACCGCACCGTGGCGAGCTCGACCGCGGGCGCTTCCCCGTCCGCCCCCGCCTCTCCGGGAGCGGCCTCCTCCTGGTAGTCCGAGCGGTGGGCCTCCCAGTAGGCCTGCAACTCCTCGTCGGTCGGCTGGCCCACCGCTGCCAGCTGGGCCTCCGCCGGGAAGACCACCAAGTCGAGGATGCGGGTCTCCGGGATCCGGTAGTTCTCCACCCGCTGGCTGAAGAAGACCTCGAGATCCTCCGCGGGAACCTCCACCGCGGGCGAGAATCCCGCCCGCGGGAAGCGGGCCACCACCAGGTCGTACCGCGCCTGGCGGAGCCGGGCCTCCCTCTCCACGGCCGGGGGCAGGGTGAGCCCGGGTTGCTCCACGACATCGAGCACCTTGCCGATGCGGAAGTCGCTCTGGAGGGTCCGGTCGAGGGCTCCCTCCCCGAAGCGGGTCTCCAGGCCGGTGCTGTCGAGGAACTGGCGGAGGCGGGACGGGTCGAAGGCACCGTCCTCCCCGCGGAAGAAGGGCAGCGTCGCCAAGTAGTTGCGGAGGGCGGCATCATCCGGCGGGGGGATGCCCAGCCGGTCCGCCTGGTCGAGCAATGCCGCCCGGGTGAGGAATCCCTCCTCGACCTGCCGCTCACTCTGGGGGAACCGGCCCGTCGAAAGGATCGCGCTGAGGATGACCTCCTCGACCAAACCGTTGGTCTCCGTGGGCGAGTTGAGGTTGTACCCGTAGTAGTCGCGGGCCTGGGCCCCCGGCTCGGTCCCGACGCAACCGGGGGTCTCCCCGATCACGAAGACGAAGGAGACGATAACGACGGCGAGCAGGAGGATGAAGAGGATGCGACCCTTCCGCTCGAGGACATTCTGGATCCAGGCGATCATGTGGAAGTCTTACTGACGGGGGCGGCGGGCGGTTGTCAATCGGCAGCGGGGACGGGCCGCTCCGCACCCCGCAGGCACTCGTCGAGCGGGCGGCGGAGATCTCCCTCCATCCGGAGCGCGTCCCGGTAGGTCGCGAGGAGCGGCTCGGCCTTCTCGAGGGCTTCCTCACCGCTGTTGTCCCCGTAGCGCTGGAAGGCCTCGCGGAAGTCGGCGAGCGTCACCCGGTCGAGCGGTCGACCCGGCTGGTAGCGGATCTCCGCCTTGCGGTCGTCGGGATCGGGTTCGAGCGGCTGCACCCAACCGCCCTGCCGGAGGCGGGCGAGGGAATCGTTGACGAACTGGGCGGGCACCCCGAGCTCGTCCGCGATCTCCGTGGTGGCGGGCGGCCGCTCGCAGCGGAGGAAGCGGCGGGCCACCATCAGGAAGGAAGCGAGGGCGAGCGACTCGCGGGTGCGGGGGCTCGCCCGGCTCCAGATGTCCTCGTGCACGAGCGTGCGCCCGCTCTGGACCGCGTAGGTGACCTGGCAGGAGAAGAGGAGGATCAGCCAGAAGAGGTAGAGGCCGAAGAGAAAGACCGGGAGGATCCCCACGGATCCGTAGAGGCTCTGCTCGCGGATCACCTTGTGGACGTAGAGGAAGGAGAGCTGGTGGTTGGCAAAGAGGAGGATCGCCCCGACCACCCCGCCGACGAAGGCGGGGCCCCAGTGCACGGTAGTGTTCGGGAAGAAGCGGTTGAAGGCTCCAAGGACGAGGGTGAGGAGCAGGGTCGCGAGGAGCGGGCCCGCCCAGAAATTGATGTCCTCGTAGACGACCCCCGGGACCCACTCGTTGAAGCGGCGGATCAGGGTGGAGGCGGAGAGGACGGAGATCGCGGTGATCAGGAAGACGGCGCCGAGGCTGGCGAGGGCCCAGTAGGAAATGATCCGCTGGCCCCACGAGCGGCCCCGCTGGACCCCCCAGACCCCGTTGAAGGCGCGCTCCACGTAGATGATCAGGCGGATCACGATGTAGATGAGGATCAGCGAACCGACCACCCCGACCGCCCCGGAACGGGCGCTCCGGACAATCTGGTCGATCACCTGGACCACCTCCGGGCTGAGGGCGCTGCTGGGATCGGTTCCCCCGTTGCCGGCTGCCTGGGCGGACTCCCACTCGGCGACCGGAGGCGCCACGAAGGCGAGGGCCTGCCCGATGCGGTCGACCAGCGCCTTTTCCGCCCCCTCCCCCTGGATGAGGAAGCCCGAGATCATGATCCCGAGAGCGAGGAAGGGCCCCAGCCCGATCAGGGTGTAGTAACTGAGGGCGGCGGCCTGGGCGAAGAGATTGTTCCGGGAGAGACCCTTCCAGAGCACCCAGCTGACCCGGAAGAGGGCCACCCAGCCCGCCGGGTGGGAGGCATCCCCGCGGAGCCAGCTGTCGAGATTCTCCAGCTTCAGGCGATGCCGGAGACGACCCAGCCAGTTGCCCTCCGGCGGGGAGCTGCGGGTGTCCTCCATGGCCGCAAGGATGCACCCACCGGCCGCCCAACGCGAGCCCGGAGCCCCGATGCCGGGCGGTCAGGCCCGGACCTGGGGCCGTTCCGGGTGCAGCCAATCGATGTGGTAGAACTGGCCGCGCGGGGCATCCACCCGCTCGTAGGTGTGGGCCCCGAAGTAATCGCGCTGGGCCTGGAGCAAATTCTGGGGGAGCCGGGTCGTCCGGGAGCTGTCGTAGTAGGCGAGGGCCGAGGCGAAGCTCGGGGTGGGAACCCCGGCCTCGATCGCCGTGCTGACCACCTGCCGCCACGCGGCCTGGCCCCGGCCGAGGGCCTCCTGGAAGTAGGGGTCGAGGAGCAGGTTGGGCAGCTCCGGGTCCCGCTCGAAGGCCTCCGTGATCTTCTGGAGGAAACGCGCCCGGATGATGCATCCCCCCCGCCAGATGCGGGCGATGGCCGCGTGGTCGAGGTTCCACCCGTACTCCTTCTCCGCGTCGATGAGGAGCTGGAAGCCCTGGGCGTAGGAACAGATCTTCGAGCAGTAGAGGGCCTCGCGGACGGCCGGGATGAAGGCTTGGGGGTCCGGCGAGGGGAGCGCGTCCGGGCCGGGCAGGACCGGCTCGGCAGCCTGCCGCTCCTCCACCCGGGCGCTGACACAGCGGGCGAAGACCGCCTCGGCGATGGTGGCGGCGGGCGAGCCCAGCTCGAGCGCGTTCATGCTCGTCCACTTGCCGGTCCCCTTCTGGCCGGCCGCGTCGAGGACGCGGTCGACAAAGGCATCGCCACTGACCGGATCCTTCTGGCGGAGGACCTCCGCGGTGATCTCGACGAGGAAGGAGTCGAGGTCGCCCTCGTTCCACTCCGCAAAGACCTCGCCGATCTGCTCGGCGGACATCCCGAGAAGTTTGCGGAGGAGGTCGTAGGCCTCGCAGATCAGCTGCATGTCCCCGTACTCGATCCCGTTGTGGACCATCTTCACGTAGTGGCCGGCCCCGTTCGGGCCGATGTAGGCGGCACAGGGAACCCCACCCTCGACCGGCCGGCCCGGCTCGGCGCCCAGCAGCGGCCGCCCCGTCTCCGCGTCCACCTTGGCGGCGATCGCCTCCCAGACCGGCCGCACCTGCTCGTAGGCCGCCGGATCGCCCCCCGGCATCAGGGAGGGACCGAAGCGGGCGCCCTCCTCGCCCCCGGACACCCCGCTGCCAAGGAAGAGGAGACCGCGGGCGGCGAGGTCCTTCTCCCGGCGGATCGTGTCCGTCCAGAGCGCGTTGCCCCCGTCGATGACGATATCCCCGCTGTCGAGAAGCGGGCACAGTTCGCCGAGGACGGCATCCGTGCCTGCACCCGCCTGCACGAGGAGGACGATCCGGCGAGGCGGCTGGATCGACTGGACGAAGCCCTCGAGATCCTCGGCGCCGAAGAGACCCCCCGGGGTCGCCGGATGATCGCGCACGAACGCCTGCGTCCGCTCGGTCGTGCGGTTGTAGACGGAGACGCGGTAGCCGTGGTCCGCCATGTTCAGGGCAAAGTTCTGGCCCATGACAGCGAGGCCGATCAGGCCGACATCGGAAAGGGTTTCTTCACTCATGGGAAATTCTGGGCTCGGGGCTGGGGAGAGGGAGGCGGGGGACCGACAGGCCCACCCCGCCAGCAAGAAGGAAGACCCCTACTGATGAAAACGATGAAATTCGCTCCAGCCACGGCCCGGCGGGTTCCGGAGAGTGGCCCGGGTTTCCTCGTCGAGCCCGCTCTGCTCGAGGTACCGCTCGAATCCCTGCTCATCCCGCTCCCGCCAGGCCTGGGCGACCCGCTGCCGGGCCCCGGTGCGCAGTTCCTCGTCCTCGATTGACTCCGCCCAGGACATCGCCGCGGCCGGATCCTCGCGGGCGGCGCGCACGCTGTAGACGGCCACGGCCCGGTCCGTCTTGGGGGTGGGAGGTTCGCCGTTCAGCCACTCGGCCGGACCCTCCACCTCGTAGCGCGACCACCGCTCCACCAGGGAGGAGACGGCCGCCTCGTAGGCCGGATCCGCGGGACCGAGGGAGCGCACGAACGCCGCGGCCGCCGCCGGGTCGGCCTCCGTCCATTCCCTCACCAGGCCCGCGGCGAGCTCCCCGCCCCCCTCTTCCCCGGCGCGGGCCCGGGATTCCCAGTGCGCGAGGGCCGCCTCCGGGTCGCGCCGTACCCAGGTGCCGTAGAGGGCCTCGAGGGCGGCCCGGCGGGCCTCCCCTTCCGGCCAGGCAGCGAGAGTGGCGAGCACCGGATCCACCCGGCCCGCTTCCACCTCCGCCTCGACGAGCCTGGCGACCGCCCGGCGCTGCATCCAGCCCTCGGAACGGTTCTCCACCGGGAAGGCGAGCGCCCCGTCGAGGGCGGCGGTGGGGTCCCGCTCGGCCCAACCCTCCAGCCATGCCGCGTAGCGGCGCGCCCGGAGAAAGGAGGGCAGGGTCCCCCGCGTTTCCTCCATCCACTCCCGGGCCACCTCCGGCTGGCGGCTCGCCCAGGCCCGCAGGATGGAGCGGCGCAGGCTTTCCCGGGAGGCCGGGGAAACCAGGCGGGCGGCGAAGCCCAGCGCGGCCTCCGGGTCGGCAAGGGCGGCCCGGGCGAGAAGCTCCCCGAGCACTTCGTCCCGGCGGCGGCTCGGGGGAAGGGTGAGCCACTCCCCGGCCGCCTGGAGGGCCGCATCGGGCTCCAGCAATCCCCCCAGGCGGCGGGCCTCCTCCCAGTCCCGCGGGGACTCCGGCGGGAAGGGCAGCCAGGAAGCCCGCCCTTCCCCCGCGGTGAGGCCCGGGAGAACCGACGGGCCCCCGGCCTCCCCCGGAAGGCTGGCCGGCGATCTTTCCCGCTCTCCCGGGACCAGGGCGGTGGGCGCCTCCGCACGCGGGGGAGGCGGCTCCGGCGCCTTCTGCGCCTCGGTCCAACGGCCGACCGCGAAGGCGGCGAGGAGCCCGAGGGCCCAGCCGGAGATCCAGAAGTACCGGGACATGGGGGAGGAAGGAGAGCCGGGAGCCGCGGGAGCTCAGTATCCCTTGATCTGGAAAAGGCTGGTAACGCTGGAATTCCCGTGGATCCGCTTGATGGCCTCGCCGAGAATGGGGGCCACGCTGAGCACCGTCACCGGGAGGTCATCCGCGTCGACACGGGTGGTGTCCGTGGTGATGAGCTCGTCGACGGGGCTCTCGCGGAGGCGGGCGATCCCGATCTTGTTGATCGTGCCATGGCTAACGGCGGCGAAGATCCGGCGGGCCCCGCGCTCGCGGAGGAGCTTGGAGGCGGCCACGAGGGTGCCCGCGGTCTCCGTCATGTCGTCGACGATGAGGACATCACAGTCGCGGACATCGCCGACCACACTGTGCGCCTCCACCGTATCGGCGCTGAGGCGGCGCTTGGCACAGAAGCCGAGCGGACAGCCCAGCAAGTCGGCGTACGCCGCCGCCATCTTCATGCCCCCGACATCGGGGGAGATCACGGTGAGGTTTTCCGTGGAGAGGGAGCGGAGGTAGTCGTAGACCACCGGCGAGGCGTAGAGGTGATCGACGGGGATGTCGAAGAAGCCCTGGATCTGCTGGGCGTGCAGATCCATGGTGAGGATCCGGTTGGCCCCGGAGGCGACGAGGAGGTTGGCCACCAGCTTCGAAGTGATGGGGACGCGGGGCTGGTCCTTCCGGTCCTGGCGGGCGTATCCGTAGAAGGGAATGACCGCGGTGATCCGGCTGGCGGAGGCCCGGCGGGCCGCGTCAATCATGATGAGCAGCTCCATGATGTGGTGGTTTGCCGGAGCCGAGGTGCTCTGCACGATGAAGACATCGTCGCCGCGGATGTTCTCATTGTAGCGGACGAAGGTCTCCCCGTCGGGGAAGCTGTTCACCACGACCTCCCCGGTGGGGATGCCGATCCCGTCGGCGATCTTGCGGACGAGCTCGGGGTTCGAGCTACCGGAGAAGAGCTTGAGCTGGGGACCCTTCATCCGCGGGAGAACTCCCCGGGGCGACCGCCACCGGACTCGGCGGAGACCCTTGCCTCCGGACTGCGATCCGCTCTCTCGCGCTCACCTTCCACCTTGGCGAAAAGCTGGGGAAGACGGCGCTGCAGGGCAAGCAAACGCTGGTGGGCCCAGGCCTCCATGGCAGGGACTCCCCGCACGAACTGGCCGGCCGGGACCGACTTGGACACCCCGCTCTGCGCACCGATGCGCACGCCCTTCCCGATATGGATGTGGCCGACCAGACCCGTCTGCCCGCCAATGATCACCTGATCCTCCACGATGGTGCTCCCGCTGATCCCGACCTGGGCCACGATCAGGCAATGGGATCCGATCCGAACGTTGTGCCCGATCTGGACGAGGTTGTCGATCTTGGTGCCCTCCCCCACGCTGGTCTCGCCGAAGCGGGCGCGGTCGAGGGTGGTGTTCGCCCCGACCTCGACCCGGTCGCCGAGAACCACGCGGCCGATCTGGGGAAGCTTCTGGTGGACGCCGCCGGTCGTCTCGTAGCCAAAGCCCTCCGAGCCGAGGACCACCCCCGACTCGAGGACGCAATGGGCCCCGACCTCGCAGAATTCGCCGATCGTCACCTGGGAGGCCACCCGGGAGTCCTCGCCGACAC
The DNA here is from genome assembly GCA_913056175.1 of uncultured Opitutia bacterium. GTDB lineage: Bacteria > Verrucomicrobiota > Verrucomicrobiia > Opitutales > Puniceicoccaceae > CAJXLM01. Next base: position 25,674 of record CAJXLM010000027.1, on the reverse strand, counting down.
TCGCCCCCGGCCCGAGGAAGACGTGCGAGCGGAGGACGGCCCCACGGCCCACCCGGGCACCCGCGGAGACCAGGCAGTAGGGGCCCACGGAGGCGGTCTCCGCCACCACGGCATCGCGATCAATGACCGCCGTCGGGTGGATGCCCGCCTCCGGGCGCGGCCAGAAGCGCCGCTCGACCTCCGCGCAGAATCGCCCGAGGGCCAGGGAGGGGTTGGGCACCCGCACAAAGACCTGCCCGGGCGCCGGGTCCCCGGAGAAATTTTCCGGGAGGAGGAGCACCGAGGCCCGGCTGGAGCGGGCCTCGGCCTCGTAGCGCTCGTTGCCGAGGAAGCTGAGTTCCCCCGGGCCGGCCTCGCGGAGGTCGGCGATCCCGGTGAGCTCGCCCTCCCACTCGCCACTCACCGAGGCCTCGCCGATCACCTCGAGGAGAAGAGGGAAGGGCAGGGAGAACCTCATTCAGGATCGGGGGGGAGCCGGAACGGAGGGGGGGTCGAGGGGGTCCCGGAGGGGGAGGCAGCGGATCAATCGCCGCCGTTGTTCAGCTCGTCGATGACCCTCTGGGTGAGGTCGAGATTGTCGGCGGAGTAGAGGACGATCTCCGCCTGGGCGTTCAGGACGAGGTCGACCCCCTGCTGCCGGGCGACCTCGGAGGAGGCACCCCGGATATCGTCGAGCATCATGGAGAGCATGTTGTTCCGGCGCTGGCCGAGCGTCTGGCGGGCCTCGTCCCGCAGCTGCTGAAACTGCGCGGCCGCCTGCTGGAGCTCGGCCTCGAGCTCCTGGAGCTGGGTGCGCGCCTCCTGCTGGCCCTGCTCGGAGATCGAGGGGCTGTTGATCCGGCCGATCAGCTCCTGCCGGTCCTGGCGGAGGGCCTCGATCGACTCGACGATCGGCTGCAACTCCGCGTCGACCCGCTGCTGTTGCTGGCGCAACTCGGTGTCGGCCTGCTGGGCCTGGTCGTAGTTCTCGAGGACCTGCTGGAGGTCGACCACGGCGATGGAGGGCGTCTCCTGGGCTTGCAGGGCGAGGGGGAGCGCGCTGAGGAGGATCAGGAGGGAGGAGAGCCTGCGTTTCATGGGAGTTGTCATAGGAGGGGGGGGACGATCAGACAGGGCCGGACCTTAGGGCGGCTAGAACCGGGTTCCAAAGGAAAAATTGAACTGGGTGCCCTCGTCGTTGTAGTCCTCCGCGGTGATGGGGAACCCGAAGTCGAGCCGCAGGGGCGCGCCGAGGATGAGGATGCGGAAGCCGAAACCCCAGTCGTCATTGTAGCTGGAGAAGTCGTAGTCCCACTCATCCTCATTGAGGAAGCCCCAATCGTAGAAGAGGACGAATTCGAGAGGCTGGAGGAGCTGCACGAGGTACTCGGCGGAGAGGTAGCCGTAGGTTTTCCCGCCGATGGGCTCGTTGTTCTCATCCACCGGGCCGACCTTCCGGTAGGGGAATCCCCGCATGTTGTTGGGGCCCCCGAGGAAGAACCGGTTGAAGAAGGGTACGTCGCTGTCGTCGTAGGGGGTGAGCACGCCGGTGCGCCCGAAGAAGGCGACGCCCTGGTTGAGGAACTCGAAGGTCGGGAAGAACTGGGAGGTGCGCAGGTCGTTCTTCAGGTAGTCCACATCCCCCCCGAAGACCCCCCCGGCCACCTCGTTGTCGAGGTTCACCCGGTTGCCCCGCCGGGTGAGGAGAAGGTCGTCCCGGGTGTCCCGGAGGAAGGCCAGGCCGACGAGGGAGATGGTGGTGTTCCCCTCCTCGTCCTTGATCGCGCTGGAGGCGTCGTCGTCCACATCGAAAATGTCGACATCCTCCAGCTGGTACTTGAGACGGCCCTCGACGAGCTCAAAGAGCCGCTTGCGCAGGTAGACGGAGAAACCCGTGCGCAGCTCGTTGTAATCCGAGCTCTGGAAGTCCGTCTGCCGGCGGAAGACCTCCAGCCCGAGGGCGAGCCTCTGGTTGAAGAGCCAGGGCTCCTCGAAGGTGAGGACGATCTCGTTGCTCTGCGAACCGATGGCGGCGCGCAGGCGGAACTTCTGGCCGTCCCCCTGGAAGAAGGAGCGCCAGTTGAAGAGGTCGAAGTTCGACTGGGAGACCTCCGCAAAGAAGATGAGGCTCTCCACCGAGCTGAAGCCCGCCCCGAAGGAGATCGAGCCCGTGGGGGCCTCCTGTACGAGCACGTTCAGGTCGCGCCGGTCCGGCACGTTGGTCGGGGCCGGCCGCAGCTCGACCGACTCGAAGAACTGGGTGTTGCGGAGGCGGGTCTGGCTCGCCCGCATCTTGCGCAGGTCGAAGGTTTCCCCGGGGCGCAGGGAAATCTCCCGGATGATCACGATGCTCTTCGTCTTGGTGTTCCCGTCGATGTTCACCGACTGCACCTCGAATCTCCCGCTCTCCCGGATCGCGAAATTCAGGTCGATCGCCCCCGTCTCGAGGTTCGGCCGGCGCTCCGGGAACACCCGGGTCTCCAGGTAGCCCTTCTCCCCGTAGAAGAGGCGGATTGCCTCGGCGGCCTCGCCGACCTTTTCCGGGGAAAAGACCTGGCCGGACCGGATCCCGGCCGCATCGAGGATTTCCTCCGCCGGGAAAATCGTGTTCCCGCTCACCGAGACCGTGCCCACCGAGTACTGGCGGCCGAGATCCACGCGGAAGGTGAGGTCGACGACATTCGGCTTGCGGTACTCCACCTCGACCTCCGACTCGGGCACCTCCACATCGAGGAAGCCCTCGTTCCGGAAGAAGGTGAGCAGGTCCTCCCGGTCCAAGGCGAGATTGTCAGCGTCGAACCGACCGCTCCCGTCCAACCAGGAGATCCACCACTTGCGCTGGGAACTGTCGATCTGGGAGCGCAGCTTGCGGGCCGAGAAGCCCTCCACCCCCTCGAAACGGATCCGCCCGATGCGGATGCGCTCGCCCGCGTCGATGCGGAAGACGACCGCCCCCTGCCCGGTCTCGTCGTTGCGCTCGATCGCGAAATCGACCTCCGCGTTCGAGAAGCCCTTCTTCAGGTAGAAGCTGAGGAGGGTGTCCGCCGCCCGGTCGATCTCGAAGGCGTCGATGAAGTCCCCGGTCTCCAGCTCGATCTCCTTCTGCAGGCGGTTGTCCGAGAACTTCTCGTTCCCCTCGAAGGTGATCGAGGTCAGCCGGTACTTGGTGAGGACATTGAAGATGACGTCGACCTCGTTCGCGCCCACCTCGCGCACCCGGGCGTCGATCTGGTCGAAGAAGTTCGTCCGGTAGAGGGACCGGATGGACCGGTCGAGCATGGCCTGGTCGAAGGGCTGGCCCGGGCGCAGCTGGATGTTGTCCCGGATCAGGCTCTCGCTGACCGAGGGATAGCCCTGGTAGATGATCTCGATCGTCCGGACCATGCGCCTCTCCCCCTCCGCCGTTCCCTCCTGGGCGCTCAGCGGAAACAGCAGGCCGGCGAGCCCGAGAAGGAACACGTACGAGAGGATGCGCCAGCTCATGAAGGGACGGAGGTTGGAAGCGGGCCCACAGGAAGGCAACAGCGGAGCGGCCGGCATTCTCAGGCCTTCCGCGCGGCCACGGTGAGCGCCTCCCCAATCCGGTCGAGGTCCTCGTCGGTATGGCGGGCGGAGACCGCCGTGCGCACGAGGTCCTTGCCGGGCGGCACCCCCGGGGCCACCGACATCACCGTGAAGACTCCCTGCTGGAGAAGCTGCTTCCAGAACGAGTAGGCCTTTTCCTTCGTGCCGAGCACGATCGGGACGGCCGGGGTCTGGCTCTCCCAGGTATCCAGCCCGAGATTCCGGAGGATCGCCTGGTAGCGGCGGGTGTTCTTCCAGAGCCGCTCGAGGTGCTCGGGCTCCTCGCGGAGTACCCGCAGGGCCTCGAGCGCGCAGGCCGCCGGGGCCGGGGCGATCGCCGCGCTGAAGATCGTCTGCTTCGAGTGCGTGCGCAGGTAGTCGATGAGGGTGCGCGACCCGGCCACGAACCCCCCGGTGCTGGAGAGCGCCTTCGAAAAGCTCCCGGAGATGATGTCCACCTCGTCCGCGCAGCCGAAGGAGGAGGCGGTGCCCCTCCCCTCCCGCCCGAGCACGCCGAGCCCGTGGGCGTCGTCCATCACCGTGAAGAGGGAGTGCTCGGAGGCAACCTCGAGCAACTCCGGCAACCGGGCGACGTGCCCCTCCATGGAGTAGACCCCCTCGAAGAGCAGCAGCTTGGCCCGCGCCGGATCCTCGAGGGCGAGCACCTCCCGAAGGCTTTCCGGATCATTGTGGAGAAAGCGCTCGGCGTGGGCCCCGCTGATCTTGATGCCGGACCAGAGCGAGGAGTGCACGTTCTTGTCGACCAGCACGAGGTCGCCCCGCTCCACGAAGGTGGCCACCGCCGACATGCAGGAGAGGTACCCGGCGGCGTGCACATGGCAGGCCTCCTTCCCGAGGAAGTCGGCGAGGGTCTCCTCCAGCTCCCGGTGGTAGGCGCGGCTGCCGTTGGCGAGGCGGGCACCCGTGGTGCCACTGCCCCACTTGCGCAGGGCCTCCTCCCCCGCGGCGACCACCCGCGGGTGGTTCCCGAGCCCGAGGTAGTCGTTGCTCGAGAGCATGAGGTACTGCCTCCCGTCCTTCCACACCCGGGTGCCCTCCTGCCGGTCGAAGGTGTGGTAGTACGGGGCGTACTTCAGCCGGAGCTTGGTCACCGAATCCTCCGCACAGCGCTGGGCGATGGGACTGGTGGCGAGGCGACGGGTGGAAAAAAGGGCCATGCGTGAAGGGGGCGCGGGTTAGCGAGGACGATCGGCCGGACCGCCCGCTCCGTCAAGGCCGGGAGCGACGGGGTAGGAGCCGAGCACTTGAAGGAAGGGGCACGCGGCGCGCAGCTGGGCGAGCACGCCGGCGACGGTCGGGTCGTCCTCGTGCCCGCGGAACTCGACGAAGAAAAGATAGTCCCAGGGGCGGAGCCGGGAGGGCCGCGACTCCAGCCGGCTCAGGTTGATGCCGTACTCGTCGAAGGGCTGGAGCACCTCGCGGAGCGAGCCGGGACGGTCCGGCACGGAGAGGACCAGGCTCGTCTTGCCCTCCCGGCCGCGCCCGTCGCCGGGGGGCTGGTTCTCCGGGCGGGTCACCACGAGAAAACGGGTGTGGTTGCGGCGCTGGTCCTGGATGCCGCGCTCGAGGACCGCCAGCCCGAAGGCGGCCGCCGCCAGCCGGCTGGCGATCGCCGCCGCGCCGGATTCCCCGGCGGCGATCTCCACCGCCCGGGCGGTGCTCTGGGTCTCGACCTGCTCGGCCTCCGGCAGGTTCCGGGAGAGCCAACCCTGGCACTGGCCGAGGGCCTGGTCCCGCGAGTAGACCCGCCGGATTTCCTCCCGGGAACAGCCCGCGAGCAGGCAGTGCTCGATGGCGAGGTAGTGCTCGGAGAGGATCCGCAGGGGCGCGCCGACCAGCCCGTCGAGGGTATCGTAGACGGAGCCCTGGATGGAGTTCTCCACCGGGACCACCCCGTAGTCGACCCCGCCCGACTCGACGGCGCGGAGGAGGTCGCGGATGGTCCGGTAGGCGTGGAAATCGGCACTGGAGCCGAACACCTCGAGGGCCGCCTGGTGGGTGAAGGTGGCCTCCGGCCCGAGAAAGGCGACCGAGACCGCCCGCTGCAGCCGGACGGAGGCGGAAATGATTTCCCGGAAGATGCGGCGGAGGGCCGCCCCGGGGAACGGGCCCTCGTTCCTCTCCGCGGAGCGCTGCAGCACCTCCTCTTCGCGGGCCGGATCGACCACCGGGAGATCCTCGCGCGCCTTCGCCTCCCCGATGCGGGCGGCCAGCTCGACCCTCTCGTTGAGGATCCGGACGAGGGAGGCGTCCAAGCCGTCGATGCGGGCCCGCAACTCCTCGAGGGACTCGCTCACGCTCCCCCCTCCCCCGCCGGGGCCACCGGCTCGGCCCGCCCGTTCCCGGGAGCGGCCTCCTCCTCGCCCGGGGCCAGCCCCATCATCCCGGTGTCGGGCAACTCCTCCGGCCCCTCCCCCTCGCGCACCCACTCGTCCAGCTGGGCCGGCGTGAGCACGTCCGAGGCGGGCAGTTCCTCCAGCGAGCCGATCCCGCAGAGCTCGAGGAACCGATCCGTCGTGGCGTAGACCACCGGCCGCCCCGGCAAGTCCGCCCGGCCGGCCGCGTCCACCAGCCCGTGCTCCTGCAGCTTGCCGAGCGCGGAGTCCACGGACACCCCGCGGATCCGCTCCATTTCCGCCCGGGTGACCGGCTGGCGGTAGGCCACGATGGCGAGCGTCTCGAGGGCCGCCCGGGAGAGGCGGGCCGGCGGTGGTTCCCGGCGGAGGGCCCGGATCACCGGCGCGAAGCGGCCGCGCAGCACCACCTGGAAGCCCTCCGGACCGCGGCCCAGCTCGTACGGCCGATCCTCCCGCTGCCATCGCTCCCCGAGCGCGGCGAGGGCGCTCTCCAGCTCCTCCCGGCCCGGCGGCTCCGGGGGCAGCTCGCCCTCCGCCGGAGCCGCGTCTCCCTCCTTTTCCGCACGCTCGGCCGCCACCCGCTCGCGGGCCTCGCGGAGCGCCCGTTGCAGGTCCGCGGTCCGGAGACAGTCTCCCGTGGAGAGGAGCAGGGCCTCGAGGTTCTCTGCGAGCGAACCATCGTTCACGGCGGACAGCCATAGGTGGCGCCTACCGAGGGTACAATCCTAGAAGTCTCCCCGCACGGCCCGGCCTCTCCCCGCGCCCTGATTTCCTTGCCGGCAGGAACACCGGCGGCCATTCTCCGGCCATGGCCACTGACGACGCCCGCACCTACTCCTCCCTCGTCACCGAGGGGACGGACCGCGCCCCCAACCGCTCCATGCTCCGCGCCGTGGGATTTGACGATGAGGATTTCCGCAAGCCGATCGTCGGCATCGCCTCCACCTGGAGCAACCTCACCCCGTGCAACGTGCACATCGACGAGCTCGCCTCCCACAGCGCCGAGGGCGTGGAGGAGCACGGAGGCAAGCCCCTCACCTTCGGTACGATCACGGTGTCCGACGGCATTTCCATGGGCACCCGCGGGATGCGCTACTCCCTGGTCTCCCGGGAGGTCATTGCCGACTCCATCGAGACGGTGGCCGGGGCGGAGGGCTTTGACGGGGTCGTCGCCATCGGCGGCTGCGACAAGAACATGCCGGGCTGCCTGATCGCCCTCGCCCGGTTGGACCGGCCCTCCGTCTTCGTCTACGGCGGGTCCATCCTGCCGGGCTTCCGCAAGGGCGAGGACAAGCCGCTGGACATCGTATCCGTGTTCGAGGCGGTCGGCCAGCGGGCGGCCGGCCAGATCGACGACAAGGAACTCAAGGAGATCGAGTCCTGCGCGATCCCCGGAGCCGGCAGCTGCGGGGGCATGTACACCGCCAACACCATGGCCAGCGCCATCGAGGCCCTCGGGATGAGCTTGCCGAACAGCTCCGCCCAGCTCGCCGTGAGCAAGGACAAGCGCGAGGACTGCCGCCGGGCCGGTGAGGCCGTCCTTCGCATGCTGGAGACCGGCCTCCGGCCCCGCGACATCATGACCCGCGAGGCCTTCGAGAACGCCATCACCGTGGTCATCGCCCTCGGGGGATCCACCAACGCCGTCCTCCACCTCCTCGCCATGGCCCACGCCGCCGGCGTTCCCCTCGCCATCGACGACTTCACCCGGATCGGCCAGAAGGTGCCCGTCCTCTGCGACCTCAAGCCGAGCGGGAAGTACCACATGGCCCACTTCTCGCGGATCGGCGGGCTCAGCCCGCTGCTCCGCATGCTTCTCGACGCCGGCCTGCTGCACGGCGACTGCCTCACGGTGACCGGCAAGACCATGGCCGGGAACCTCGAGGGGGTGGAGCCCTACCCGGAGGACCAGGACGTCGTCTACCCGGTCGATCGCCCCCTCAAGACCGAGAGCCACCTCCGCATCCTCCGCGGCAATCTCGCCGAGGACGGGGCCGTCGCCAAGATCTCCGGCAAGGAGGGCCTCCGCTTCGAGGGCAAGGCGGTCGTCTACGACGCCGAGGAGGACGCCCTCCGCGGGATTCTCGACGGCGAGGTGAAGACCGGCGATGTCATCGTCGTCCGTTACGAGGGCCCACGCGGGGGACCCGGCATGCGGGAGATGCTCGGGCCCACTTCCGCGGTGATGGGCCGCGGGCTCGGCAAGGAAGTCGCCCTCATCACCGACGGCCGCTTCTCCGGCGGGAGCCACGGCTTCGTGGTGGGCCATGTCTCCCCGGAGGCCGCCGCCGGCGGACTCATCGCCCTCGTGGAGAACGGCGACCCCATCACCATCGATGCCTCCGCGGACGAAATCCGGCTGGAAGTCCCCGAGGAGGAACTCGCGGCCCGGCGGGCCCGCTGGAGCCCCCGGCCTCCCGCGGAGACCCGGGGCACCCTCGCCAAGTACGCCCGGCTGGTCTCCTCCGCCTCCCGCGGCGCGGTGACCGACGCCGACCTCTAGCCTCCCCAACCACGCGGACCGGGCTCATGGACTGGACCCGCCACCACACCCACACCACCGTCCCCTCCCGGCCCCGGCCGGAGGCGGGCCCCGGGAGGACCGCCGGGCGGAGCTGAGACCGGGAGCGATCAGCGCATGGCCACGCTCTCCCTCCTCCTGCGCCTGCTCACCCTCGCGCTCCTCGTGGGACTCCTCGGCCTCTGGTTCGCGAAGCGGCCCGCCCTCCAGGCGCTGCGGGAATCCGCCGCGGAGGGCCGCGAGCAACTGGACCTTCCCGGCGACACCGGCATCCCCGCGGTCCTGCGCGAGAGCCTCGCCGAACTCGGCGAGGGCCGGGAGGAACTCGCTCGCCGGCGCGAGGCGGCGGAGCGACTCGAGGCCGACAACCGTACCCTTCGCCAAGGCCTGGACACCGCCGAGGAAAGCGCCCGCACCCTCCGCCAGGAACTGCGCGCGGCCCGGCAGGGTCTCGCCGAGGCAGAGCGCCGGGCGGAGGAAGCCGCGAGTCGCACCGCCGAGGTCAGCGCCGAGGTCGAGGAGGAACGCCGCGCGCGGATTGCCCTGAACGACGAGATCACCCGCCTCCGCGAGGACTTGCTGGCCTCCCAGCGCGAAACGGCCGACCTGCGCACCCGCCTCGAACAGGTGGCGCTGCCGGGGACCCGGGGGGTGCCCGCGGATACCGAACCTCCCGCTGCCGCCGGCACCGGCCCCCGCGTGGAAGTGGTCCGGGTCGACGCCGAGCGCGGCCGGGTCGTCCTGCGGCGCCCGCCGGGACCGACCCTCCCCACCGGCACGGTCCTCACCCTGGTGGAGGACGGCGAACCGGTCGCCCGCCTGCGCTTGCGCCTGAGCCAACCGCGCTATCTCCTCCTCGAACGGGGTCCGGACTCCACTCCGGGCTCACCGCACGACTCGCGCCTTCGCCTCCGCGAAGGCTCCGTCCTCACTCTCCAACGATGACCCTCCACCGACTCCGCTCCCTCCTCCTCCTCGGTAGCCTCCTCGCCCTCCTCGCCGGTTGCGCCGGCATCAGCCCGGATGAATCCACCGTGCCCTGGTCGCGCCCGGCGGACTGGGAAAAACAGGGCCCGGACATGGGCGCCGGATTCTGAGCCCCCGCCTCCGCCGGCCACCGTGGACACGCCCGACTCCGCAGGCCGCCCCCCGGATGCGGACGGCCTGCCTCCCCCGGGGACCCTCGCCGTCGTGTCCACCCCCCTCGGCAACCTCGGCGACTGGACGGAGCGGGCCCGCCGCGTCCTCGCCGCCGCCGACCGCATCCTCTGCGAAGATACCCGGGTCTGCGCCCGGCTGCTGCGCAGCGCCGGCATCGAGCCGGGAGGGCGGCTGCTCTCCTGCCACGAAGGCAACGAGAGCGCCCGCCTCCCCGGAATCCTCGCCGAGCTGGAATCGGGGCTGCGGGTCGCGCTGGTGGCCGACGCCGGCACCCCCACCCTGAGCGACCCGGGCTTCCGGGTCGTGCGGGCCTGTCGCCGCGCCGGCCTGCCCGTCCTGCCCGTGCCTGGGCCCTCCGCCCTCACCGCGGCCCTCGCGGTGTCCGGGCTGCCTACCGACCGCTTCTACTTCGTCGGTTTCCTGCCCCCTCGCTCCGCCGCCCGGCGGAGGTTCCTCGGGGAGCACCGCGCCTTCCCCGCCACGATCGTCCTCTACGAATCGGTCCACCGGATCGAGAAACTCCTCAGTGAATGCGTCGAGGTTCTCGGCGCGGAGCGGGTGCTCGCGGTCGCCCGGGAGATGACCAAGCGGCACGAGTCCTACGCCGTCGGGCCCGCCGCGGAAGTGCGCGACTCCGTTCTCGCCCAGGCCCGCAAGGGCGAGTATGTTGTCCTCCTCGCCCCGGAATCCTTTCGCCTGTGAACGATTCCCGCTCCCAACCACGCACCGCCGTTCTCGAGCTGGGCAGCAACAGCCTGAAGGCGCTCGTCCTCGCGGGGACGGGCACCGGCACCCGCGTGCTCGCCGACGAGAGCGTGGAGTGCCGGATCACCCGCGGCTTCTACGCGGAGGACCCGCCCCGCTTCACCGAGGGGGCCATGGAGGAGGCCATCGGGGCCCTGCGGCAACTCCACGCCTCGGTCGACCGCTTCCAGCCCGACCGCGTGGAAACGGTGGCCACGAGCGCGTTTCGCGACGCCGCCAACCGGACCGAATTCCAGGACCGGATCGAACGGGCGACCGGGCAGCGCCCGGTCATCCTCGAGGGAGAGGAGGAAGCCCGGGCGATCGCGCGCGGGCTGGAGGAGGAGCCCGACTGGGAACCGGGCCGACCCTTTACCCTCAGCGATCTCGGGGGCGGCAGCCTCGAGCAGGTGGAGGGCGACGGCCAACGGATCGTCCGGGTGGTCAGCTTCAACCTCGGGGCCGTCCGCCTCCTCGAGCGCTTCCACACCCGACCGGAGGAAGCCATGCCCCGGCCCGTGCGCGAGGGCATCCTCGACTACTGCCGGGAGGTCTTCCGCGGCCAGCTGCCGGAACCACAGCCGAACCGTACCAGCCTCCACTGGGGAACGGGCGGGGCCTTCACCGTGCTCCGCCTGCTCCTCGCCACGGAGGAGGGCTGCGGACTCCTCGAGCGCTCCCCCTTCCTCACCGCCGGGGACATCCGCGCGTGGTCCCGCCGGCTGGCGGAGCTGTCCCTCGCCGAGCGCGCCCGGATCCCGGGGCTGCCGGAGGCGCGCGCCGACATCCTCCCGGTCGCCCTGCTCATTCTCGAGGCGCTCAGTGAGGCCACCCGCACGGAGCGCTACCACCACTCGCTCTGCAACCTGCGCTTCGGGCGGGCCGCCGCCCTCCTCGACGGGATCGGTGCCACCGGCGCGGCGATCCCCCCAAAGAACTCCTGAGTCAGGCGACGTAGCACCGCCGGGCGGGCACTTGCACGAGCTCCATCCCCGGGAGGAGACAGGCGGTGAGCTTGCCGCCGTAGACACAGGCGGTATCCAGGCCGAGGGCGTGGGCGCTCACCCGCACCTCGGGCCCGGGGGTGTGCCCGTAGAGGACCCTCTCCGGGCCTCTCCACAAGTCCGACCAATGCACGGGATCCGCCCCCTCGGGTGCCCCCGGCGGGTGGACCCACTTGGTCCGGCAGACCTGCTCGAGCGATTGCTCCCGCCAGGGAATGCCGGGGAGGAAGCCGCCGTGCACGAGGACAAACGGGCCCACGGGGGGCTCGAGGGTCGCGCGCAGGGTGCCGAGGTACGCCCAGTCTTCCTCGGTGAGCTGCCCGAGGGTCGCGTAGTCGTAGCGCTTGAGCAGGTCTTCCCGGGGATCCCGGCGGTAGGCGAGGAGTCGGTGCTCGTGGTTGCCCATCAGCCCGAGAAAGCCCTCCCGGCGGGCGAGCTGGACGACCCGGTGGCTGGCGGGACCGCGGTTCACGAGATCCCCGAGGAGGACGACGCGATCCCCCTCCACCGGGGAAAGGAGGGCGAGAAGGTCCTCGAGCTCGTCGGCGCAGCCGTGCACATCCCCGATCGCGATCCAACGGCTGCTCATGTTCGCTTTTTTTGGTCGTCAGGCGGGGAACGGTCACGGAAAAAGACCCGCGCCCTCCCCCCCGGGGAGCGCGTCTCACCCATGCACGAATGGAATGTCCACCGCGGCGCCCGCCAATCCTCGCTGAGCGAGCGCCCCTTTGCCGAGGGTCAGAAGGTCCGCTCCCTTCTCTGCCGGGACGGCTCCGGCCAGCTGGTCCGCCGGGACCTGCACCCGGACGAGGACATGGGCGCGGAGGGGGAGACGGTCATCGCCCAGTGGTGGCGCACCTACCACTCCCGCGCGGAGGAGAGGGAACGGGCCCGGGCCGCGGTCCAGTCCGCCGAGGATCTCTTCCTCGATCTCGCCGCCCGGGAGGAGACGACCGGGGATCCGGGGGAGGCCGCTGCCCACAACCTGCGCGAACTCCACTACTTCCTCGCCCTCCACTTGGAGCGAAAACGGGTCCTCCGGCCGCGGGAGACCCCGGCCGGCGAGGGCCGGGCCTCCTGGCTGCACCGCCGCAGCGGCCAGGTCTTTTCCCTCCCGGTCGCCACGCCCCCCCCGGAACGGCAGGCGGAGCTCTCGCGGGAACTCGCCGGATGGATCGGCCTGGAATGAGGGCCGACCGCTCCCCCCCCGGCGGGGTGGCCCGCCTGGCCTCCCGCCCGTCGCGCGTTCTCCCGCTCCTGCTGGGGTCCCTCCTTCTCGCGGCGGCTTGCCAAACGGCCCCCGACACCCCCCCGCGAGTCGTCCGGGTCTACCTTGAGGCCAGCCCGGCGGTGCCAGGGGACGATCGGCCGGTCGCGGTCCTCCCGGAGAGCGGCAGCGCGATCCGGCTCCTCGAACGCCCCGTCCTCGGCCCAGGCGATTTCCGGCGGGTGGAAACGGTCCGCGTCGACCTCGGGCTCGCCGCCGCCTTCGTGCTGACTCCAGCGGGTGCCCGCAAGCTGTACCGGCTCACCGTCGACAACCTCGGCAACCGACTGGTCTTCCTCGACAACGGCCGCCCGATCGGGGCCCGGGCGATCGACGGCCCGATCCGCGACGGCATCCTCTACACTTTTCTCGAAGTGCCCGACGCCGAAGTCCCCGCGCGGGTGGCCGCCTACAACGAAACCCTCGCCCTCCTCCGCGGGGACAACGGCTCCTGAACCATGCGCCTGCCCGTGATCCTCCTCGCCCTCCTGCTGGCCGCCGCCGGCACCCGGGCACAGCCCCTGGTCTGGCCGACCCCGAACCCAGCCTTCGTCGAGGGGAAGGATCCCTCCGCCTGGGTCCAGCCCACCTCCAGCGGGCGCGACGAGTCGGGGCTCTTCGGCTGCGTGCGCAACGGGGGCAATCGCTTCCACGAGGCGATCGACATCCGCACGGTCGAGCGGGATGCCCGCAACCGGGCCACGGATCCGGTCTTTGCTGCCATGCCCGGGACGGTCGCCCATATCAACCGGGTGGCCGGCCACTCCTCCTACGGCCTCTATGTGGTGCTCACCCACGAACAGGGCGGTCTCCGCTTCTACTCCCTCTACAGCCACCTCGCCCGGATCGCCCCGGGCCTCGAAGAGGGACAACGGGTCCGCGAGGGCCAGGAGCTCGGCACGATCGGGACCACCGCCGGCGGCTACCGCATCCCCCACCACCGGGCCCACCTCCACTTCGAGGTGGGACTCGCCCTGCACGAGGGCTTCCAGCGCTGGTACGACGAGCAACCCTTCGGCTCGCCCAACCGGCACGGAGCCGCCAATGGCCTCAACCTTCGCGGGACGGATCCGCTGCGCTTCTACGAGAGCGTCCGCGACCGGGAAGCCCGCGACTTCGCCGATTTCCTCCGCCAGGAAGAGCCCGCCTTCCTCGTGCGCGTCGCCAACCCCCGCACCCCCGACCTGCTCCGCCGGAGCCCGGCCCTCCGACGCGGACCCTCCCTCGATTCCCCCGCGGGTTGGCAAATCGGGTTCTCCCGCTACGGGGTCCCCCTCTCCTTCCGCGCCCTCTCCCGGGCCGAGCTGGGCACGGCTACCCCCGGCCAACCGGAAATCCTCGTGCCCACCGCCGAGAACCCCCGCATCCCCTGCCGCGACCTCATCCGGCTCCGCAACGAAACCTGGCTCCCGGGCGACGACCTCCGCTCCACCCTCGACCTCCTCTTCACACCATAAACGCCCCCCAGCTGCCCCAACAAAACCACAGAGGGCACCGAGGGGCACAGAGAAGGGGAGGCCGGTGGCTCCTTGGCGGCAACCACCGCTACCGGATTGCGATCAGCGTTGGAATCCGCAGACACCCATCTTTGAGGGATCCGTGGACACCCACCTTTGAAGAAGGAATTCGCCCACACCCACCATGCCGCGACGTTTCCACGGATTCCGCAGACACCCATTGATCCCGTCCCCCCGGCTCCTGTCCTCCCCCTCTGTGCCCTCTGTGTCCTCTGTGGTAGGAATCCGCAGACACCCATCTTTGAGGGATCCGCGGACACCCACCTTTGAAGAAGGAATTCGCAGACACCCACCATGCGGCAACGTTTCCGCGGATTCCGCAGACACCCATTGATCCCGTCCCCCCTGGCTCCTTCCCCCTCCGTGTCCTCGGTGTCCTCTGTGGTAGCAAAAAGGTCACGCAGGCCTCCGGAAGAACGACGGGGAATCGTCCACTAATTCGCGGACACCCATCCTTCGCCAGCGATCCCGGGTCGATCCGGAATCCGCGGACACCCACCTTCCCCGACCCGCCACCCAGCCCCCTCGCCTCCCCCGTGGCACGGAGAAATGAGCCGACACCCACCATGCCGCGACGTTTCCGCGGATTCCGCAGACACCCATCGGATTCCGGAGACACCCACTGATTCCGTCCCCCTGGCTCCTGCCCTCCCCCTCCGTGTCCTCGGTGTCCTCTATGGTAGCAAAAAGCTCACGCAGGCCTCCGCAAAAACCACAGAGGGTACACAGGGAAGGAAGTCGGGCAGGCCAAGTCCCGGGCCCTCACTCGACCTGCGTTCCAACGAGTTCTCCCCTTGCAATCGCCCCCTCCTTTTCCCCGAAGGTACTCAAGGGACATCCCTTTCTTCACGAGCCCTCGAGTGAGCATTGGGCGGCTGATTCCCTCCCCCCGCACGAAACAACCCTTACCCGGTCGGCCAGGGAAGAGTTCGAATGGGTCCGGCGTGGACGGGGAGGCTAGAAACGGTAGCCGATCGAGGTGGAGAGCCGGGCGTCCTGGCGCTCCATCCGCTGGCTTTCCGTATCCTCGTAGTGGACCTCGTAGGACATCCGGAAGCTGAGCCGGTCGGCGAAGAGGGTCTCCAGATCAAGATTGAGGACGGCAGCAAAATCGTCCTCGGGTGTTGGAGCGACGGTGGTATCGAGCTTCTGCCGAATCACGATTCCTTCATGGAGACGCCAGGAAAGGCTCTGGCCAAGACGACTCATGACATTGAACCGTTCTTCCCGATCGACCGACTCGAGGGCGTAATCACCGACCAGCCCCGGCCCGAGGCTCACGCGGAAGCTCTCGGTCTCAAGGATGGCCCAATCGTAGAGGATGGAGTGCCGATAGCCCTTGGAATACGGCCCGAAGCCCGATTCGTCGAAGAGGCCCTCCGTCTGCAGTCCATCCCCGGTACGGAAGCGGTGGTCCAACCCAATCCGCCACTGCTGGTCCACGACATCGGTGGAGGGTTCCGCCACCGTCCGGGGGAAGGCGCGGGCCTCGATTCCCCAATCCCCTCCGAGAGCACCCTCCTCCTCCGCCAGCTGAATGCGGGAACCGTAGGCGAGCACCTCCCAACCCGGCAGGGAATCCGTTAGCTCATCCTCAAGAATCTCGACCCTCGCAGTCTCCGCGAGGCTGGCGGCCACCAGCGACGAGGCCGCCAGCAGGAGCAGGCAGCCCGCAAAAGTTCCCCGAAACATAGAGCCACGCAGCGCCACGTACTCGGAGCATGCCGAAGGGCGCTCCTGCTGGGCAAGGCAAAACCGGGGCAATCCGCTGCTTCTGCGCCCGGCTTCCGCGAAGGCCGCACCCGCTACCGGTTCCTTCGCCGACGTCGCCGGGCGGGCGCGGCAGGGGCCAAGCCAGCGAGCGGGTCGTAGCGATAAGAAAAGCCCTCCAGCCGCGTCTTGGGGACCTCACGCTGGATAAAATTCTCGATCGCCTTCAGGGCGCTGGTCTCATCCGGAGACTGCAGGGTGACCGCCGTTCCCTCCCGGCGGGCTCGACCCGTCCGCCCGATCCGGTGGACATAGTCCTCGGCGTGTTGCGGTACATCATAATTCACCACGTGGGTGACGTCGGCAATGTCCAGCCCGCGCGAGGCAATATCCGTCGCCACGAGGATGGGCACCTTCCCCTCCTTGAAGTCGGCCAGCGCCTGGGTGCGTTCCTTCTGGTTCAGGTCGGAGTGGATGACTCCCACCTTGAAGCCCCGTTCCTTCAGCCAGCGGGCCACGCGGTCCGCCCCCCGGCGCATGCGGCAAAAGATCAGGGTGTTGCGCGCCTCGAAGCCCTCGAGCAGGGCCACGAGCAGGTCAAACTTCTGCATCGCGTTCACCGGGTAGACCTCGTGATGGACGGTCTCCGCCGGGGAGAGGGTAGTATCGATGCGGATCTCCACAGGATCCTGCAGGGCCCAGTTGGCAAGGCTGCGGATGGTCTGGGGTACGGTGGCGGAGAAGAGCAGCGTCTGCCGTCCCTTTCGCCGGCAGGCGCGCACGATCCGGCGGACATCATCGATGAAGCCCATGTCCAGCATCCGGTCGACCTCGTCGAGGATGAGGATCTCCACCTTGTCGAGCGAGGCGGTCTTCTGCTGGAGGTGGTCGAGCAGCCGCCCGGGAGTCGCCACGATGATGTCCGCGCCGTCGGAGAGCGCCTTCTTCTGGGGACCGTACCCGACCCCGCCGTGCAGGAGGGCCAGCTTCAGGTCGAGGTGCTGGCCGTACTTGCGGAAATTGTCCTCGACCTGCGCGACCAGCTCCCGGGTCGGGCCGATGGCCAGGCACCGGCATTCTCCGTGTGAGCCCAAGCGCTCAAGAGTCGGCAGCGCAAAGGCCGCTGTCTTGCCCGTGCCCGTCTGCGCGGATCCGATGACATCCCGGCCCTCCAGAATCACCGGGATCGCCTTTTCCTGGATGGGGGTCGGGCTCTCGTAGCCGGCCTCCGCGATGGCCTTCTGGATTTCGGGACGAAGGGAAAAATCCGTGAATTTCATGAAGTTCGGACGCCTTGGGGGGCCCTCGACCCGCGCGATCCCGCGCGAGCTGGAAACAAAACGTACAGACCAACAGGGCTCGTCCGGCGAGGCGAGGATCTTTTTGCCTCCCGCGGGAAGCGCCCTTGGCCGAGCGGGGAGGCTCCTCCTAGACTCCCGCGGTGACACCCGCGCCTCCCGCTCCCGCCTATCGCGGCCGCCTCGCCCCAACCGCTTCCGGCTTCCTGCACTGCGGCCACGCCCATACCTTCGCGGCGGCCGCCGATCGCGCGAAGCGGGCGGGCGGCGAGCTCCTCCTCCGCATCGAGGACATCGATCCCCAGCGCTGCCGCCCCGAATACCTCGCGGCGATCGTCGAGGATCTCGCCTGGCTGGGACTGGACTGGCAACCAGCGCCGGCAGCGGAGGCCGGACCGAACGGTGCCTACCTGCAAAGCCGTGCCCGCCACCGGCACGAGGCAGCCTGGCGGACCCTCGCCCGGGCGGGCCTCCTCTACCCGAGCCCACATTCCCGCCGGGCCATCGCCGAGCGCTCGCCCCCTTCCGAGCGCGATGGGGGCACCCGGTTTCCCCCGGAACTCCGCCAGCCTCCACCCCGCGAGCTTCCCCACTCTCCCGGACCCGCGAACTGGCGCTTCCGCGTGCCGGAAGGCCGGGTCGTCCCCTTCACGGATGCCCGCTGCGGGCCCCAGACCTTCACCGCCGGGGAGGACTTCGGCGATTTTCTGGTCTGGCGCCGCGACGACGCTCCCGCCTACGAGCTCGCCGGGGCGGTGGACGACCTCGCGCAGGGCATCACGGAGGTCGTCCGCGGCGAGGACCTCCTCCTCTCCACCGCCCGGCAGATCCTCCTCCTCGAAGCGCTCGGTGCAACGCCGCCCTCCTACTGCCACCTCCCCCTCACCCGCGACCCGACCGGACGCCGGCTCTCCAAGACCGAGCGGGACCTCTCCCTGCGCGAGCTGCGCGCCCGCGGGCATTCCCCGGGCGAGGTCCTCGCGATGCCCTCGGGGTAGCCAATCCTGACCCCCGGCCGACCCCCGGCGCACGGGAGACGCCCTCCCCGCCTCCTTCCCCGGGGCAAGGTCCCACCCGCCCCCCCGATTTGCAGCACCTTCCGCCCCTCGCCTTCCCTCTCGCCGCCCGCGAAATTCTTGCAACGAGCCCAGACCCGCGAAAGTCTCCCGACTCGCACCTACACACTCGTTTCTCCCAGATCCATTCCTTCCCCCATGCTCCATTCGCATACCGATCCCGACGCCAACGAGAAAGATCTTCTCGATCCCTCCTTCGCCTCCCGCTATTCGACCGGCGAAACCCCGCGCAACCGCCTCCCCGAGGGCGAGATGCCGGCCCGCACCGCCTACCAGTTCATCCACGATGAGCTCATGCTCGACGGGAACGCCCGGCTGAACCTCGCCACCTTCGTGACCACCTGGATGGAGCCGGAGGCCCGCCAGCTCATGAGCGAGACCTTCGAGAAGAACATGATCGACAAGGATGAGTACCCGCAGACCGCCGAGATCGAGCGGCGCTGCGTGAACATCCTCGCGGACCTCTACCACGCCCCGGACACCACCGCGGGTGTCGGCTGCTCCACCACCGGTTCCAGCGAGGCGGCCATGCTCTGCGGGATGGCGCTGAAGTGGAACTGGCGCAAGCGCCGCGAGGCCGCCGGGAAGCCCGCCGACAAGCCGAATCTCGTCCTCGGGATCGATGTGCAGATCTGTTGGGAAAAGTTCTGCCGGTACTGGGAGATCGAGCCCCGCTACATCCCCATGGACGAGGACCGCTACATGGTCACCCCGGAGACCGTCCTCGAGCAGTGCGACGAGAACACCATCGGGGTCATCGCCATCCTTGGCACCACCTTCACCGGCCAGTACGAGCCGATCGAGGAGATCCACGAGGCACTCGTCGGACTGAACGAGCGCACCGGCTGGGAAATCCCCATGCACATCGACGGGGCCAGTGGCGGCTTCGTGGCACCCTTCCTCCAACCCGACCTCCGCTGGGACTTCCGCCTCCCGCTGGTGCGCTCCATCAACGTGTCCGGCCACAAGTACGGCCTCGTCTACCCGGGGGTCGGCTGGGCGATCTGGCGCGAACAGGCCGACCTGCCCGAGGACCTCGTCTTCCATGTGAACTACCTCGGCGGGGATATGCCCACCTTCGCCCTCAACTTCTCCCGCCCGGGCAACCAGGTCGTCGGCCAGTACTACAACTTCCTCCGGCTCGGCCGCGAGGGCTACCGCCGGATCATGGAGGCCTGCCGCTCGACCGCCCGCTACCTCCGCGAGTCCCTTCTGGAGATCGGTCCCTTCACGATTCTCGGCCCGGCCGAGGACATCCCCGTGCTCGTTTTCCGGATCACCGCGGACGCCGGAGTGCCCTACTCCGTCTTCGACCTCTCCGAACAGCTCCTCCACCGCGGCTGGCAGGTTCCGGCCTACACGCTCCCGGAAAACGCCAGCGACATCTCCGTCCTCCGCATCGTCGTGAAGGAGGAAATGAGCCGGGACCTCGCCGAGCTCCTCCTCGAGGATTTTCGCCGGGCCCTCGAGCACCTCGCCGGAAGAGCCGAGGCCGCGGCCCAGCCGGAACCCGTGGAGGGGCCCTACCGCCCGAAATGCTGACGCTCTATCCGGCCATCGACCTGCGCGGCGGGCGCTGCGTACGCCTGCTCCGGGGGGAGGTGGACGCGGAGACCGTCTACTACGAGGACCCGCTCGTGCCGGCCCGTCTCTGGCGGGAGGCGGGGGCCCGCTGGATCCACGTGGTCGACCTCGACGGAGCGTTCACGGGCCAGCCCGCCCACACGGAGACGATTGCCGACCTGGCCGCACTCGGGATCCCCCTCCAAGTCGGGGGCGGGCTGCGCAGCGAGGCGGCCGTCGCCACGGTCCTGGAGGCCGGAGCCCGCCGAGCCGTCCTCGGCACCTCCGTGCTCGAGGATTTTTCCCTCTTGGAGCGGGCACTCGCCCGCTTCGGGCCGGACCGCATCGCCGTGGGCCTCGACGCACGCGAGGGTCGGCTGGCCACCCGCGGTTGGGTGGAAACCACGGAGACCACCACCCTGGAGATGGCCCACCGCCTGGAGGAGGCCGGAGTGCGCACGGTGATCCACACGGACATCGCCACGGACGGCACTCTCGCCGGGCCCAATCTCGAGCGGCAGGCGGAGCTGGCGAGCGCCACGAGCCTGCACCTCATTGCCTCGGGCGGGGTCGGCCAGCCCGCGGACCTCGAAGCCCTCGACCAGCTCGCCACCGAGCAGCCCGGCCTCGAAGGCGTGATCGTGGGACGGGCTCTCTACGAGGGCACCATCCGTCTCGCCGACTGGACCCGGACGCCCGGCGGCTGAAGCTCGCCGTTGGCCGTGCCCGTCCCAGCGCAGCCCGCGGGGGAGCGGACCCGATAAGGGCGCGCCGAGGGAGCGGGTTCCGTCAGTGGACACCCACCGGAACTTGCCCCGGCCCGCCTCGCTCCGCGAGCGCCCGATCCGTCAGGCGACCCGCTCGACGACGAGATCGGGACTCACCGGCCGCTTCGGAGCCAGGCGGTAGGCCTCCCGAAGGTAGCTGAGGGCCGCCTCCGAGTTCGCCTCGTCGTTGTAGTGGATCATCATGAGCGGCTCGCCCTGTTTCATCTGGGTGCCCACCTTCTTGACCTCGGAGATACCCACGGCCGGGTCGAGCGTGCCGTTCTTTCGCTCGGCAAGCAACCGCACCCCGCGGGCGATCATACCCGCGTTGATCGTATGCACGTAGCCCCGCTTCGGGGAGGGCAGCTTCTTGCAGTGCTTGGCCTTCGGCAACTTGTCGGGATCGTCGACCACCTTGGGATCGCCGCCCTGGGCCTCCACCATGTCGCGGAACTTGGCGAGCGCACTGCCGTCCTCGAGATGGCGCTGGACGGTCTGCTTCGCGGAGAGGGTGGAACCGGCCACCCCGGAGATGCGGACGACCTCCATCCCCAGCTTCAGCACCATCTCCTTGAGATCCTCCGGCCCCTCCCCGCGGAGCAAGTCCATCGCCTCGCGGATTTCGAGCGCCGTACCCACGCTGTCCCCGAGGGGCTGGTTCATGTCGGTGACCAGGGCGACGACCCGCTTCTTCATCGCCCGACCCACCCGGGTGATGTTGCGGGCGAGCTGCTTGGCCTGGTCGAGCTCGGGGATGAAGGAGCCGTTCCCCCACTTCACGTCCACGACCACGCTCTCGGAGCCCGCCGCCAGCTTGCGGCTGAGCACGCTGGTGGTGATGAGGGGAAGACTGGGAATGCTGCCGCACTCCTGGCGGATGCGGTAGAGAATGGAATCGACCGGGACGATCTGGTCGTTCTGCGCCATGATGGCGCAGCCCACCTTGCTGAGCTGCTCCCGGAAATCAGAAATCTCGAGGTTGCTCTTGAACCCCTTGATGGCTCCGAGCTTCTCCCGGGTGCTGATCTCCATCTCCTCGTCCACCCCGTTGATGGTCGGCATGACCACCCCGCAGGCGGCGGCGAGCGGGCCGAGGACGAGGCTGGTCTTGTCCCCGACCCCGCCCGTGGAAAACTTGTCGATCTTCGGCCGGCTCAACTTGGTGAGGTCCACCATCTCCCCGGACAGCATGATCTCCTCGGCAAGGGTTGCCGTCTCCGCCGCCGCCATGCCCTGAAAGTAAATCGCCATGAGCAGGGCGGCCAGCTGGCTGTCCGGAATCTCCCGGTCGAGAACGGAATCCACCAGGAATCGGATTTCTTCCTCGCTGAACTCGTTCCCGTCGCGCTTCTTTTCGATGAGGGCCGCGTAGCTCGGCTTCACAAATTTACGCGGAGACACGATTTTCTTTCTCATGGAGTGTTCTTGGATGGCTTCGCTAGCCTTTCCGGGCCTACGAATCGACGAGAGTAACAAAATTGGATTGCACCTGTCGAGAAGATATTGAATGCGCCCCCCCCTCGATCTCCTCACCGCCCTTACTGAACTTCTCCGCGGGACGGCCGCCCGGCTCTCCGGCTGGCCCGACGACTGGGACCCTCTCGTCCGGCCGGCCGATCCGCGTTTCGGAGACCTCCAGGCGAACGGTGTCCTCGCCCTCGCCAAGCAGAGGCGCGAAAATCCCCGGGAGCTCGCCGGGCAGCTCGCCGAGGCCCTCCGCTCCTCCCCCGGCTGGGCCGACCGGGGACTCCAACTGGAGGTCTCCGGGCCCGGTTTCCTCACTTTTCGCCTCCAGCCGGAAGCCCTTGCGGCCTGGCTGACCACCTGCCGCGACCGCGAGTCCCTCGCCGCCGGTCTCCGCCACCTCCGCCAGGGCCGCCGGGTGCTCGTGGACTACTCCTCCCCGAACACGGCGAAGGAGATGCACGTCGGCCACATCCGCTCCACCGTGCTCGGGGAGGCCCTCGCCCGCATCCTCTCCCTCGCCGGGGCCGAAGTCCTCCGCGACAACCACCTCGGCGACTGGGGCACCCAGTTCGGCCTGCTCCTCGCCGGCATCCGTCGCGAGGGCTTCCGCTTCCACCCCGATCCAGCGGTGGCCCTCCGCGAACTCGAGGACCTCTACCGACGCACGAACCAGGCCGCCGAGAACCATCCCTCCCAGAAGGAGGAAGCCCGCCGGGAACTGGTCCTGCTCCAGGAGGGCGACGAGGAGCGCTACCGCCTCTGGGAGGAGATCAACCGCATCAGCCGGGCCGCCTACGAGGCCCTCTACGAGCGACTCGGGGTCCACTTTGACCTCACCCTCGGGGAAAGCTTCTACCGCGACCAGGTTGCCCGGATCTACGAGGAGCTCGCGGCCTGCGATGTGGCCGAGGACAGCGAGGGTGCCCTCGTCGTCTTCCACCGGGAGCATCCCCGCTTCGCCGAACAGCCTCTGCTCATCCGCAAGTCCGACGGTGCCAGCAACTACGCCACCACCGATCTCGCCGCGGTTCTCTACCGCACCGAGGAACTCGGCGTGGAGGAGATGGTCTACGTGACCGACGGGCGCCAGCAGGACCACTTCGAGCAACTTTTCCTCACCGTACGGAAGTGGTACCGCGCCACCGGGCGGGCCCAACCATTCCTCCACCACGTTTGGTTCGGGACCATTCTCGGGGAGGACGGCAAGGCGATCCGCACCCGGTCCGGGGAGTCGCTCAAGCTCAAGGAACTCCTCGACGAGGCGGAGAGCCGGGCCCGCGCCGTGGTCGAGGAGAAGAATCCCGCTCTCCCGTCCGACGAAAAGGAGAGAATTGCCCGCGCTGTCGGGGTCGGTGCGGTACGCTACGCCGACCTGCTTCCCAACCGTACCCATGACTACACCTTCGCCTGGGACCGGATGCTCAGCTTCGAGGGCAACACCGCTCCCTATCTGCTCTACGCAGTGGCCCGCCTGCACGCCCTCTTCCGCAAGGCCGGGCGATCGCCCGCCGACTTCGGTGGACCGGTCGCGCCCCCGGAAACCGAGGCCGAGGCCACCCTTGCCCGGAAAATGATCCTCTTCCCCCATACCATTGCCCAAGTCCTCCAGGACCTGCGGCCCCACTTCCTCTGCACCTATCTCTACGAACTCGCCGAGACCTTCTCCACTTTCTACAACCACGACCGCGTCCTCGGCGGCCCGCCCGGGGAGGAGGAGCGACGGCTGGCCCTCTGCGCCCGCACCCTCCTCCTGCTCGAGACCGGGCTCCACGCGCTCGGGCTGGAAACTCTTGAGCGGATGTAGCCCTGCCCAAGACCCGCGCGCACCACCGGGAGCAGGACGGTGAGGATCCGAGGATGAACCGGGGCGCGTTCGGGAAACCGTGGAACCCGTTCTCCCTGCTTCTGCGCTCCCTCCATTTCCTCGCCCTCGACACCGCCGCCCTCGCCGCGGTCTGGACAGTCGGAGCCGCCCACCTCCTCGGCACCCGGATCGGCCCGGGGCCGCTGCTCTGGACACTCAGCGGAGTCTGGCTCGTCTACACCGCCGACCGCTGGCTCGACTCCCTCCCCGGCACCACCGAGCCGGACTACGGACCCCGCCACCGCTGGATGGCCCGGCACCGCCGGCCGATGGCTCTTGCCTGGGCCGGGGTGGCCGCGGCAGCCCTCCTCTCCGCCCTCCTCCTCCTTCCCCCGGCCGAGCTGCTCGTCGCCGCCGGCCTGGTCGCCGCCGGGCTCGCCTACTTACTCAGGGTCCAGCGCACCCCCCACCGCCCCGCCCACGGCCGCCTCCGCGCTGGAGGCGGGATCGCCGTCGCCCTCCTCTTCACCGCCGCTGTCTTCCTCTTTCCCATCCTCCGCGCTGAACCAGGCCCGCTTCCCCTCCTACGCGCCTCCGCCGCCCTCGCCCTCCCCCTCTACCTCGGTGCCCACACCATGCGCCTCTGGGAGGAGAACGCACCAGCCATCCGCTCCTTCCTCCTCCGGACCGCGCCCCCGTGCGCCCTGCTCGCCGCATTCCTCGCCGGTCCCTTCCCCGCCCTGACCGTCGCCACCACCACCGCAGCCCTCCTCCTCCTCGAGCACTCCCCCCTCCCCGGACCCGATCGCATCGCCTACGCGGACTGGTCCCTCACCCTCGCCGGCCTCCCCCTCCTCCTCGCCAGCCCTTAACCCCCCCTCCGAACCCCTGAACAATCGACCGAGATTACAGTACCTAAAAGGGACATAGCTTTCAAATCAGAATTACCATGGGGAAAAGCGGATCGCCTCCCGGAGCTAATCGAAGAGCGATGGAAACTCCAAAAAACAGGAACGTGACGCCCACCCTCCCGCACGCCGACCCCACCCTGGACAGATTGTACCACCCGGAACCCGTCCAACCCCAATCAACCAAAAAACACCTCCCCCGCACCCTCCCCCCTCAGCCCTGCCCAGACACTTGATCCCACACCCCCGCCATTCCCCAATTTTTTTTCGTTTAAAGGGACATAGCCTTGTAATCGTCATACACAAACGTGGAAAGAGGGGTCAGCCTCCCGACCCAAGCGAGGTGCGTGGGAAACTCCCAAGCGGGGCCTGCGGCCACCAATCCCGGACGACGCCACTGCCCTCGTCAGATTTTCCCACCAAAAAACCCTCCAACTCCAATCGACCCAATGGCATCTCCCCCACACCCTGCCCCCTCAGACCAGCCCAGACACCCCACCCACTCCTCCCCGCCAATCCCCCACCATCCAGCCGACCAACATCCTCTCCACAAGAGCCGCCCCCTCACCCCACCCCTAACACCCAAGGCAAGCCCGCCACATTGAAGCGTTTAGAAGGGACATAGCTTTGTATTCCCGAGTCCCACAATTAGGAGGTGGAGTCCCCCGCCGGAGCCGATCGGAGGGCGATCGACTTGAAGGGGCGGGGCCATGGGAAGGCCGGAGAAAGGGGGGAAGAGGCGGAGAGGGCTTTTTGCGGGCTGTCGGCCCCGCGCGGAGGCCTGCGGGGAGGGGGTGGCACGCGAGGGGGCCGCCGGGAGGGGAAGGCCCGGCCGGACGAGCGGGGAGGGTCCGGGTCGTTGGGGAGGGAAAGCGGGGAAGCGGAGGGCGGGTCGGGAGGGCGACGGATCGCGCTACGACCCGGTGCGTCTTCGCCGGAAGGGGCG
>CAJXLM010000026.1 GCA_913056175.1 uncultured Opitutia bacterium | reverse complement strand
CGCACTCCAGCACATCCACCCCCGAAAACTCCGTCGCCCGCACCGCCAGCCGCATCAAAAACTCCCGCTCCTCCGCCACCAAACGAAACTCCCCCAACAACTCCCCCCGCAAATAGTAGTACCCCTCCCCCTTCAACTTGTATCGCCGCCGTCGCATGCCACGACTCGAACACCACCCACCCTCAATGTCAAGTGTGTGTAAAGCCTGTCATTATACTCCAGCAAGCAAGGTGGGCGGAGTGGGTGGGGTAGGGTTTTGGTGGGGATGGGGGCTGGGGCGGCTTGGAATTGGTGTGTGCGGGAGTGGGGCTTTCGGTGGGGGAGGGTCGGCGGAGTTCCGGGCGTTGGTGGAGGTTTTGGGGGGTGGCCGTGTGGGCTTGGGGCGATTCATGCCTGCTCGTGGCAACGCGATCCCGGGCTGTCCACTTGTTGGGCTGGCTCGGGATCGCGCCGTCGATCCATCTCTTCGCGCCGTCGATCCATCTCTTCGCGCCGTCGATCCATCTCTTCGCGCCGTCGATCCATCTCCCCGCGCCGTCGGTTCATCTTGTCGTAACATTGGTGCATCTTGTCGCACCTTTGGTCCATCCCGTCGCACCGTTGGTGCGGTTTGTCGGAACGGGGTATCCTCTTGGGACGGGTGGGGGGGAGGGGAGGTTTCGAGGGGGTATGGATTTTCGGGGAAGGGCTTGCTGCCTTTGTATCGGGACGGGAGGAGGCTTCGGGGGGGCCTCCTTCTTTCCTGTTCCATGGCAACCCAGATCTCTCGGGGCCAGGCGGGCGCGAGTTCGTTGTGGAGCGGGAGGCCGGAGATCCCGCTGGCGGGCCCGGTGGTCATCCCTGCTCCGCGGAGGGATCGCCGTTTTCCGGAAAACTCCGCTTCCTTGGCGGGAGCCACCCGAGGTCGACTTTCCTCCGCTTCCTTGGCGGGAGCCAACCCGGGGTCGACTTTCCGGCCCGGACCGCCGCAAACCTATGATCTCGGGTTTTCCGACCCACGGGCGACGGCGTTCTTTCTTTGCGGCTCCTTCCCGCGGATGTCTCGCGGCTCATTGTTGGGTGGGACGGTGCCCGGGGGGCCGTCCCATTGGGGGGCGCGGCAGGAGAGGGAGGGGGGCGCCGGGATTGGCGAGGTCAGGGGGCGGCCTCCGCTCTTCCCGGGGTCGCCGCCCCGTGGCGGGCACGAGGCTCAGGGATTGTTGGGGGGGTCGGTCTCCGGAAGGGATTCGGACCAGGAGGTTGGCATTTCCTTGCGGGCCTTGACGCCCTTGTCGACCATGCGGCGGGCGAGGCTGACGGCCCCGCCGTGACCGTTGAGGCGTCGCTTGGCCTTGTCCCAGGAGCCGTGGGCCTGTTCGAGTCGTTGGCCGATGTCGTCCATGCTCTCGGCGAAGGCGACCAACTTGTCGTGGAGCCGCGAGCCGATCTCGGCGATGGCGAGGGCGCTCTCGTTCTGGCGTTCCTGTCGCCAGAGGGATGCGACCACCTTGAGGGTGGCGAGGAGATTGGCCGGGGTGACGAGGACAATCCTCCGGGCGTAGGCTTCCTCGAAAAGTTCCGGGCGGGCCTGGAGGGCGGCGCTGAAGGCTGGCTCGACCGGGATGAAGAGGAGGACCATATCGGGTGTACGGAGTTCGGGGATGGTGTCGTAGTGCTTCTCGGCGAGGCCCTTAATGTGGCTGCGGAGGGAGTCGATGTGCTCGCGGAGGGTGGTGGCGCGCTCCGTCTTGTCCTCCGCGGCGACCCAGCGCTGGTAGGCGGTGAGGGAAACCTTGGCATCGATGACCAGGTGGCGACCCTCGGGGAGGTCGACAATGGCGTCCGGCTGCAAGCGGGAGGAGCCCTCCGAGGAGAAGCTCGGCTGGAGGCGATACTCGTGGTCCTTGCGGAGGCCGGAGCTCTCGAGAACCTTTTCGAGAAGCATTTCCCCCCAGTTGCCCTGGGTTTTCTGGCCCTTGAGGGCATCGGTGAGGTTGCGGGCTTCCGCGGAGAGGGTGGCACTGCCCTGACCCAGCTGTTCGATGTGGGCCTTGAGCTCCCCGTGCTGTCGGGTCCCCTGCTCGCGGAGTCCCTCGACCGCCTCGCGGAATTCGGCGAGTCTCTGCCGGGTGGGTTGGAGGATCTGGCCGAGTCGTTCCTCGTGGGCTTTGCCGAGTCGTTCCGACTGGGCCTCGAGAATCTGTTGGGAGAGTTCGCGGAAGCGCGCGGCGAGGCGCTCCTCCGCCTTGGCCTGCTCCTCGTGCTGTTGGGAGAGCTGCTCGCGGGCCTGCTGGAGCTCGGCTTCGCGGGTGGCGAGGGTGGTGCGCAGGGCGGTGACCTCCTCCTGGGACCGGGCGCGTTCCTCCTCGAGGGCGCCCACCCGTTCCTCGGCCTGTTGCAGAAGGGTGTCCCGGCGGACCGCTTCCTCGCGGGCGGCGGCTTCGGCGGCCGGATCGGGGGTGGCGGCCGTGTTGCGGCGGCCGAGCCGGTAGAAGAGGGCGGCGGTGGCCGCGAGGGCGAGGAGGAGCAGGAGGAGGGCGGGGAGGTCCATGGGCGGGTTTCAGGCGAAGAGGTCGCGGTCGAGGCTGCGGTACTGGATAGCCTCGAGGAGGTGGGCGGCCCCGATGGTCTCACTCTCGGCGAGGTCGGCGATGGTCCGGCTGACCTTGAGGATGCGGTCGTAGGCGCGGGCGGAGAGGGAGAGCTCTTCCATGGCGTTCTGGAGCAGTTGTCCGAGTTCGTCGGGAAGGGCGCAGGATTCCCGGATCTCGCGGGGACTCATGCCGGCGTTGTGGGCGGTCGGGCTTCCGCGGAAGCGTTCGCGCTGGCGGTTCCGCGCGCTCTCCACCCGGGCGCGGATTCCGGCGGAGTCCTCGCCCGGCGATTCCGTGCGCAGCTCCTCGATGGTGAGGGCAGGGGCCTCGACATGGAGGTCGATCCGGTCGAGGAGCGGACCGCTGATGCGGGAGCGGTAGCGCTGAATCTGGGCGGGAGTGCTGCGAGTTTCCCGTCCCTCGGCCCCCGTGTAGCCGTCCGGGGTGGGGTTCATGGCCGCGACCAGCATAAAGGCGGAGGGGAGGGTGACCTTGCCGGCGCTGCGGGAGATGGTGACCTGCCCGTCCTCGAGCGGCTGGCGGAGAACCTCGAGGGCCGAGCGCTTGAACTCGGGGAGCTCGTCGAGGAAGAGCACTCCGTTGTGGGCGAGGGAGATCTCGCCCGGACCCGGGAGGGTGCCGCCCCCGAGGAGGCCGACGTCGCTGATGGTGTGGTGGGGGGCCCGGAAGGGCCGCTGGAAGGCGGCCTGGGAATCCCGGTCGCGGGTGGTGCCGGCGGCGGACTGGATGCGGACGATCTCGAGGAATTCCTCGAGGATCGGCGGAGGCATGATGGAGGGGATCCGCTTGGCGACCATGGATTTTCCGGAGCCTGGCGGCCCGATCATGAGCAGGTTGTGGGATCCGCTCACGGCGACCTCGACCGCCCGGCGGAGGGCGCGTTGGCCCTTGATCTCGGCAAAGTCGGGACCGTCCGGCCCAGAGGGGACCCGGAGGAAGGGACTCGCCGCGGGGTCGACGGGGTCGAGGGGGATGCGGCCGTCGAGGAAGTCGGCGGCCTCGCGGAGGGAGCGCACCGGGTAGACGGGGAGGTCCTCGACGAGGGCGGCCTCCTCGGCGGTGGCCAGCGGCACGATCATCCCGTCGCGCTGCTCGGCCTGGGCGAGGAGCGCATGGGAAAGTCCGCCCCGGACCGGGAGCAGGTCGCCGGAGAGACTAAGCTCACCGGCAATCAGGTAGGCACCGAGCCGATCGCCGTTCATCTGTCCCGTGGAAGCGAGGATGCCGAGGGCGATAGGCAGGTCGAAGCTCGGTCCTTCCTTCTTCAGGTGGCCCGGGGCAAGATTGATCGTCGTGCGGGTCTGCGGGGGGCGGAAGCCACTGTTGCCGAGGGCGGAGACCACCCGGTCCTGCGATTCCCGGACGGCGGTGTCGGGCAGGCCCACGAGAACCAGCCGGGGATCCCCGGCTTCGCCGGTATTGACCTCCACCCGGACCGGGTGGGCCTCGATGCCGAGGATCGAGCCGGAGTGAACGAGGGAGAGCATGATGGGAATCTGGGGTCCGCTGTGGAAAGTGTCACGCAAAAGGCGGGGTTCCCCCGGACCGGCTTCCGCGGTGTGGGGTCGGCCGTCGCGGTGTTCAGCGGCGCAGCAGGGCGGGGATGAAATCCGGCCCCAGCGGGACCGTGCTTTCCGGCTCTGGATCCTCCCCGATCCAGAGCGAGCCCGGGGCCGTGACCACCCCGATCCAGCGTCCCTGCCGGCTGAAGGCGAGGTCGCCCGGGCCGGCCGAGAATTCGCCAAAGAGCGCGGAGAAGGTCCGGCGGTCGATCTCGGCAAAGCCGGAGCGCCCCGGCTCCAGCCGGAAATCGCTTTCCCCGAAGCGGTCGTCGACCAGGTCGACGAGGGTGGCTTGTCCGCCGCGGAGCGGATTGGGAGCGAGGGAAAACGGCTCCACCCCGAGGGACTCGGTGGCGGCGACCGGGAGGGAGGCGTAGAGCAGGGAGGGATCGGCGGAAGCCCGCTGCAGGGCTCCGAGGTTGATCCGGCCGACCCGGGTCTGCAGGCGTACGGAGAGGGACTCGATGCGGGCCCCCTCGGCGGCGTTGCGGAGGGGGGTCTGCTCCACGGAGAGGAAGATGTAGGCGCGCTCCCCGATGCGGACCAGGTTGGTGAGAACGACCTCGCGAAAGTCCCGGGATCCGAGGAAGGCGGCCCGCGAGCCGACGAAAACCACTTCGACCGTGCGTTCGCGGGCCCGGACGAAGACCTCATTGGCGCTGACGGGTTGGAGTTCCCGGACGGACTCCTCAATGGACCGGTTGGTCTCGGCCAGTTCGGTCACGCCGGAGCTCAGTTCCGTGACCCCTGTACTCAGCCGGGTCACCCCCGTGCTCAGCTCGGCGGCCCGTTCCTCGATGCGCTCCCGGACGGCCTGTTCGGTGACCAGTCTTTCCCGCGTGTCCTCGAGGTTGGCAGCGGCGACGGCCAACTCCCGCTGCCGTTCCTCGGCTTGCCGGGCCAGTCGTTCCCGCTCCGCTACGAGGTCCTCTTTTTCCCGCTCGGCCGCTTCCCGTTCCTGGCGGGCGCGCTCCAGTTCGGCCCGACTGGCGTCGAGCTGTTCCTCGAGGCGGGCGAGTTCGCGCTCGCGGGCCACCAGTTCCTCGCTGCGTTCTTCCCGGTCGGTTGCGGTGGCCTCCAGTTGGGCCTGCAATTCGCGGCGCCGGCGCTCCAGCTCCTCGCGCTCGCCGGCAAGCCGGGCGGCCCTTTGCTCGGCGGTCTCGCGGGCCTCCTCGAGAATCCGCGCCTCCCGGCGGGCCGCCTCCTCTCGCTGGCGGGCGGCCCTCAGCTCGGCCTCACGGGAGGCGAGGGCTTCCTCCTGGGCCCGGAGGCGGTCCCGCTCGGCGGCGAGGGTCTCGCCGAGTTGCTCCCGCTCCGCCCGCAGCTCGCGGAGGGCGGCCCGGGTCCGGGCGAGCTCCTCCTGGACGTTGGACTGGGTGGCCTGTTCGGCCGCGAGGGCGGAGGCGAGCAGGTCGACCATGGCGGGGTCGGGCCCGGTGAGGGCGGGGCCTGCAGAGGTCCGGCCCTCGCCCGTCCTTTCGCCTGTGGCCACTTCCCCGCTCTCCTCAAAATTCGCCAGGGCGAGGAGGCTGAGCAGGAGAAAGTCCGCGACGATGAGGAGGAGGGTGCGGTTCATGGAGGTGGACGATGCCGGCGGGGGGGCGGCCGGGGATCAACCGAACTCGCCGCGGGTCGCGAGGATCAACTGGCGGCGGAAGGGCCGGAGGTGAAAGATTTTGAAAATGGCGACCGAGAGGATCCCGAAGAGGGTGGAGGCGTAGGCGGCCATGAGGCTGGCCTCGACGACACCCGTGGCGAGGAGGATGAGCGAGGCGACGGTTCCTCCGAGCCCGAGGTAGAGTCCGCTGTCAAAGAGGTTCTCCTCGTTGGCGAGCAGCTCCAGCTTGGTGGCCTCGGGGAGGGGCTGTCGGCGGATTTCGGAAAGCTTGATCAGGCAGAAAAGATAGAGGGCGAACTGGAGCAGGAGGAAGACCGCGAGGATGAGGAGGGTGACCTGGTCGAAGGGGAGGGTGTTCATGAGACTTTCCTGGGAAGCGGGAGCCGGAGCCCCCATGTCGAGGGTGGGCGGTCCGGCGAGGAGTGGCTCCTGGGACTGGCGGAGCAGTCCCGGTTCCTGGACGAGAAGAAACAGACCGGTAAGGACAATGGCCAAGGTTGAGGAGCGGAGGAAGCGTTGTCCACGATAAGGAGGGCGGAGATAGCGGTCGCCCGGGTTGGGGAAAACCCCGGCGAAAAAGCGGACCAGCCCGTAGGACCCGAGCAGGAACAGGAAGATGCGGAGGACCCGGCTGGCCTCTGGGCGCTCCAGGATCCAACCCGCCCAGAAGGACTCCAGTCCCTGCCGGTAGGGATCGTCCGGGGGGATCCAGCGGCTGGCCCACTCCTGCGGGGGTCGGCGCGGGAGGGAGCGTACGACGAGCAGGCTGGCGGCGGCGGGGCCCTCGCGGAAGGCGGCGGCGAGGTCGGCGGCGGCGGTTTCGGGGAACTCCCGCAGGTAGAGGGAAAGGGACGCGGCGGGCACCTCGGCGAGGAGCAGGCGGAGGAGAAGGGTGCGGTCCGGGCTATCGGGGGAGGCGGCCAAGCGGGAGAACTCGAGGAACTCTCCCGGGGTAGCAAAGTTGTCGAGGAGTACGGGGAGGGCGTCGCGGGGAGCCAGCAGTCCCCACTGGAGGAGAGACCGGTGGAAGGCGCGCCACGTTCGTTGTCCTTCGGCGGTCTCCGCTTCGGCGGACTGCACCAGCTCTCCGAGAAAGCCGGGCCGGAAGCCCTGTTCGGCGGCGAGGAAGGCGGCGAGCAGGATTCCCATACGGTCGGCGAGATTCTCGGCGAGGGCGAGCCGATCGTTGGTGGCCGGGTCGACCGGGGCGGGGAGGGAATCGAGGAAGACGGCGACCGCGGGGACCTCGGACTGGCGGAGGAGCCGCTGGGCCGTCTGCCGGCCGGCCCGGCTGAGCAGCGGGGCGATGGCGGGCTCGCCCGCAACGCTTCCGGGTGGGGGGAATTGCCGGGCGAAGGAGCTCCAGAGCGGAAAGGCGCGGGCGGCGTCGGTCTGCACCGGGTCGCCCGCGAGGAATTCGGCGGCCCGGGGCCGTCCGGCGAGCGCGAGGGTCTCGGCCTCCTCGAGGGTGGTGGGTCCCTCCTGGCCCGCGACCATCAGCACGGAGGAAGCCACCGACTGGAAATAGGCGGGGAAGGTCCAGGCCGCACCCAGGGAGAGCAGGGCGAGGAGGAGCCAGAGGAGGGATCGGAAAAGGGGCATGGGAGCCGGGAGGACCCACTAGGCGATAGGCTCGGACGGGCGCCAGTCGAGGAGAATTCCGCGCAGTCGCTCCTCTCCCCTCCACCAGTCCCGTTCCAGGCGGAGGGCGAGGTCGAGGGGGGTGGCCGCCGGCGGGCTCATCCCGGCCATGCGCCAGCCGATGACCTCGACCCCCTCGGTTCCGGGCAGGCCGAAGCGAACGTGGGTGTCCTTGAGCAGCGCGGGCGGTTCGCGCAGGCGGACCGTGGGGACGAGGACGACGGGCTCGGGGTGGCCCATGCCGTAGGGTCCGAGTGATTCGATGTTGAGGATGGCCTCCCGGTTGATCTCGCCGGGGGAGGCGAGGGCATCGACCTCGAGGGAACGGGGGGGGAGCTGGCCCCCCGTGTACCCGTCGACGGCTTCGGCAAAGGCCTGCGCAAAGGCCTCCAGCCGCTCTGCATGCAGACTCAGGCCGACGGCCATGGGATGTCCGCCCCACTGGTCGGGGGCGACCGGGGAGGCCGCCACCACCTCCATGAGGTTGATGCCGTGAATGCTGCGGCCGGAACCCTTCCACTGCGTGCCGTCCCAGCCGAGGACGAGGGCGGGCCGGTGGAAGCGGCGGGCCAGCCGGCTGGCGACGATCCCGACGACGCCCGGGTGCCAGTCGCGGTCGGCAACGACGATGCCGGGCGGCGGCTCGGAGCCGACCTGGCGGAGGGCGGCGGTGAGGACCTGGTCTTCCGTGCCCCGGCGCTCCTCGTTGAGCCGGTTGAGGAGGCGGGCGATGCGCCGGGCCTCGGCGGGATCCCGGGTGAGGAGCAGGCGGAGCGGTGCGCGGGCCGATTCCATACGGCCCCCCGCGTTCAGCCGGGGCCCGAGCCGGAAGGCGATGTCGGTCGGCTGGAGCACGGTCCGGTCCCCCAGTGAGCTGGCCTCGAGCAGGGCCCGCAGACCCGGGCGGGTCGTCCGGGCGAGCTCGCGGAGACCGTAGCGGACAAAAAGCCGGTTCTCCCCGCGGAGGCTGACCAGATCGGCGACCGTGCCCACGGCGACCAGGTCGAGAAAGCGGCGCAGGTCGATCCTCGCGCGCAGTTCCTCGTAGCGCCCGAGGAGGGCGTGGAAGACCTTGAAGATCAGGCCGACCGTGCAGTGATTCTGGAAGGCGGGGGCGGCCCGGTCCGGCAGGTGGGGATTGAGGAGATGGACGCCCTCGGGGAGCGTTGGCGCATCCAGCCTTCGGTGGTGGTCGACCACGACGGAGGGGATGCCCCGGTCGCGCAGCCAGCAAAGCTCGGCCTCGGAGGTCGTGCCGCAGTCGAGGACGAGGAGCAGGTCCGGTTGGCCCTCGGCGAGGAGCCGCTCGAGGGCCGGCCGGCTCAAGCCATAGCCCTCACTGAGCCGTTCCGGCACGAAGGGGCGCACCTCGGCCCCGAGGCTTCCGAGAATCTCCGTGGCGAGGGTGGCACTGGTGATCCCGTCGACATCGTAGTCGGTGAAAATGGCAAGGGTGCCGCCGGCGGAGGCCGTCCGCTCGAGGATCTCCGCGGCGGTACCGGCACCCGGCAGCGCCTCCGGGTCGAGAAGGTCGGCCAGCTGCGGCTGCAGCCACTCGCGCAGTCCCGGTTCCCGGAGGCGGCGGTGAAGAATGCGGCGGGAGAGGGGATCCCGTAAGGGGGCCGGACCTTCGTCCGCGCCGGGGGCGCCGGACAGGTCCTCGGGCAGGCCCCATGTTTGATACACCGTTGGCATTCCTGAGAGGAATCCTGTCGACCGTTGCGAGGACTGGCAACTGGTGATTTAAGGGGATGCACCGGTCGAGCTCGAAGCCTCATCGCCGGATAGACCAGGGCGAGCGAATACGCCCCATCCCCCTTCCGGGGGGACAATTTAGTAAGAGTCTTGATCAAAGTTTCCCGCTTGAAGGGAGTGGAGCCGCGACGGCTGGGGAGAAGGGGCGGAATTTCGATTGAATTTCCTTGCGAATGCAAATTGACGGTGATTGCGTATTGCGAGTCAGGGCACGCTTTGACTCAACCTCGCACCTGACCCCAACAACCGACACCATGGGAACCAACCAATCATGGATTACGACCAGCAGTTGAAAGAGATCGAAAAAGAACAGCAGAAGCTCGAGGAGCGGAGACAGCAGCTCGAAGCCGAGCGACGCGAGCGTGAGGAGCGCCTCGCGCGGCTCGAACCGATTGTCCAGCAGAGTGGGATGTCGGCGCAGGATCTTGTCGAGGCGCTGATTGAGAAGTACAACATCACTCTCTCCCGCGGTTCGCGGAAGTCGGCCGGAGGAACCGGCGAACGCCGCTCTCGCACCACGATGACGGCGGAACTGCGTGACAAGATCAAGCACGACCTCAGCGCGGGGCGGTCGAAGGCCGTGGTCCAGCGCGAGCACGGTGTGAGCTATCCCGTGGTGCAGAAAGTGGAGCGCGGTCTCTACGACTCGATCGGTTGAGCCCCGCGCTCAACGCATTTCCCAAGGGAGGGACTTGACCCGGCAGTCAAGTCCCTCTTTTTTTGGAGGTCTCACAGCCCGGTGGTGTAATGGTAGCACAACTGATTCTGGTTCAGTTTGTCGGGGTTCGAATCCCTGCCGGGCTGCCATGAGGGATCCGGTCGAACGGAGCGATCCCGCTCACGGCTCCGGTTCTTCCGCGAGCAGCCCTCGCAGGCGGGCGGCATTGGCGGGGGCGTAGCCCTTCTCGTCGTTGTCGAACCAGCCGTAGACGTCGAGTCCCGCCCCCGTCCACGCGTGGATGCGGTCGGCCCAGGCGCGGAGTTGCGGGAGCTCGTAGGAGCCGCGGTAGGCCTCGCCCGGCCCGTGGAGGCGGAAGTAAATGAAATCGGCGGTCCGGTGGAGGGGAGTTTGGAATCCCTCCAGCTCGTAGAGGCAGAAGGCCACTTGGTGGTCGCGGAGCAGGGTGAGGATCTCCTCGCAAATCCAGGAAGGGTCGCGGAATTCGAAGACCACCCGGGCGTCCGTATGGTCGCGCAAGCAGGCGAGGAAGCGCTGGAGGCGTTCCGGGTTGGCCCGCCAGTGTGGGGGAAGCTGGAAGAGGAGCGGGCCGAGTTGCTCACCCAGGGGAGTCAGTGCCTGGAGGAAGGGCGGCAGGATTTTTGCCGGCTCGCGAAGTTTCTTCCGGTGGGAGAGGTAGCCACTGGCCTTCACGGCGAAGCGGAAGTCCTCGTCGACCGACTCCCGCCACGACCGGAGGGTGCTGGCTTCCGGGCTTTGATAGAAGGTGGAATTGACCTCCGTGCCCCGGAATCGTTGCGCGTAGAAGGCGAGCCATTCCTCCCGGGGAAGATCCTCCGGGTAGAAGGTTCCCTTCCAATGGTCGTAGGACCATCCCGAGGTGCCGAGGGTGATCGTGGCCATGCGGGGGGTGGGGTAGGACATCCGGTGCGGTCCGCGCGGGCCCGGCCCGTGCGGAGGCGGTCTGGCGAGGGGGCGGGGAAACGAGAGGACCGCTCCCCCGCTACTTGAAGTGTTTTTCCCGGAGGATGGAAATGATCAGGTAGATCCCGAGGATGCCGGAGGTCATGAAGCCGAGGATCCCGATGGCCGGGAATCCCCAGAGGAGGGGCTCGACGCCCGTGGTGATCACCAGGGAGGATCCAATGATGAGGGCGGCGGTCACCACGCCCACCGTCAATCGGTTCAGGGAGGCCTGGAAGGTGTTCTGGAGGCCCTCGGTCCCCGTGTGGTGCAGGTTGATCTGGACGTCCTCGTTCTCGAAGCGGCGGAGGAGGCGCTGGAAATCGGCGGGGATCCCCTGGAGGCTCTGCAGGGCGCGCTGGAAGGGCCAGAGGTTGTGGCGGAGGATGGATTTGGGGTTCCAGCGCTCGCGGTTCAGCTTGATGAGGTAGGGCCGGGCGCAGCCGGCGATGTCGAAATCCTCGTCGAGCCCGCGGGCCATTTCCTCCACGCAGAGGATCGCCTTGGCGAGGAGAGCATAGTCCGAGGGGACCTCGATCCCATTGATCCCGAGGGCGTGGATCAACTGGAGCCCGACGGTACCGATGGGGTTGTCGGCCGGCCCGATCCGGATGTTGCGGTTGAGGATCAGGGTGACCGCCTGCTCGAGCACCCGCCTCTCCACCGGCCGATTGCTCAGGGAGATCCTCTCGGCGACATCGACGACCTTCTCCGGGCTCCGCGAGGTGATCCCGGCGAAGAGGTCGGCGAGGTCGTAGCGCATGGACCGGGTGATCTGGCCCACCTGTCCCCAGTCGAGCAGGCAGAGCCGATTGTCCTCGGTGATGAGGACATTGCCGCTGTGGGGGTCGGAGTGGAAGAAGCCGACCTCGACAATCTGGTGGAAGACCGTGTCCCCTCCGATCTTGGCCAGTTCCTTGCCCAGCGGCGAGCCCTCCGGGACCTCCTCCGGGGGATAGCCGTTCACCCATTCCGTGACGAGCAGCCGCCGACCGGTGAACTCACTGCGAACCTTCGGAGCAAAGACCCGGTCGGGATTGTCGTTGAGGGTTTCGAAGATCTCGGCGTTGCGGGCCTCGTTGCGGAAGTCGAGCTCCTCCTTGACCCTCTCGAAGGCCTCCTCGACGAGCTCTGGCAGCCGGTAGGGCTGCAGCCCCTCGAAGCGCTGGTGGAGTTGGCGGGCAAACCAGCCGATGATCTCGAAATCGGAGTTGATGGTCTTGGCGACGTCAGCGCGCTGCACCTTCACGGAGACATCGCGCTCCTCCCCTTGGAGGCGGGCCCGGTAAACCTGGCCAATGGAGCCGGCCGCGAGGGGTTCCTCCGGGAAGTCGACAAAGACCGCGTCGACCGCCCGGTCCAGCTCCTTCTCGAGGATCGGCCGGATCTTGTCCATCGGCTGCGTCTCCACATGGCTGCGCAGCTTCTTTAGCTCGGTGATGAGCGGCTGGGGGAGCTTGTCCGGGCGGGTCCCGAGAATCTGCCCGAACTTGACGAAGGTCGGGCCGAGTTCCTCGAGGGCGTTGCGGAGCCGCTCGTAGGTGGAGAGGTGGGCGACCTTCTTGCGGACGAGGTTCCGGAGGAGGAACTGCGGCGTATCCAGCTGGATGAGAAGGTCCTCGAAGCCCCAGCGCACGAGGATCGCAATGATCTCCGGCGCCCGGACCGCGTTGGCCAGGTAGTGGAAAGGCTTCATGCCCGGGAGGGGAGGAAGAGGGGGCGGGAGCCCGGATGCGGACGGAGCGGCCCGGACTGCGGGCGGCTTATTCCTCGCCGCTGTTGGGGAACTCGCGGTGCCAGCGGCCCTCGAGGTCCCGGACCCGCTGCTCGAGGGCGTCGATTTGGTCCTGGGTGGCGACCTGGGCGCGGTTGAGGAACTCCGTGAAGAGTTTGCCGGCCTCCTGGCGGGCCTCCTCCGTCTCCTGTTCCCCTTTCTCGACGATCCGCTCGGAGAGCTTCTGGGCTTCCTCCGAGCTGATCTTGCCCTTTTGGACGAGTTCCTGAACGGACTCTTCCACCTTGTCCTTGGTGACAACCGCGGCGCCGACTCCCGCGAACATGGCTTTTTTGACGAGATCAATCATGCCGCCAACGTGGAGGGAAGGGTAGGTGGCGACAACGCAATTCCGGGCTTCGGCCGCAATTCCGTTAGGCACCGTACAC
Organism: uncultured Opitutia bacterium; assembly: GCA_913056175.1. GTDB lineage: Bacteria > Verrucomicrobiota > Verrucomicrobiia > Opitutales > Puniceicoccaceae > CAJXLM01. The sequence goes on along the minus strand of CAJXLM010000026.1, from coordinate 25,636 downwards.
CCCGAGCTGGCGGAAGCGTTGGTAGCGCTGCTCGAGGAGTTCCTCCGTGGGGAGGTGGCTGAGTTCGAGGAAGGCATTGCGCACGGCCTTGGCCACCTGCCCGATGGTCCACCCCGGATCGGCCTGGGCCCCTCCGAAGGGTTCCGGCAGGACCTCCTCGGCGACCCCGTGCTCGCGGAGGGAGGCACTGTCCAGGCGGAGGGCCTCGGCGGCGTCCGGGGCGTGGGCCCGGTCCTTCCAGAGGATGGCGGCGCAGCCTTCCGGGGAAATCACGGAATAGTAGGCGTTTTCGAGGATGAGGATCCGGTCGGCGACCGCCAGCCCGAGCGCCCCCCCGGATCCGCCCTCGCCGATGACCACGGAGACGATCGGCACGCGCAGCCGGCTCATCTCCCGGACATTGACGGCGATGGCCTCGGCGACGTGCCGTTCCTCCGCGCCCACCCCCGGGAAGGCACCCGGCGTGTCGATCAGGGTGAGCACCGGCAGCCGGAAATTCTCGGCCATGCGCATGAGGCGGAGGGCCTTGCGGTAGCCCTCCGGGTGCGGGCAGCCGAAGTTGCGGCGGAGATTGCCCTTCGTGTCCCGGCCCTTCTGCTGGCCGATCACCATGAGCCGCTCCTCCCCGAACCAGGCGGGGCCCCCGACGATGGCCGGGTCGTCCTTGTAGGCCCGGTCCCCGTGCAACTCCTCGAAGCCCGTGAAGAGTTCCTGCACGTAGTCGAGGGCGGTCGGCCGGCGCGGGTGGCGCGCCAGCTGGACGCGTTGCCACGGGGAGAGCCCGGAGTACACCTCGCGCTTGGTCTTCTCGAGCTTGGCCTCGATGGCCTGGATCTCGGAGGAGACATCCATGCGGCGCTCCTCCGACATTTCCTGGAGACGCCGGAGCTGCGACTCGAGTTCGCGCAGCGGCTTCTCGAACTCGAGGGTGTACTCGGTGGCGTTCATGCCGGGGGAGGAAAAGCGGAGGGGGGGAGGGTTGTCAATCGGCCCACGGGCGCGGTCTTTGGCTTTGCTTCGGTCCGGTCGGCCCTCTTCGGTAGCGTCAGGGTGAGCGAGAACGCATGAAATGGTACTTCTACTGGGCGCTCCGGCAATTGTTTCCGGCCGGGCGGCCCTTCTCCTTCTTCGCCCTCGTCTCTATCCTCGGGGTGGCCCTCGGGGTGATGGTGCTGCTCATCGTGCAGAGCGTGATGAACGGCTTCGTGCACGACATCCGCGACAGTCTCGCCCGCACCAATGGGGACGTCCGCGTGTTCAGCAGCGCCCTCCTCGACGACTGGCGGGAGGTGGCCGCGGACCTGCGGGAGCGCGAGGAAGTGGAGGCGGTCACCCCCTTCGCCCAGGGCATCGTCATGGTCCAGGAGGGTCCCCGCCCGCTTTTCCCGCAGGTCTGGGGGATGGATCCGGCCACGGGCCCGGAGGTTCTCCCGGTGGATTCCTTCCTGGTGGCCGGTACGCTCGGCGACCTCGACGACCGGTCGGTCTTCGTGAGCACGGGGGTGGCGAACCGGCTCGGGGTGGGCCTCGGGTCGGATCTCGACGTCTACACGCCCCTCATGCTCGAGCGGATGAAGGAGGAGGAGGTCCTCCTGCCCCTGAACCTGCGGGTGGCCGGGATCTTCGAGACCGGGTGGAACGAGGTGGACCGCAACACCATCCTCGTGACCCTGCGCACGATGCAGGAGCTCTACGGTCTCGGCGATCGCGTGCACGGGCTCACCCTGCGCCTCGCCGACCCGGGGGCGGCCCCGGCCGTGGCCCGCACCCTCGACGCGGAGCTGCCCGAGCCCCTCTTCGCACGGTCGTGGATGGACCTGAACGAGGACTTCCTCTTCGTGCTCCGCCTCGAGAAGGCGGTGCTCTTCTTCATCATGATCTTCATCATCCTCGTGGCCTCCTTCTCCATCGCGATCAGCCTGATGACCACGGTGGTCCGAAAAACCCGGGAGATCGGGCTCCTCGGGGCCATGGGCGGTTCCCGTTTCGGGGTGGGAGCTTGTTTCTGCCTGCAGGGCCTCCTCATCGGGGCCGTCGGCACCGTTCTCGGGGTGGCCGGCGCCCTCGGTGCGCTCCATTTCCGCAACGAGATCCTCCGCGCCTTCGCATCGTTCACTGGTCGGGGCGACGCCCTCGTCGAGGCCTACGGTTTCGCCTACCTGCCGGTGCACTACATCCCCCTCGATTTCGTGCTCGTCGCGGGATTCTCCCTGCTCGTCTCCACGCTGGCCGGATTGCTCCCCGCCTGGCGGGCGGCCCGCCTGCAACCTGCGGAGGCCCTCCGCAGTGAGTGAGACCGACGGCCGCACGGTCCTCGCCGCGGAGGCTCTCGGGAAGGGTTATCCCCTGCCGTCGGGCTGGCTGCAGGTCCTCGAGAACCTTTCCCTGCGGATCGGCGCCGGAGAGGCGGTCAGCATCCGGGGGGAGTCCGGTTCGGGCAAGTCGACCCTCCTGCACCTGCTCGCGGGGCTCGAGGAGCCGGACCGGGGCGAAGTCCTCTGGGAGGGAGAGGCCATCGGCCGCTGGAGTGCCGCCCGGCGGGCTCGGGAGCGGGGCCGCCGGGTCGGCATGGTCTTCCAGGCCCCTCATCTCCTGCCCGAGCTGACCGCTTGGGAGAACGTCCTCCTCGCCGCCCGGATTGCCGGCCGGGCGGATCGCTCCGCGCGGGACAGGGCCGCGGAGTTGCTCGAGCGGGTCGGGTTGGGAGACCGTGGCCGCCAACGGCCCGCCCAGATGTCGGGGGGCGAGCGCCAACGGGTGGCGGTGGCCCGCGCCCTTCTCAACCGGCCGGCGCTGCTCTTCGCGGACGAGCCGACCGGGAATCTCGACGAGTCCACCGCGGACGCGGTCTTCGCCCTCCTGCGGCAACTGGTTCTCGAGGAGGGGGCGGCCCTGGTCCTTGTGACCCACAGCGAGCGCTTCGCCGGGCGCTGCGACCGGTCCTGCCATCTCGAGAGGGGCCTGCTTGCCGGGGGCAACGGGGTGGAGTGAGTCTTTCCGGTTGCTGCCGGTGAGTGGGGCCGCTTAGCCTTCCGCTCATGCCGGTGTACGAGGAGGAAGAGCCACGGCGACCCACCGGTCCGGCGATCGTCTACCGGCCCAGCGAAAGTCCTGCCGCCCGCTCGCGGAAAGCGTCGGAACCGAGGGTGGAGGCCACGCGGTCATCGTCCGCACCCGGAGTGCGCCTGAGCCGGCGGGAACGGGTGCGGCTGCGCCCTAGCTTCTGGCAACGCCTGCGCCTCCAGTTCCGGGCGTGGCGGGCCGGGGCGTGGCGCGGGCGGGCCGAGGCCGGGGCCGAGGAGGAGCCTTCGGTCCAGCCCGGGCGGGGGCGCGACTCCGGTCCCCGGCAGCGGTCCCCGGTCGCCGACCGGCCGACCGCCTCCCGTCCGGGCCGCGCGAGTCCCGCCCGCCCGGGCCGCGGCGGCCGGAACCGGGGTTCCCGGTCCCGGGGGAGCCGCCCGGGCAGTCCGGCCGGGTCTTCTCCGGACAACGCCGGGGCGCCCGGGAGGTCGAGCCGGGGTTCCGGTTCCGGGGGCCGCAAGCGCCCGGGCCGGGCGCGGTCCGGAACCGGCAAGGCAGACCCTACGCACAACGGGTCCCCGCCCGCGGGGCGGGGGTCTCGTTCCACTCCGCGGACCCACCCTGGCTCCTCCCGGGATGCCGGGGAGGAGCGGCGAGCGGGTGCTTCCTCCTCCCGCCGCCGCGGAGGTCGCTCGCGGTCCCGGGGAAACCGCCCCGGGCCGGATGGCGGGTCAACCCGACGCGGCGAGGGGGGCGGAGGCGATGCGGCACCGGGTTCCTCCCGCCCACCGCCCCACGCTGATTGAGGGATGGAGGTTCTCCGGGTGGACGGTGGCCGGCGCCTGGCGGGCCGCGTGCGGATCAGTGGAGCCAAGAATGCCGCGCTGCCCGCCTTCGCGGCGGCCTTGCTGACGGAGGAAGAGGTCGTCCTCCACAACGTCCCGGACCTCAGCGATGTCCGCTACATGGCCCGGATCCTTGGCCACCTCGGGGCGGAGGTGGAGGAGGGCGAGCCTGGCACCTGGCGGATCCGGGGGGCGGAGCTGCGGCATGAGGCGCCCTACGAGCTCGTCCGCAAGATGCGCGCCTCCATCTGCCTGCTCGGTTCACTGGTCGGCCGCCTCGGGCGAGCCCGGGTTTCCCTGCCGGGCGGCTGCGTGATCGGGCCGCGCCCGGTTGATCTCCATATCAAGGGCCTGCGCAAGCTCGGCTGCGAGGTGACGGTAACCGGGGGGTACCTCGAAGTGGAGGGATCGGCTCGCCGGGGCGGATCCGCGTTTCTCGGGGGGAGGCAGGGCAGCACGGTCACGGGGACGGCGAACCTCCTCATGGCGGCGGTCCTCACGCCGGGGTCGACCCGCATCGAGTCCGCGGCCTGCGAGCCGGAAATCGACGACCTTGCCCGCATGCTGGTGGGAATGGGTGCCCGCATCGAGGGAATCGGGAGCCCGACGCTCCGCGTGGAAGGGGTGGGCCGGCTGTCCGGGGGCGAGCACACGATTCTCCCGGACCGGGTCGAGACGGGCACTTTCCTGCTGGCAGCGGCCCTCGTCGGCGATGGGGTGGAGATTGAGGGCTCGCCACCGGAGCACTTGAGCGCCGTCCTCGACAAGCTGGAGGAGGCCGGGATCCGGCCCGCCTACGAGGGGGGCCGCTGGTGGGTGCCCGCTTCCCCGGAGCTCCGGCCCGTCGATGTCATCACCATGCCCCATCCGGGTTTTCCCACGGACCTGCAGGCGCAGATGACAGCCCTCATGGCGGTGACCCCGGGGATCAGCGTCATCACCGAGCGGATCTATCCGAACCGTTTCATGCACATCCCCGAGCTCCAGCGGATGGGGGCCGACCTCGCCCTCGAGGGGGCCAGTTGCATCGTCAAGGGGGTGCCTTCCCTCTCCGGGGCACCGGTGATGGCCTCGGATCTGCGGGCGAGCGCCGCCCTTGTCCTCGCCGCCCTGCGAGCGGACGGGGAGTCGTGGATCCAGCGCATCTACCACCTGGACCGCGGTTACGAGGGCCTCGACACGAAGCTGCGGTTGCTCGGTGCCTCCATCGAGCGTCTCCCCGCGGAGGCGATGCCCCGCGAGCTCGGCGAGGAGGAGTAAAGGGGAGGGTGCCGGGAGGGCTTCCCGGTTCCTTCAGGCGGCCGCCCGCGCCCGCGGGAGCAGATCCGCGGTGATCAGTTCCATGAGGCGGTGGCCGGCGGCGAAGAGGGACTCGGCCGTCGGCAGGGCGGAGGCGAGGTCCGTCCCGGGAAATTCCGGGAGGGAGCGCGCGATCCGCAGGCAGTGCTCCATGCCCGCCTCCCAGCGCTCCACGAGGTGCCCTTCGTCCGGGCGGACCACCGTCGGGACGAGAAGGCGACCGGCCCGGGCCATGCCCTCGAGGTTTGCCTCGACATCGCGGTGGGTCGATCCGCTCCAGCGGGACTCGAGCAACCCCGGGTCCCCTCGCTGCACGGGCAGGAGCACCTTGGAGAAACAGGCCTCCTCCAGCAGTTCCGCCCACCGCTCGAGGAGGAGCCCGGGCAGGCGCGACGATTCGGCTTGTTCCCTCTCGTGGGGAAGGCCGACCCGCCGGAGCGCCTCGCAATCCTCCCGCAACTCCCGGGCCACCGCCCCGAGGAAGGCGGGTCGGTCCGGGTCGGCGGTCAACGCGGTGGCGATCCGGTCGGGAAGGGCCGGCTGGTGGCCATCGACGCTGTAGAGAAGCAACTCGAGAACATGAAAGCCGCGGGGACCGGGCCATGGGTCGGCCTGCACGGTGGCCCCGTCCTTCCGCTGCGCCCGGTAATCGCGCGATTGCGCCTCGACCTCCTCCGGAAGGATCGGCCAGCCGTCGATTCGCTCCGCCCATTCCTCCTCCCGCAGCTCGCCCACGAGGAATCCCTCCACCCGCTCCCAGGGTAGGCGGGCTGCCTCCCAGGCGAGTTGGCATTCCCGCACGGATTCCGGAGAGGGCCGATGCCGGAGCGTGTCCGCCGCGGCCACGAGTCGCCGGGAACGGATTACCAGGTTCTCCAGCTGTCCCTGCCACTCCCGTTCGAGGGCCGGTGCGGGCGCGGTTGAGCGTTCCCCGGTGAGCAGGGAAAGAAGGGAGAGACGGGTGGTCCGGCGGTGCATGCCGGGAAGGCTCGGTCAGATCGACCGAGCGAGACTCCCCGCCGGACCGGAAGGTGCCTCCGGCCAGCCTTGCCAGGCGGGAGGAAAACCCGGACGGGCGGGTGGTTCCCCGCACCCGGCCGCCCGGGATTCCTGGTTCACACGTCGGAAAGGGTTCGGGCGGGGCCCACCCCGCAACGGGCGGAAGCCCAATGCACCCGCTCGCGGGAGCTTACGCCCAAGGAGGGAGGGGTGCGGGTGAGCTGGGACCACAAGTTGCACATGAGACTTAGTTGCAAATACGACTGGGGGAGGCAAGGGCGGAGTGCACTTTTTTTGAAAGGTTCGCAGGCCTTTGCCGGACCCGCGGGCGGGGAGGGAGGCGAGCGTCGGCGAGGGCACGGCTCGGCACGGGGAGGGAGGACGGGGGTGGTCTCGCGCCCCGTGCCGGTCCAGCAAGCGACAGGAAGGGCTCGCGTGCGTGGTCCTCTGGAGCCGGCGGGCCCTTCCCGTTCCGAAGGCCCGGGCGGGCTGCTGCGCTGGTTCCGGCTCCGGTTCCCGCGCTCGCCGGACCGTCCGCCGATCCCTCGCCTCCGCGGTCGCCCCGGCCGCGAGGCCCGGGGACCGGCGGCCGCGGCTTTGGGATTGGGTTTTCCCCGGGGTTCCTATTGTCTCGCTCTGGTGATGCTCCCGCGCTTCCCACGTTTTTTCCTGCTGTACTTGCTTGGGCTGGGTGCGGCGAGCCTTGTCCTGGCCGAGACGGCCTCCGATCAGTTGCGGCCACCGGCTACTTCCAGTCCGCGCGCGACGGTCCAGAGCCTGCTCGAGGCCACTGCGGAAGCCTACCGGATCAGCGAGGAGACCGGGGAGGGGCGGCTGACCTTGCCGGCGTTGGAGCGGGCCGCGCAGACCATGAATCTCTCGCAGGTTCCCCCGACCCTGCAGGAGTCCGTGGGGATCGAGAGTGCTCTTCTTCTCCGGGAGGTACTCGATCGGATCGAGCTGCCGCCCCTCGACGAGATTCCCGGGAGAGCCGCCGTGGAGGCGGCCGCAGCGGACACGACCCTCGAGAGCCTGCGGACCTTGCTGGCCCCCGGCGAGGAGGCGGGTTTTCCCGGGGGGGAGCCTCTCGGAAGCTGGCGGGTGCCGGGGACCCAGATCGAGATCGAACGGGTGGAGGAGGGTCCGCGGGAGGGAGAGTATCTGTTCTCTCCGCAAACGGTGCGGCTGGTGGACTCCTTCTTCGGGGCGGTGGAAGACTTCCCCTACCGGGAAGGAGCGCTCGAGAATCTCTACTCGGGCTATGTCCTCACGCCCGGCCAGGGTCTCGTCCTCGGGTGGGACGAGCGCTTGCCGGAATGGCTGGAGGTGGAAATTGGGGACCAGACCCTCTGGCAGTTCTTCCTGGCGGTGGGAAGCCTCCTGCTCCTCATCCTGCTGCTGCGCTTTCTCCTGCTGGCGGGCTTCCGCTGGGACGACCGGGTGAATCGACGGGGACGGGAGGAAAGTTCCCTGCAAGTGCTCTGGCGGCCGGGGTCGATCCTCGCCCTCCCCGTGGCCATCGCCCTGGTGAGCCTCTGGCAAGGGCTGGTGGACGATTGGTTCAACCTCACCGGGACGGCCCTGCTCGTGGCCATCGACGGCTCCATCGTGGTGCGGTACCTCCTCCTCGCCTGGTGGAGTGCGATCTTCCTCTCCCAGGCGGCCGAGGCCCTTGTGCGGGCGCGCCGGCTGCCACCGCGAGGCACGACCAGCCAGCTCCTCCGCCTGGTGGCCCGCCTCCTCATGTTCCTCCTCATCCCCGCGATCATCATCTACGCGGCCCAGCAGCTTGGGCTGCCGGCCTATTCAGTGGTGACCGGGCTGGGGATCGGGGGGTTGGCCTTTGCCCTCGCCGCCCGCGACACCCTCGCCAACCTCTTCGGCTCGCTCATGATCATGTTTGACCGGCCCTACCGGATCGGGGACTGGATCAAGCTCGGCGGGGAGGAAGGCACGGTGGAGGACATCGGCTTCCGCAGTACCCGGATGCGCACTTTTTACGATTCGGTCGTTTCCATCCCGAACTCCGAGGCGGTCTCCATGCCGATCGACAATATGGGCCAGCGGGTCTTCCGGAGGGTTTTTACGAAGGTGGGCCTCCGCTACGACACGCCCCCCGAGCGGGTCGAGGCCTTCCTCGAGGGGGTGAAGCAGATCCTCCTCGCGAACCCCGACACGCGGAAGGACTACTTCCATGTCGTCTTCCACGACTTCGCGGAGTCCCACCTCTCCATCATGATCTACTTCTTTGTGCGCACGCCGGACTGGTCGACCGAGCTGGTCGCCCGCCAGCGGGTGCTTCTCGAGATTGTCCGCCTGGCCCACACGCTCGGGGTGGAATTCGCCTTCCCCACCCAGAGCCTGCGGGTGGAGTCGACGCCGGAACACCCGGCCTCGGGAACCCCCGATTCTCCCGACACCGGGGAACTCCGCCGGCTGGCGGCCGCCTACGGAAAGGAGGGTGCCAAGGCTCGCCCGGAAGGACTCGGGGTCTTCACGCCTCCCCACGAGGAGGGGTAGGACGCGAACGCGAACGGGGAGGCGAACGAAGAGGCGGGAGTTTCGGGAGGGACAGGAGCGCGGCATCGAGCCCGTGCGCGAGGCGGTTGGGGATACCGTGGGGTGCGGGCGGATCGGGGACCGGGGAGTGGGTGATGCGCAAGTGGCCGTGGGGATGGCAGGGCCCTCCCATCCTCGCGGAAGCCGCGTGGCCACGGTGGTTCCGCGGGTCGATGCTTCCTGGGGCGACCGGTGGCATCGGGCCTTGCCCGAGGAGAACGGCGGGCCGGGGGGAAGCCAGCGGCCGCGGAGGAGGGAGGGCGTGGCAAACGGCTAGAAGCGGAAGACGAGGGAGCCCCCGACGCGGTAGCCGTTCAGGTTGGACAACTTGTAGTCGAGGTTACCCCCGAGGTCGCTGAAGCTGAAGGTGTGGTTGGCGCTTACGAGGTAAGCGGCGTCCGCAACGAGGGCGACCCGGTCACTGAACTCGTAGCCCGCCCGCAGGAAGGCCTGCCCGCCGAGGGCGAGGCTGCCGTCGGAATCGCTTCCCTCGGCGGTGAACCCGGTCACGTCGGAGTAGTTCAGGTCGTACTTCGCGTGGATGTAGACGGGCCCGGCACCGGCCCCCGCGGTGAGGATCCAGGGATTGTTTCCTCTCTCCCGGCTGGCGAGGAGCTGGGCGAGGTCCACGGAGCCGTTCGCGAAAAGGGCGAGGTAAAAGTAATCGATCTTTTGGTTGAGGGTGGCGCCGGGCAACAGGGAGGTGGAGTCGGACTCGTCCCATCCGCCGAGCAATCCCTCCACCTCAAGGGCGAAACCGTTGGGGAATTGATTGCCCCCGCGGAGGGAGAAACCGGCAAAGTCCGCATCCCCACTGCCGCTGGCGGTTGCGGAGAGACCGAAGGCGTTCAAGGTGACCTTCGAGTCTCCCTCAAGGTGGAGGTAGCTGGCCCCGGCCGCGAGGTAGGGGGCGGAGGACGCGGTCGAGCCGAGCCCGAGAAGGCTGCCGGCCACGAGGGCGAGGGCGGAGGTGGTGGAGCGGAGGGTAGACGGAATCATGATGGGTTCTCTTGGGATGGGAGGATGGGTGAGGGGACGACTGCTGTAGGGATCCCCGTGGCGGGACTTTTCCAAGGGGACAGCGCGATCGGGATCGTTCCGTGACCGTGGGAAAGCAGCGGGCAGACTACCGCTGAACCTCGGACATCTGCGGGGGTAGGCCCGGGGATGCGCCGCTTTTCCGGTTGCCGGGAGAAAAGGAGGGCTGCGAAGGGCCGTGGGGTGGCTCGCCCCGGGAGTATCCGGCGCCTGCGGAAGGTCCGGCCCGCCTCCCGGCAAGAACCGTGGGCACGCCTCCACGGCGAGGGACGGGAGGCCCGCTGCGGGTCGGGTCCGTGCTGGGGTCGTCCGACGCCTGCGGTCGTGGCCAGTGGTCTCGGCGGGCAGGTCTGGTCAGCGATCCGCGGTGGCCCTTGTCCACGCCTCGCTCCGCAGCAGGCGTCGGAAGCAGAGCAGGCCTAGGATGGGGCCGGGGAGGAGCAGCCAGGCGACGCTTGCCTGCAGGTTTTCGTAGGAGGCCATGACAAGGTTGATGGATACCGTCGAGAGGAGGAAACCGAGGCTGTTCTGGAGGGCGAGGGCGCCCCCGACGAGGTGGGCGGGGCACACCTTGGCGGAGGTCGCCGAGAACTGGGCGGAGTCGGAGACGACGCTCAGGCCCCAGATCACCAGGAGGCCCAGCTGGAGGACCCAGAGCGAGTCGGGTACGAACGGAAAGAGCAGGCACATGAGGCCGGAGGTGAAGAGGGCGAGAGCCGCCACCCGCGGACTGCCCAGCCGCTCGCTGGCGGCTCCCGCGAGGATGGCCCCGGTCGCGCCCATGACTCCCATGATCCCGAAGGTGAGGGCGGAGGTAAGGGCGGGTTGGCCGGCGCCCGTGGCCACCCGCAGGCATCCCGCCACGAGGAAGGGCAGGAGGGTCCAGAAGGCGTACAACTCCCACATGTGCCCGAAGTATCCGAAGGCGCTCGACCGGAATTTCGGGTTGAGGAAGACCCGCAGGGCTGAGCCCCAGGGGATCGCGCGGCGCCGGGCGGGTGGCAGGTGGGGGCCCTCCCCGAGCAGGTAGACCACCACCCCCGCCAGCAGCGCGAGGAGGCTCGAGGTGAGCACGACGCTTTCCCACGGCCAGCCGATGCCGGCCGCGCGGACTCCGTGCGGCAGCGCGGAGCCGAGGGTGAGCATCGCCACGAGCAAGCCGAGGGTGGCCCCCGTGTTCCGCTGGGTCCACGAGATGATCATCTTCATCCCGAGTGGGTAAATCCCGGCGAGGGCGAGGCCCACGAGGAAGCGCCAGGCCATGCCGGTGGCGAGCCCGGTCGCGGTGAGGGCAAAGAGGGCGTTCCCGAGGGCGCCGGCCGCGCAACTGAGGGCAAAGATCCGGCTGGCGGGAAAACGGTCGGCGAGGCCGGTGGTGGCAAGGAGGAGAGTCCCGGCGATGAATCCGAACTGGGTCGCGCTGGTCAAGGGCCCGAGCTCCGCCGCGGTCAGGCCCCACTCCCGGAGAAGACTGGCCGCCGCGCTGTTCGGGCTGAACCAGAGAGAGGTCCCCAGCAGTTGGGCGAGGACAATGACAAGGATGGGGGAGGATCGGAGGGGTTTCATGGGGCCGGGAGGGTGCGGCGGGCCCACACTTCCCGCGGGGGACTCCGGACACGGCGGCACCGGGAGTCAAGACAGGGGCTGTGGCGGAAAGGTGGGGGTGGACTGCGTCTCGACGGGTTGGCCGTCGTCGGGAGGAGGGGGCCCTGAGAGCACGCCGGCCGGGGCGGCACCTGTCCGGCGTCGGGGGCGTCGGCCGCGGGTAGGCAGATGCCGCGGAAAGCGCCGCACGCGGGCGATTCGTCCGGGTGGGCCCGGGGCGGTCAGGACCCGGACGCCCATGCCCCCTCCCGCCCTTGGTGGACCCGGCACTCCCGGCTTTCCCGCCGGCCCTATCCCTGCCCCTCGCCCTCCTCGGCGGTTTCCACGAAGCGGTCGTTGGGGATGCGGATGTCGCCGAGGAAGTCGTAGTACTCGATGCCCTCAAGGATGCCGGCGGCGTGCTCGGCCTCGGCGAAGTAGATGCGGGGGAACTTGCGCAGCTTCTCCAGCTCCTTGCCGTAGTTGCCGACGACCACCCCGAGGGTGTTGCCGGCGAGCATCTCCTCGTCGTTGCCGGAATCCCCGGCGACGAGGATGTGGTCGAGGGGGAAGCCCCACTTGTAGGCGAGGTGGCGGATGCAGAGGCCACTGCCGGCGCGGGAGGGGATCACGTCGAGGAACATCCCGAGAGAGAGGACGAGCTTCACGCGGAGCCCGTTTTCCCGGAGGTGACGGCGGAGGGTGGGCACGCTCGGGGCGATCGAGAAATCGACCTGGTAGCTGATCTTGAAGTCCCCCTGTTCGCTCTCGTCCTGCAGTTCGATGCCAGGCAGCCCGGCAAAGAGCCGGCGCACGCCGTCGGGATCCCACCGGTAGTTGATGTGCTCGCGCCAGCTGCGGTCGGGGGTGTGGTTGCGGCCGTAGTAAATCTCCGTGCCCACGGAGGTGATAAGGATCTCGGGGCGGGGAAGGTCGTAGGAGTCGAGGAGCTCGAGCACGGTCTGGAAGTGCCGCCCGGTGGCGATCCCGAAGCCGACCCGGGTCTCGGTCTCCTCGAGGGTCTGCACGAAGCGCCGCATGGCCTCGTCGTCCCCGGTGAGGGTGTTGTCGATGTCGGTGAGGAGGAGCCGGTCGGCCTTGGTGATCCGGCGGGTGCGCCGGGTCTGCCGAAGGGCCGGGGAGGGGTCGAAAGTGGCGAGGATCTTGTCCAGCTCGCCGAGGTAGCGCTCGGCATGGCGCTCCCAGCTGTAGAAGCGGTGGACGCGTTCGAGGCCCTCGTCCCGGCTGGTCTCCCAGAAGGCGGGGTCCTCGAGCATCCGGAGGAGGCCCTCCTCGAGGGAGGCGGGATCGAAGGGGTCGATGAGCACGCCGTTGTGGCAGTTGGCGAGGATGTCGCTGGGGCCGCCATCGTTGGTCGCCACGATGGGGAGCCCGCTGGCGGCGGCTTCGAGGAGGGTCAGGCCAAAGGGCTCGGTGAGTGCGGGGTTCACGAAGACCCCGCGGGTGGCCGCGGCCACCCGGTAGATTTCGGGGACCTCGTCGGAGCCGTGCCGTTTCGGATAGGCCACCTCCCCGTAGAGGTCGTGCACGTCGATGAGGGTGAGGATGTTGGTGAGGACGGTACGCTGGCCGGCGGGCATCTCGCGGAGGTCGCCGCGGGAGCCGAGGATGAGGACGAGGTTCGCGGCGGCGCGGAGGCGCTCGGAGCGCCCGTAGGTGTCCACGAGCCGCTCGAGATTCTTCCGCTCGTCGGGCCGGGCCATGGCGAGGATCATGGGCTTGTCGGGCTCGGCGAGAAAGCGGCGGATCTTCCCGGCGATGGGCGGGAGCGCCTCCTCCGGGCGGGGCGGCCGAAAGGCCTCGAGATTCACCCCGGGCGGGATCACCTCCATCCGCTCGGGGTCGTACTGCTCGTACTTCTCGTACTGCTCGCGGACCTCCTGGTGGGTGCTGGTGACAATGAGCGAGCTGGTCTCGAGGGCGAACTCCTCCCCCTCGATCCGGCGGGAGATCCGGTACGTCTTCTCCATCCTCGCCGCGGGCATCCCGCTCTCGCGGAGGCGCTCGCGCTTCACCCGGCCGAGGGAGTGCCCGGTGAAGACGAAGGGGATGCCGAGGAGCCGGGCGAGCTGGGCCCCGGCGTAGCCGGCGTCCGCGTAGTGCCCGTGCAGCACGTCCGGGACGCTCCGGTTCTTCTGGAAGAAGTGGAGGCACTGGTCGACGAAGAGGTCGAGGTAGGGCCACAGGCTGGTCTTCAGGAAGTAGCGGCGGGGGCCGAAAGGGATGCGGACAATGTAGGCGTTCTCCCCGATCTGCTCCTCGGGCTGCGCGTAGTCATCGCTGACGCGGTCGTCGAAGATCTGGCGGGTGATCAGGTCGACCCTGCGGACCTGCGGGAAGCTCTCGAGGGCGCGGGCCAGCTCCACGACATAGCGGGTCTGGCCGCCGGTGTCCTCGTCGCGGCCCAGCTCGAGGTTCTCCCCGCGGATGAGCCCGTGCAGGCTCAGGAGGGCGATGCGGATTCCCTTTTCCTCACTCATGGCCTTTGGAGTGGCGCTGGCCACCCGATCCCCGCAAGGATCGAGGGTGCCATGACGGAGATCAATCTCCAATCCCCGCTCCCGCCCGCGGTGCTCGCCACGGACCTGGACGGTACCCTCATTCCACTCCCCGAGGTGGAGGAGAACCGCCGGGACCTGCGGGAGCTCACGCGGTTGCTCCGGGCCCACCGCCGGCTGCTCGTCTTCGCCACCGGGCGCTCGGTCCTCTCCATGGAAGAGGCCATCGCGACCCACGGGCTGCCCCACCCGGACTGGGCGGTCTGTGATGTCGGGACGACCCTCCATCGCTTTGTGGGCCGGGGAGAGGATGCCGCCGAGCGTTACGAGCGGCACCTCGAGGAGTTGTCCGGGGGAGTCGATGGGGCGGAGGTGGAAGAGGCCCTCGCCGGGATGGCGGGGGTGCAGATGCAGGATCCGGGAGCCCAGCGGCGCTTCAAGGTCAGCTACTACTGTGAGGCGGAACGGGTCGGGGCGGTGGAGCGCGAGGCGGCCGAGCGCTGCGCCGCGCGGGACCTCCCCTACGAGGCCCTCACGAGTGTGGATCCGTTTTCCGGGGTCGGCCTGCTCGACTTTGTCCCGCACGGGGTCTCCAAGGCGCACGCGCTGGTCTGGCTGGCCACCCATGCCGACTTCCACCCGGGCGAGGTGATCTACGCCGGCGATTCGGGGAACGACCTGGCGGCCCTGATCGCGGGTTTCCGCGCGATCGTGGTCGGCAACGCCCGGGAGGAACTCCGGGCGGAGGTGCAGCGCGACCTGGTGGAGAAGGGCCGGGGGGAGCGCTTCTTCGGTTCCCGGGGGCTCGCCACGAGTGGGGTGCTCGAGGGCTGTCGGCACTATGGGCTCTTCCCGGACGGGAGCGGGGCGGAACACGAATAGGGAGAGCGCGGACGAGAGGGAGACGGTCCCCGGCGGTTCGCGGCTCGCGGCATGCGGCGCTTGGGTCCGGGGGGTGGCGAGGGGGACTCGGCCTCGGGCCGGAGATAGTCCGGCGGGGAGCGGGGATGGCGGGGACGGAGCCACCGGGCGACTGCGCCCCGTGGTTGCGCGGTGGGGGCGGAGGAGCTTGGCTCCACACCTCAACGCATGAAAACCTTCTCCGTCCGCCACCGCGTGGCCTTTTCCGAGACCGATATGGCCGGGATCGTCCACTTCTCCAATTTCTTCCGCTTCATGGAGCTGGCCGAGGACGCCTTCTTCCGGGAGTTGGGAGGGGTCCTCATCGACCGGCGCGAGGGTGAGGTCCTCGGTTGGCCCCGGGTGCGGGCCTCCTGCGACTACAAGGCGCCCCTCTGCTTCGGGGAGGAGGTCGAAATCGTGCTGCGGGTGCTCGCCCTGAAAGTCCGGGCGATCGAGTTCGCGTTCGGGTTTTTCCGCTGGACGGACGGAGAGGGACGCGGCGAGCGGGTCGCCCGCGGGCGGATGACCACGGTGCAGGTGCGCCGGCGCACGGGGGAGGGCATGGCCGAGATGGAGCCCTTTGCGATCGACGACGAATTGCTGGCCCGCCTGCGCGAGTGGTGCCCGGAGGAAGAGGTGGGACCGGCCGCCGGAGTGGGGGAAGACCGGGATTCGTAGGGCGGGGGAGACACCCGCCCGGGAACCATCGCCGGGTGGACCTCGCTGGGGTTGCGCCGAATCCCTCCTCCGGGAGGCCGATTTCCGTTGCCGGTGGAGCCCCGCGGGCGCTATCCCTCTCCGGTCCGGACGGGTAGCTCAGCTGGTGAGAGCATCTGGTTTACACCCAGGAGGCCGTGGGTTCGAATCCCTCCCCGTCCACCAGGGCCCGGGTGGTGGAATCGGCAGACACGCCGGATTTAGGATCCGGTGCCGCAAGGCGTGAGGGTTCGAGTCCCTCCCCGGGCACCACCGCGCTCCAACGCTCAGGCCCGAAGTCTGGGTCCCGGAGAGGGGATTTTCGCGGGGGGGTCGGCCTCGCTCCCCCCACGCGAAACCTGGGACCGAGGGGAAGGAGCGAAGGAAGGGAATCCTTCGTCCGAGGGCCGCAGGGCCGCGCGAGGGTTGGACGGTGCCGTCGTTCGAGAGTGGGTGGACGGGCCTACTCCTCGGGCAACGCGGGCGGGAGAGGGCCGTCTCCCGGCTGGATGTCCTTGAGGAGGTCGAAAAGGAGGCTGTCGGTGCTCAGGAGGAGCTGGGTGTTGGCACCGAGGGAAGTCTCGTAGGTCTGGAGGGTGCGCAGGAAACGGAAGAACTCCGGATCCTGATTGTAGGCGTCGGCGAAGATGCGAATGGATTCGGCCTCGGCGCGACCGCGAATGATCTGGGCGCGCCGTTCGGCTTCCGACTGGATCTGGGCGAGCTCGCGCTCCATTTCCCCGAGGCGCTGCTCGGCGCGGCGGCGACCCTGGGAGCGGAAACCGGCGGAGATCTTCTGCAGCTCGGCATTCATCTGGGCGTAGACGTTCTCCTCGATTTCCTCGGTGTAGTTGAGCTGCTTGATGAGGATATCCTCGAGGGAGATCCCCAAGCCGATCTGGCGGAGGCGCTTGCGGGCCTCGGCGAGGATGTTGTCGAGGACGATGGGACGCCCGGCGAGGTACAGCCCCTCGGCGTTCACCGGCAATTCGGGGAGGTCGCTCCCGAGCGTGGCGACCTCCTCGACGGTGATGTTCTCCATCTCGGGAGACTCGAGGTCGATCGTGATTTCGTCCTCGCTCACCTCGAGGATCCGGTTGGAGGAGCGAATCACCTCGTACAGGTCGTACTTGGCAATCTCGTCCTTGACGGCGCCGGCAATGATCCCGTTTAGCCGGGTGTCGGCCTGGTTGGTGGAGCGGATCGCCTCGAGGAACTGTTTGGCGTCACTGATCCTCCACCGCGCGGTCACATCCACGTTCACCGTCTTGCGGTCCCGGGTGATCGTGGTGGTCTCGCTCCCATCCCAGCGGAGGAGGCGAGCGTCGAAGCGCTGCACTTGCTGGTAGGGCATCTTGAAGTGGAGGCCGGCGTCGGTGACCGGATCGCCGACCACCTCGCCAAACTGCGTGATCACGGCCTGCTCCCACTCGGTCACGGTGTAAAGGGTGGTCCAGCCGAGGCCTCCGAGCACGAGGACCACCAAAAGGACGAGCAGGCTTCGCTTGGCCCCGCGGTTCGGGGAGGGATCTTCGTCGTCGGCGCTCATCGCTGGGTGGGGGAGGGGGAGGATTCGGCGGGAGCCGTCCCGCGGTTGAGGTCGAGGAGGGGAAGGATCCCGCGCAGGTCCTCATCGACGATCCAGTACCCGTCCACTTCGGCGAGGCGCTCCTCCATCGTCTCGAGGAAGAGGCGCTGGCGGGTGACCTCGGGGGCCTCCCGGTAGGCGCGGAGCATCTCGGTGAAGCGTTCGGCGGTCCCCTCGGCAGTGTTCACCCGGCGCTCGAGGAAGCCCTCGGCCTCGAGGACGACGCGCTCGGCCTGACCCCGGGCCCGGGGCACCCGCTCCTGGTACTGCCGGGAGGCTTCCTCGAAGAAGCGGACGGCGTCCTGCTCGGCCTTGTTGAGATCGTTGAAGGCGGCCTGTACCTGCTCGGGCGGGCTCACGAAGATGAGGTTCACCTCGTTGATGCGCAGGCCCATGCCAAATTGGTCGGCGAGGTTCTGGATGCGGGTGCGCACCTGCTCCTGAATCTCGGCACGCCCCACGGTGAGGATGGGAATGCTGGCCCGGTCGCCCATGACTTCCCGCATCACCGACTGGGCAATGTCGCGGAGGGTGGCGATGGGATCCTCCACATTAAAGAGGAAGTTCTCCGGGTTTTCCCGGCTGAACTGGACGTCCCAGCCGGCGAGCACGATGTTCAGGTCGCCCGTGAGCATGGAGGACTCACTCTGGTAGCCGGTCTCGATGATCCGCCCGCCCTGCCCGGAGCGGTAGCCGAATTCCTGCACGTCGACCCGGCGGGTCTTCACCTTGATGACCCGGTCAATGGGGTAGGGCAGGTGGATGTGCAGGCCGGGGCCGACGGTTTTCACGTGCTTGCCGAAGCGCAGGATCACTCCCTCTTCCTCGGCGTCCACCTGACTCACACTGGTCACCCCGAGGAGGGCGATCACGACCACGGCCGGAATCCAAATCCACTTCCACGGATTGAACTCGAGCTCTCGCCCGTCTGGGAATTCGACCTTCACGTACACAAGGAGGGTGGGGGGCTCGGGAAAAGTCAACGACGGTCGGTCGACCTTCCGGGAAATCGCGGAATGCTTTGCCAGCGGGGGGCTGGTCGGCTTGGCTGCGCGGGATGGAAGCCCGCACCACCGAAGTTCTTGCCCACTCCCGCTACGGGCCGCCCGGGGACGTCCTCGCCTGGGAGGAGTGGGCCCTGCCGGACCCGGGGCCCGGGGAAGTGCTCGTGGGGCTGCTGGCCGCGGCCGTCCACCCCTCCGACCTCGGCATGATCGGGGGCCAGTACGCCCGGCTGCGCGACCTGCCGGCGGTGGGTGGGCGAGAGGGAGTCGGCGAGGTCCTCCTCCGCGGCGAGGGGGTGGACTCGGCCTGGGAGGGCGCGGTGGTGCGGCTGCCCGATGATCTCGGAGCCTGGCGTCAGCGGGCGGTCGTGCCGGTGGACGAGCTCGAGCTGCTCCCCCCGGACCTCGACCCGGGACAACTCGCCCTCGCCGGGATCAATCCGCCCACCGCGCTCTGTTTGCTCCGCGAGTTCGTGGATCTGCACCCGGGGGAGTGGATCGTGCAGAATGCCGGCAATTCCGGGGTGGGGCTCGCCCTGATCCAGTTGGCCCGGGCGCAGGGCCTGCGCACGGTGAGCCTGGTGCGCCGGGAGGAGCTTCGCGAGCCCCTGCGGGCCCTCGGGGCGGACGAGGTCCTCCTCGACCATCCGGAGGCGGCCGAGGAGATCCGCGAAATCGCGGGCGATGCGCCCCCCCGGTTGGCCCTCAACTCGGTGGGCGGGGACAGCCTGCGGCCTCTCCTGCGGTCGCTGGCAACCGGCGGCACGCTGGTGACCTTCGGCGGAATGAGCGGGGAAAAAGTCCGCTTCCCCACCCGCGAACTGATCTTTCACGACCTGCGCCTGCGCGGATTCTGGCTGGACCTCTGGAAACGCACGCGGGGCGCCGACGCCTTTGCCGCCCTCCTCGCGGAGACCTACGGAGCCCTGCGCGTGGACCGGCTGCGCCTGCCAGTGGAGGCCGTCTACCCGCTCCGGGACTATCGCCAGGCCCTCGCCCACAACGCCCGGGGCCGCCTCGGGAAAATTCTCTTCACGGATGGCGGAGGCCTTTGACGCCCTCGTGGAACGCCTCAAGGGGCTGCCCGGCCTCGGCCGGCGGTCCGCGGAGCGCGTTGCCCTGCAACTGGTCACCGACGAACGGGGGGCCAGCGCGGCCCTCCGCGAGGCTCTCGAGAGGGCCGAGCGGGAGCTGGAGGCCTGCCCCCACTGCGGTAACCTCAGCCAGCGTGGCGAGGCCTGTGTCGTCTGCACCGACCCCACTCGCGAGCGCCGCGCGCTCTGCGTGGTCGAGCGAATCCCGGACCTGCGGGCCTTCGAGAACTCCGGCAGCTGGCGCGGGCTCTACCATGTGCTCGGGGGGAAGCTTTCCCCGCTCCAGGACCGCGGCCCGGAGTCCATCCGGCTCGCCTCCCTCGGCGAGCGAATGGCCGCGCTGGAGGTGGAGGAACTGGTCCTCGCCCTCTCCAATGATGTGGAGGGAGAGGCGACCTGCCATTATATTGCCGAGAACTTCCTGCCCGCGGGCCGGGAGGTGCGGGTCAGCCGGATCGGCTTTGGCCTGCCGAGCGCCGGGGAAATCCCCTACGCGGACGCGGTCACCCTGCGCAGCGCCCTGGAGTCGCGGAGGGCCTTCGAATGAGCGCGGGGGAGCGGGGTGCAAGCGCGGAGGATCCGGCTGGAGAGCCGGCCGCGGACGAGGTCCCCGGCGACGATCTCCTCGCCGCTGCCCGGGATCTCGCCGCGGCGACCGCGGGGGGACATTTCGGGCCGCCCACCGCCATGGTCTACCGGCCCCTCGAGTACGCCTGGGAGGGCCACGCGGCCTACCTGCGAAAGGCGGGGGCCGTTCCCAAGCGGGTGGTCTTTCTCGGTATGAATCCGGGACCCTGGGGGATGACCCAGACGGGAGTCCCCTTTGGCGAGGTTTCCCTGGTCCGGGACTGGATGGGGATCGAGGCACCCATTGGGCGTCCGGATCCGGAGCATCCGAAACGGCCGGTCGAGGGCTTCGCCTGCCAGCGCTCCGAGGTGAGCGGCCGTCGGCTCTGGGGACTCTTCCGCGACCGCTTCGGCCCGGCCACGAACTTTTTTCGCGACCATATCGTCCTCAATTACTGTCCGCTGGTCTTTCTTGAGGAGAGCGGCCGCAACCGCACTCCCGAACAGCTCCCCGTCGCCGAACGGGAACCCCTCGAGGAGGCTTGCGACGCCCACCTGCGCCGAGTGCTCGGCCTCCTCCGGCCGGAATGGTTCGTCGGGGTCGGCGGGTTCGCGGAGAAGCGCCTGCAACGGATCAGCTGCCCGCCGGAGCGCACCCTCCGGATCCTCCACCCCAGCCCGGCCAGCCCGGCCGCCAACCGGGACTGGGCCGGCGCGGTCACTCGTACCCTCCTCGAGTCGGGGGTCTGGGGGGAGGATGGCGGCGATTGCCAACCTTGATCCGGACCGAATCGCCGCCCGATCCGGGGGATTCCCTCCGCTGGCGCCCTTCCGGCCCCTCGCCCCCGAAAATTCCCCCGATTTCCCTCTCGATCCCGCTCCGGCACGGCCCGTACGGTCCCCTTATGGAAATCGAAAACGGCAAGGTCGTCCGCATCGACTACACCCTGAAAAACGACCGCGGCGAAGTCGTGGACTCCTCGGAGGGGCGCGAGCCCCTCAGCTTCCTCCACGGGGTCGGGCAACTGCTCCCCCGGCTCGAGGAAGAGATGGTCGGCCACGGGGCCGGCGACACTCTGGAAGTTTCCCTGAGCCCGGCGGAGGGCTACGGCGAGCGCGAGGAGGACAAGGTCGGGCAGATCCCGCGCTCCTCGATCGGCGGAGAGGGCACCCTCGAGGTCGGCACGACCCTGCAGGCCTCCGGACCTGAGGGAGAAACGATCCTGCAGGTGACCGAGGTCGGTGAGGAGAATGTCACCGTGGATGCCAATCATCCCCTCGCCGGGGAGAATCTCCACTTCACGGTGACCGTCCAGGAAGTGCGCGAGCCGACTCCGGAAGAGAAGGAGCACGGCCACGCCCACGGGCCCGGCGGTCATCAGCACTGAGCGGGCCATGCGCCGGACAGCGGCCTTGGGTGGCGCTCTGCTGCTGGTCCTCGCCCTCACGGCGGGAGCCCTCGGGGCGGAGGAAATGCGGGAGCGGACGATTCGCTACACCCACGGCGGGGTCACCTTCGAGGGTGCCGCGGTCTGGGAGGCCGGGGACGACGGGGAGGACCGGCGTCCGGGACTTCTGGTGGTCCCGAATTGGAGGGGCCCGACGCCGGCCGCCCGTGAAAAAGCGGCGATGCTGGCCGGGGACGACTACGTCGCCTTCGTGGTCGACTTGTACGGGGTGAATGTGCGGCCAGCCAACGCCGAGGAGGCCGCGAAGGCCGCCGGGGCCGTCCGTGCGGACCGCGCCGGGATGCGCGCCCGCATGGCCGCGGCGGAGGAGGCCTTCCGGGAGGCGGACGACCTGCCCCTCGCGGCCCAGCCGCTCTCCGCGGCCGGCTTCTGCTTCGGGGGTGGAGCGGTGCTCGAGTACGCCCGCAGCGGGGCCGACCTCGCCGCGGTCGGTTCCTTCCACGGCGACCTCGCCTCGCCGACGCTCGTCGCCGACAGCGAACGGATTCGCGCGCGGATCATGGTGCTGCACGGGGCCGACGACCCCTTCGTGCCGCCGGAGGAGGTGGAGAACTGGGTGGAGGTGATGCGCGGTACGGCCGTGGATTGGCAGCTCATCGAGTTCTCGAACACGGTCCACTCCTTTACCGACCCGAGCGCGGCAATGCCGGGACGGGCGGAGTACCAGCCGCGTTCCGCGCGGCGGGCCTTCGCCTACTGGGACGAGTTCCTCGAGGAGACTTACGAACCGGAGGATTGAGGCTCGCCGGGAGGGGTGCCGGCGGGGGCTTCTCCTTCCGCGGAGGTGAGCCGGGCGAGGACTTCGTTCATGTGCCGGACCACGGGGGCCGGATCCTCGGTGAGCCCGGCGGCAAGGCGGGCCGACTCGAATAACTGGGCCGCCACCGCGGCGGCGTCCTCCTCCCGCTCGGTGCGCAGCCGGACGAGGTTGTGGATGAGGGGATGGCGGGGGTTGATCTCGAAGCGCACGGGTCCCTCCGGGGGGAGGTCCGCGTCCTGGTTCATGGCCGCCATCATCCGGCGCATGCTCGCGGTCATTGCGCCACCCTCGTTGAGGATGGCCACGGGGCTGCCGGTCAGTCGCTCGCTCACCACCACGTCGTTGGCCCGCTCTCCGAGCTTTCCCTTGATCCAGCCGGCCAGCTCCTGCCCGGTCTCCCGGTCGAGGGACTCGCCGCCGGCGGCCTCCGGCAGGTCGGGGAGCTGGATGTCCTGGCGGTCCCCGGAGACGAGCTTCTTCTCCCGGTAGGAACCGAGGTGGTCCATGACGAACTCGTCGATGGGGTCGGTGAGGTAAAGCACCTCGAGATGGCGGGCGGTGAAGGCCTCGAGGTACGGGCCGGCCTCAATGGAGGAGCGGGTTCCGCCCTGCAGGAAGTAGATCTCCTGCTGGTCGGCGCCCATCCGGTCGACATACTCGCCGAGGGTGGTGTGCTGGCCGGGCTCGGTGCGGGAGGATTCAAAGCGCAGGAGGTCGGCGAGCGTCTCCCGGTGGGTCGGGTCGGAGACGACCCCCTCCTTGAGGAAGCGGTGGAAGTTCTTGTAGAAATCCGCGTACTCGTCGGGGACCTTTCTCGCCTTCTCCCCGAGCATCTTCAGGAAACGCTTGGTGAGGACCTGGCTGAGCTTGCGGATCATCCCGCTGTCCTGCATCGACTCGCGCGAGATGTTCAGGGGTAGGTCGGCGCTGTCGATGACCCCGCGGACAAAGCGCATCCATTCCGGGAGGAGCTGGTCGGGCTTTCGGTCGATGAGCACCTTGCGGCAGTACAGGGCCACCCCGGGCTCCATCCGGCTCATCCCGAAGGCCTCGAGGTTTTGCTGGGGGACAAACAGGAGGGAATTGATGGCGAGGGGAGCGTCCGCGCTGAAGTGCAGCCAGAAGCGAGGCTCGTCGAAGGCGTGCGCCTGGAATTTGTAGAACTCCTTGTACTCCTCCTCGCTGACCTCGGCGGGACTCCTCATCCAAAGGGCCCCGACGGTGTTCACCTTTTCCCCGTTGAGATTCAGGGGGAAGGGCACAAAGGCCGAGTAGCTCTCGAGCACGCCCTTGACCCGGCTGCTGCTGGCAAACTCCTTGGCGTCCTCCTTCAGGGTGATCACGATCTTTGCCCCCCGCCGCTGGCCCTCCGCCTCCTCAAGGGCGTAGGAGCCGGAGCCGTCGCTGGTCCAGCACCAACCCCGCGCATCCGGCCGCCAGCTGTGGGTGAAAACCTTCACTTCCTTCGCCACCATGAAAGCGGAATAGAACCCCACCCCGAACTGCCCGATGAGGTTCTCGTTCCGCTCGCCGCCGCCCTGCTGGACGGCCTCGAGGAAGGCCTTCGAGCCGGAGTGGGCGATCGTGCCGAGGTTTTCCACGAGCTCGTCGTGGTCCATCCCGATCCCGAAATCCTGGAGGGTGATCGTCCCGGCGGTGTCGTCGGTCGTCACGTTGATCTCGAGGGGAAGATTGTCGTCGAAGATTTCCTTCTCGCTGAGCTGGGTGTGCCGGAGCTTCTCAAGGGCGTCGGAGGCATTCGAGACGAGCTCGCGCACGAAGATTTCGCGGTCGGTGTACAGCGAATGGACGACGATATCGAGGAGCTGCTGGACCTCGGCCTGGAAGGTGTGGGTTTCAGTACTGGGCTCGGACATGGGTCAAGGGGTTCAGGAGGGGGAGAGGTTCCGTTCGGAAAAAACCTTCTGGATGAAGCGAAGGGGTGGGTGGACTCAACCCGAAAACGCGGGACCGCGGCGGTCCGTGCTCAGGCCCGGCCCCCGGCCGCCTCGATCCGGTCGCGGGTCGGCATCGCGCCGGCCGCACCCACAACCTGCACCGAGAGGGCCGCCGCCCGGTTGGCGAAGCGCACGGCCCCGGCGAGATCCGCGGAATCCTCGGCGAAAGCGGTCGCGAACGCGCCCACAAAGGCGTCCCCCGCTCCGGTCGTGTCCCGTACCTCCACTCCGGGGACCGCCGGCACGCGGAAGAATTCCTCGGGGGTGGAGGCCAGCACGCCCTGCTCGCCAAGGGTCAGCAGCACTACGGGCGGGCCGAGCCGGCGGCACTGCTGGTGGAGTTCGCCGTCGTCCGAGGGGAGGCCGGCCGCCCGCAAACCGCCTCCGCACAGGGTCTGCAGGCTGGCGAACTCGGTCTCGTTGGGCACGAGGATGTCGGTCAGTCCGAGGAGGTCCGCCGGGAAGTCCGCGCCCATCGGGGCAGGGTTGAGAAGGGTGGTGACCCCGGCGGCCCGCGCCCGCCCGAAGAGCTCCCGCACGGTCTCCGCGGGAATCTCGTTCTGGCAGAGGAGGACCCGGGTGCGGGCCAGCAGGTCGGCGTCCACTTGGTCCGGGTCAACCCGAAGATTGGCTCCCTGGGTCATCACGATCTGGTTCTGCCCGCTCCGGTCGCGCACGATCCCGGCCCGGCCGGTCGGGGCATCCGCAAGGACGGTGAGACGGGTCGCCAGTCCCTCCGCCTCGTAGAAGTCCCGGATCTCCCGGCCGGCCTCGTCCTCCCCGATCGCTCCCACGAACACACAGTCGGCTCCGGCCCGGTGCGCCGCGATCGCCTGGTTGCTGCCTTTCCCCCCGGGCCCGCTCTCGAAAGTCCCGAGGACGGTTTCTCCGGGAGTGGGGAAACGAGCGGTGACGAAGCTGAGGTCCTGGGCATAGCTGCCGACGACAAGTACAAGTCCCTGCATGGTCGCCGTACAAAAACGACCGGGTCCGCTCCCGGCAATCCCAAGGGACAAGCGCACGCCCCCCGGATCCCCCCCGCCAGAAGTACCCCCCCCAGCGCCCCCTCCCTCCCGGCCAGCCCCGTCCATTCCTTTCATTAGGAACGGACATCCCCGGAGGAACGGACATCCCCGGAAAACAGGAACAACCCTCCGGGAATCCCCTCCGGAAACCCGCCTCCCCAATCCCGGAACCACACCCGCTTCCTCCGACAAGGTCTGGTCGGCTGCGCCAAGTTCGCAAAAGGGTCAGGGGTCGGGGAAGGGTCGAGGGTCGGGGGACTCCCGGAAGGGTCGGGGATTGGGTGGCGGAACTCGCGGAAGGGTCGGGGGTCGTGAGTCGGAACTCGCGGAAGGGTCGGGGGTCGAGGAACTCGCGGAAGTCCCTGAACGGTCAAGGGTTCATGACGATGGCAGAGGGCAGCGTGGAGTCGGTTCAAGATCCCCCCCAAACCTGCATCTCCCCCACTCAGCCCCCTCCTCTGCCTCCCCCAACACCCCTTTCTCCCCACTCTCCCCCTCCCCAAAGCCCCCAAGCCTCCCTAAACAATCCCTTTGCTGCAGGTCTGTCCCCCACAATGAGCTTGCAAAGGGAGAAAGTCTGTTTTCTGGTGGGGTTGCGATGCGGATGGCGCGTTACAAGGTGGAGGGGAGCGGGGTGTACTACGTGCGGAGTGAGCTGGTGGACCGGTTGCCGGTGTTGGGGGAGGAGGACTGCCGTGTGCTGTTGGC
>CAJXLM010000025.1 GCA_913056175.1 uncultured Opitutia bacterium | reverse complement strand
GGCCGGTGTCGACTCGTTGCAGCGGCCGGTCCGGGCGCGGTGGGAGCACCGGCCGCTCGGTGCGGATGCGGGCGCCGGGGAGGCCCATGAGGGAATCGAGTCCGAAGTAGGCACCGTTGACGGGCATTGCGGGGGCGGCAGAACCGATCCGTGGAGGGGGGGTCGGGGTTTCGTGGTCGTCCTTTTCCGGCCCGGGTTGTCGGCCCGCGCCCGGGGGAGGGAAGGTGGGGGATCGTTTGTGGGGGCGGGGTTGGCCCCTCTCCCGCTCTCCGGATCCCGGGCGTACGGGACCGTCCGTCCTGAGGGGGGACGGACAGCGCGGCGGGCCCTCGGGCGCGGCGGATCCTCGGGCAGGGGGGTGCGTCTATTGCGCGAGGATTCTCCCCGCGCGCCGACGGACGGTCAGCCTGGCTGGCCGTCGGGTAGGTGGGAGGGGAGGGCTTTCGGGGAGGGCTGGGGGAGGCTGGGAGCGCTGGCCGGTGTCGACTCGTTGCAGCGGCCGGTCCGGGCGCGGTGGGAGCACCGGCCGCTCGGTGCGGATGCGGGCGCCGAGGAGACCCATGAGGGAATAGAGTCCGAAGTAGGCGCGGTTGACGTAGAGACCGTGGGTGGATCCACGGTTGGAGCCGATTTTCTTGAGCTCGGGATCGGTACTGCTCTGTTCGCCGAAGGTGCGGATTTCCTCGAGGTAGGAGGGATCGCTGAAATCGAATTCCGCGACGGCGAAGGGCCGGGAGAGGAGGCGGACGGACTGTTCGAAAAGCTCGAGCAGCTTGGCGCGCTCCTGCGGCTTGTCGGAGTCGAGGAGGAGATCGAGGTCTTCGAGGCAGGCGGCGAAGAGGTCGCGGTCCACGACGACTTCCGGGTCGAGGAGCCGGAAGTAGGCATCGTGGAAGTCGTCGGGGATCTCCTTCACGCACCCGAAGTCGAGTACCCAAAGATCGTCCCCGGCGACGAGGAAGTTGCCGGGGTGGGGGTCGGCGTGGAAGGAGCGGAGAGTGTGGACCTGGTAGTGGTAGAAATCCCAGAGTTTCTGGCCGATACGGTCGCGTTGTTCCTGGGGAGGTTCGGCGCGGGCGAAGCGGTCGAGGGGTTCCCCGTCGACCCAGTCCATCGTGAGGATGCGGGCGGAGCTGTACTCCGGATAGGCGCGGGGAAAGCGGACGGGGACTTCCGGTTCCGTGCGGCGGGCGAGTTCGTTGCCCCGGCGCAGTTCCAGCTCGTAGTCGGTCTCCTCGAGGAGCCGTTCCTGCACCTCACTGAGGTAGGGATCGATCTCGGCGGCGGTCAGGTCGAAGAGCCGCATGGCGACCGGCCGGACCATGCGAAGGTCGTTGCGGAGGCTGTCGGCGACGCCCGGATACTGCACCTTGACCGCGTAGTAGTGGTCGCCGAGGCGGGCCTTGTGGACCTGGCCGATGGAGGCCCCGGAGACCGCGTTCTGGCTGAACTCATCAAAGATTTCCCGCGGCCCCCTCCCCACGTCCCGTTGGAAGGTGCGCTCGACGAGCGGATAGGAGAGGGGCGGGGCCTGGTAGTGAGCCTGGGCGAACTGTTCGGCGTAGGCGGGAGGAAGGAAGGCCGTGTCGATGCTGAGCATCTGGGCGACCTTGAGGGGCCCGCCCTTCAGGCGGCTGAGGGTGTTGTAGGTGTCGGTCGCGTTGGCCCGGTGCAGGGCCTCCCGGTCGTCCTTGCCGGTGACGAGCTTGTGGGCGTGGTAGCGGGCGTAGTTGGCGCCGATGCGCACGCCCGTCCCGGCGAGGGAGGCGGCCCGGCCGATCTTGCCCTTGGGGATCGAGCCTTGCTCCTTCACGAGCGGGATCCCTGGAGGAAGCGGAAGAGGTCGAGGGCACTCTGGGGGGCCCGGAACTCCGCGACGTCAAAGAAGAGCCGGACCGTCTTCTCGATGTAGGCGTCCGTCCGCTGGAAGGCCTCGGACTCGTCCTCGAGGTGGAAGCGAAGGACCGAGCAGAAGTGGGCGTAGAGCAAGCGCGCGGTGACCGCGGGGGCCCGCAGCCGTTCCGCGAGGGTGTTTTCCCCGGCCAGCTCGTCGGCCACCGGTTCCGCCCAGTCGAGGAAGGCCTGGCGGAACTTGCGCAGGCGGGGACCCTCGGCCTCCCGCTGGCAGCGGGGGAAGCGGAGCAGGTACCAGGAGCGTTGTCCCCGGATGGCCTCGAGGAAGGTGTAGTCGAAGGCGAGCACCTTCTGCCGGGGGGAGTAGGCGGCGTACTCCTCATCGGCGGCGAGCAGCGACCGGACATGGTGAATTCGCTCGGCCCAGATCTCTCCCTCGAGGACTTGGAGGGAGGAGAAGTGCTCGTAGAACTCCCCCTCCTCAATGCCGACGTCCCGGCAGAACCGATAGACGGAGGCGGGGGGCTTGCCGTGCTCGAGGACGTGGAGGCGGTAGGCTTGGAGCCAGTCGCTGGTATCGGAGGGGGTGGCCATCGTGTTCATGGTAAACTGCGAGCACTCTATCCTCCTCCCCCGCGAATGCAAACGGGCCTCTTGCCTTGCTCCGCGGATCCGGCGGTCGTTGATTGGGTTTCGGAAACAGTGGCCACCTTTGACGAGAGCATTGTCCGCGAGTACTTCGAACGAAACGGATTCCTGGTGCGGCAAGTGCGCAAGTACCAGGTCCGCTCGCGCAAAAAGCGTGCGGAGGAGGAGATCGACCTGCTCGTCTACAACCCGGACCCTGAGGAGCCCGGCCCGACCCGGGGTTTCCAACTCTTTTCCGGGGACATCCGCTCTCTCCAGCGGGCCCTCGTCATCGTCCGGGGTTGGCATACCACCTCCTTTACCCCGCGGATGCTCCGGCAGAGCGGGAAGATCTTCGAGTTCCTCAAGAATGATGTCTTCCAGCAGTCGGCGGAATACCTTGCCGAGGACCAGGAAGCGATCGGCCGGATCGACCCGGCGGCGACCCTGCTCGTCCTCCCGGGAATTCCCTCGAATGAGCCCCACCGGGAGGAGAGCATCCGGCTGCTTCGCGAGCACGGGATCGATTTCATCCTCACCTTCCGCACGATCCTGGAAAACCTTCTCCGCGGCATCGAGCCGAACCAGGCCTATCCGAAATCGGAGACCCTCCACCTCCTCCGCCTCCTCAAGATCTACGACATGGTGAAGGCGCCGCAGATGGAGCTGTTTGCGGACGACCGGGAGCGGCGGCGGTAGGACGGAGGTCGGCGTCGGGGGGGCATTCCGGTCCAGTCCCGTCGGTCCGACTGGCATTCCGATTGCTTTTACCGTGGCCGAGCGGGGAGAGCGGCTCCTAACGTCCGGTTGCGGTGGGAGTCCCTCGCCGCGGCGATTATGTGTGGTATTTGTGGAGAATGGAACCCCGTCGACCCGACGCCCGACGAGGCGGCGCTCGTGCGGATGTGTGAATCCCTGGCCCCCCGCGGGCCGGACGGGAGCGGGCTGCGGGTGCGCGGGCGGATCGCCCTCGGGCATCGCCGGCTGAAGATCATCGACCTCAGCGAAGCGTCCGACCAGCCCTTCGTGGACGAGACCCTCGGGCTGTCCATCGTCTACAACGGTGCGATCTACAACTACCGCGAGCTGCGCGAGGAGCTGCGGGCGGAGGGCTACACCTTCCGCAGCGAGGGGGACACCGAGGTCCTCCTGAAAGCCTTTCACGCGTGGGGCCCCTCCTTTGTGGAGCGGCTCAACGGGATGTTCGCCTTCGCCATCGCGGAGGAGGGCCGCGACGGACTCTTCCTCGGCCGGGACCGCCTCGGCATCAAGCCCCTCTACTACAGCTGGGTGGGGGGCCGCTTCCGCTTTGCCTCCACCCTGCCGGCCCTTGTGGCCGGGGGCGGGGTGGACACCAGCCTCGACCCCGTGGCCCTGCAGGATTATCTCACTTTCCACTCCGTGGTGCCCGCTCCCCGTACCATCTTGCAGGGCGTGCGGAAGTTCCCCCCGGCCACGGTCGGCTGGGTGCAGGCGAACGAGCACCTCGAGACCCGCGAGTACTGGCAGGTGCTCTACGGACCGGATCCCGACCGGGCCACCTACAGCGAGGAGGACTGGGTCGAGGAGACCCGCGCGGTACTCCGGCGGGCCGTGCGTCGCCGGCTCGTCGCCGACGTCCCCGTGGGCGTGCTCCTCTCCGGCGGGCTGGACAGCAGCCTCATCGTGGGCCTTCTCGCCGAGCAGCACCCCGAGCCCCTGGAGACCTTCTCCATCGGATTCGAGTCGGTCGGTGGCGTGGAGGGCGACGAGTTCCGCTACTCCGACCGGGTGGCCGAGGCCTTCGGCACGCGGCACCACCAGCTCTCCATCGGGGGCAGCGACACCCTCCCGGCGCTCCGGCGGGCGATCGGGGCGATGAGCGAGCCCATGGTGAGCCACGACAACGTCGGTTTCTACCTCCTCTCCCAGGAGGTCAGCCGGTACGTGAAGGTCGTGCAGAGCGGGCAGGGGGCGGACGAGATCTTTGCCGGCTACTTCTGGTACGAGCGCATGCTCGGCAGCGAGCGACCCGTGGAGGATTATGCCTCCGTGTTCTTCGACCGCGACTACGCCGCGTACGCGAGGACCGTGGATCCCCGCTGGCGGGTGGAGGAGGACCATCCCCTCGCTTTCGTGCGCGAGCACTTCGGGCGGCCCGGGGCGGAGCGGCCCGTCGACCGGGCCCTCCGCCTCGATTCCCGGGTGATGCTCGTGGAGGATCCCGTCAAGCGGGTGGACAACCACACCATGGCTGCCAGCCTCGAGGCCCGCGTGCCCTTCCTCGACCACGAGGTCGTCGAGTTCGCCGCGCGGATGCCCGCCGAGTTCAAGGTGCGGGACGGCGGGAAGTACGCCCTGAAGGAGGCCGCCCGCCCCGTGATCCCCGCCGAGGTCATCGACCGGCCGAAGGGATACTTCCCGGTGCCCGCGCTCACCTATCTCGAGGGCCGCTTCCTCGAGATGGCCCGCGACGCCCTCACGAACGAGGCTGCCCGCGCGCGCGGTCTCTACCAGCGGAAAACCGTGGACGAACTCCTCGCCGCCCCCGGCGAGCATCTCACTTCCCTCGGCGGGTCGAAGCTCTACCAGCTGGCCCTGCTCGAACTGTGGCTGCAGGAGCAGGGCATCCCGGCATGAGCGAACCACCACCAGCCGAGCAGGTCCGCCTCTCCGTGGGCTGGGGCCGGCTCCTCTTTGCGCAGACCTTCCCGGACAGCGAGTCCCTTGCCCGGGCCATGCTGGAGGAGCAGGAGGGCCAGCGGGATATCGCCATCTACGTGCAGGACCCGCATCTCGTGGTGGCGGAGGCGCCCCAGGACCTCTTTCTCGACCCCTCCCTGACCTATCGGCTCGATCTCGAGAGCTACGAGGAGCCCTCGGCCTATCTCGAGGGCTGGACGATCGAGCGTCCCCGCTGCCGGGAGGACTGGGACGCCATCAACGGGATTTACCTTTCCCACCAGATGGTCCCGGTGGACACCGAGCGGGTCTGGGCCGAGCGGGATTCCGGCGTCTTCTTCTACCTCGTGGCGCGTCCCTCCGCGGGTGGGCCGGTGCGGGGCGTGGTGCTCGGGGTGGACCATGTCCGCGCCTTTCGGGATCCGGCCAACGGTTGCAGCCTCTGGGCCCTTGCCGTGCACAAGCAGGCGGACGATCCCGGGCTCGGGGAGGCGCTCTCCCGGGCGGTGATCGACCGCTTCCGCGCCCGCGGCCGCCGCCAGCTCGACCTTTCCGTGCTCCATGACAACGAGCCGGCGATCCAGCTCTACCGCCGGCTCGGATTCCAGAAGGTGGAGGTCTTTGTCCTCAAGAACCGCAACCCGATCAACGAGCGCCTCTTCGTGGGCGAGCCCCCCGACTCCGGCTTCAACCCGTATGCGGAGATCATCCTGAACGAGGCCCTCCGGCGGGGCATCCGGGTGAGCGGGGCGGATCCCGAGCGCGGGCTCTTCACCCTGAGCCTCGGCGGCCGCTCGGTCGCCTGCTGGGAGTCGCTCACCGAGCTGACCACGGCGATCGCCGCCCACCGTTGCGCGGACAAGTCCCTTACCCGCCAGATCTGGGCGGAGGCCGGCTTGCGGGTGCCCGAGCAGGTGGTGTACGAGTCGCCCGAGCAGGCGGAGGCCTTCCTCGCCGAGCACGGGGAGATCGTGGTGAAACCGGCGGTGGGGGAGCAGGGGCTCGGGGTGGCGGTGGGCCTGCGCGCCCCCGAGGAGACCCACCGGGCGATTGCGGAGGCCCGCGCCCTCTCCGCGGAGGTCCTCCTCGAGTCCTGCCACCCCGGGGAGGACCTGCGGGTCATCGTGATCCAGCAGGAGGTGGTGGCTGCCTCCGTGCGGCGGCCCGCGGCGGTCCAGGGGGACGGCCGCAAGACCGCCCGGCAGCTCATCCGGCGGCTCAGCCGGCGGCGCTCCCGGATGACCGGCGGGGAGAGCTCGATCCCCCTCGACGCGGAGACGGAGCGGTGCCTGGCGGGCGCCGGCTACACCCTCGACACGGTGATCCCGGCGGACGAGGTCGTGGCGGTCCGGCGCGCGGCGAACGTGCATACCGGCGGGACCATTGAGGACGTGACCGACCAGCTGCACCCCGATCTCGAGGAAGCCGCCCTCCGGGCGGCGGAGGCCCTCGCCATCCCGGTGACCGGGCTCGATTTTCTCGTGCCGGACCCCGGCGCGGCGGACTACGTGCTCATCGAGGCCAACGAGCGCCCCGGCCTCGCCAACCACGAGCCCCAGCCGACCGCCCAGAAATTCATGGACTTCCTCTTTCCCTCCTCCATTCCCCAGGCCGACTGGCACGGATCCCGATGAAGCCCCCACCCCCCCTCGACACCGACTACCTCGAGAGCCTCCTCCTCCGGCTGCTGGAAATCCACAGCCCGACCGGCTACACTGACCCGATCGTGCGGGAGGTCTGCGGAGAGCTGGATCGCCTCGGGGTCGAGTACGAGCTGACCCGCCGCGGGGCCATCCGGGCGACCCTTCCCGGCCGGCGGAACAGTCCGGACCGGGCGGTCATCGCCCACCTCGACACGCTCGGGGCGATGGTCGCGGAGCTGTTGCCGCACGGCCGGCTCCGCCTCGTCCCCGTGGGCACCTGGTCCTCCCGCTTCGCGGAGGGCGGCCGGGTGAGCGTCTTCAGCGAGGACTGCATCCATCGCGGCACCGTCCTTCCCCGGAAGGCTTCCGGGCATGTCTTCGACGAGGAGGTGGA
Organism: uncultured Opitutia bacterium; assembly: GCA_913056175.1. Classification (GTDB taxonomy): domain Bacteria; phylum Verrucomicrobiota; class Verrucomicrobiia; order Opitutales; family Puniceicoccaceae; genus CAJXLM01. The sequence continues at coordinate 31,718 of CAJXLM010000025.1, read as the reverse complement.
CCGCCAGCCGATCGCCTGGGAGCAACTCGAGCTGCGCATCGACGAGCGTGTGGAAAGCGCGGAGGACCTGCGCGCGCTCGGCGTGGAGGTCGGGGATTTCGTGGGTTTCGACGCCGGCGCGGAAATCCTCCCGAACGGGTTCATCAATGCCCGCCATCTCGACGACAAGGCGGGGGTGGCGGCGCTCCTCGCCGCGGTGCGGGCCCTGCGCGAGGACGGGGGAGAACTGCCGGTGGACCTGCATGTCCTCTTCACCATTTCCGAGGAGGTCGGCTCGGGGGCCTCCGCCGTGCTGCACGGCGATGTCGCCGAGATGGTCACCATCGACAACGGCACCTGTGGTCCCGGCCAGGCCTCCCGCGAGCACGGGGTAACCCTGGCGATGGCCGACTCCTCCGGACCTTTCGACTACCACCTGACCCACCATCTCCTGCACCTCTGCCGGAACGCCGGCATCCCCCACCAGCGGGATGTCTTCCGCCACTACCGCTGCGACAGCGCCTCCGCCCTCGACGCGGGCAACGACATCCGCACGGCCCTCGTCGCCTTCGGGCTGGACGCCTCCCATGGCTATGAGCGCACCCACCGGGCGGCGCTCCTCGAGGTCGCCCGGCTCATCACCGTCTATGCGGCCAGCCCCCTTCTTTTCGAGGACCAGGGAACCGGGCTGGGGACCCTCGAGGAATTCCCGGAGACCCGCGAGGTCCCCCTGCCGGCGACCACCCAGGACCCCAGCAAGCGCGTGGTCCAGGAGACTCCGGAGCCCGAGTAGGGAGCCCGTCGACCGTGCTGGGGAGCGGGTGAACGAGGAGGATCGCCCGCCTCCGAGGTCGCCCCTCAATCCAGGTCGAGGATCGAGGCGAAGTCGGGGTCGAACCAGCGCTTGTAGGTACGCACCGCCTGGCCATCGGTGAGCCCGGCGAGGAAGTCGCAGATCCGGCGGGCCCGCTCGGGCTCGCCGTCGGCCCCGGCGAAGAGCTGGTGGAGCGGCTCCGGCACGAGGCGGAGGTGGCGGGCCGACCGGCCGGTTCCGTAGTTTTCCATGAGCGCGTCGAAGAGCATCCCGAGCAGCCGGCTCCCCTTGAACTCGATCTGCTGGATGGCCTGGGTGTCGAAGATCAGCTCGCGGGCAATGCGTTGGTAGAGCTGGGCTTCCCGGAAGATCTCCGGCTCGATGCGGAGGCGGAAGCGGTAGCGGTAACTTTCCGGGAGGAGAGGATCGGCGACTTCCTCGAGGGCGGTCGCACGGAGGAAGTCGCCGATGAGGGAGCTGAACTTCCGCTCGTAGTAGCCCTCGCGGACGGCCCGCTGGACACGGGTGAGGAGGTCGGCCTCCTCCGGCCCGAGGTTCCCGGCCTCGGAGGCCCAGCGCTCGAGGCTGTCCGTGGTCACGTAGCGCGCCTCGATCCCGTCGACGATGTCGTTGAGGGAGTAAGCGGCGTCGTCCGCCCAGTCCATGATCTGGCACTCGATGGAGCGCACTTCATTGAGGTCCTCCCCGGTCGGTCGGCGCGAGCCGAGGGCGAAGTCCCGGTAGGGGGCCTGTTCGTCGTAGAGGAAGTGGTTGGGCGGGGGTTCTCCCTCCTCGTCCCAGCATTCGCGGCGGAGTTTCTTGTACTTGAGGACCCCGTCGAGAAAGGCGCGGGTCGGGCTCATCCCCGAGCTTCCCTCCGGCCGGGGGTAGATCAGCAGGGTGAGGATGCGCAGGGTCTGGGCGTTGCCCTCGAACCCACCGTAGCCGGCCATGAGCCGGTTGAGGGCCCGCTCCCCGATGTGTCCGAAGGGCGGGTGGCCGAGGTCGTGCGCGTAGCAGACGCCCTCGGTGAGGTCGGGATCGAGCTGGAAATCGGGGCCGAGGAGCTCCGAGTTGCGGGCGAGGTGCTCACAGATGGAGCGGCCGATCCGGGCCACCTCCATGGAGTGGGTCAGGCGGGTCCGGTAGAAGTCGAATTCCCCGGACTGGAAGACCTGGGTTTTCGACTGGAGGCGACGGAAGGCGTAGGAAAAGACCACCCGGTCGCGGTCCACCTGGAAGGGGGAGCGGTCGTCGGTCGGCCGCTTGCGCGGCCCGGTGAGCACCTCGTAGTCGGCCTCGCCGTAGAAGCGGTTGTCCTGCCAGTCGGGCACCGGGGCAGCGGGGGCGTCGGGCAAGCGGCCGACCGGGCGGGCTGCCGCTCAGCCGGGGAGCAGGTCGCGGACGAGTTCCTTTTCCTGGGAGAGCTCGGCCACCGAGGCGTCGATCTTTGCCCGGCTGAAGGCGTCGATCTCGAGGCCTTCGACAATCTCCCAGCTGCGGCCGTCCGAGCGGAGGGGGAAGGAGCTGATGAGCCCGGCCTCGCAACCGTACTCGCCGCCGGAAGCCACCGCCACGCTGTGCCAGTTCCCCTCCTCGGTGGGGGTGGTGAGGGAGCGAACGGTGTCGATGGCCGCGTTCGCCGCGGAAGCGGCGGAGGAGGCTCCGCGGGCCTGGATGATGGCGGCCCCGCGTTGTTGCACCGTCGGGATGAAGGTCTCCTTGAGCCAGGCCTCGTCGCCGATCACCTCGGGAGCGGGTCGCCCGCCGATGGTGGCGCGTACGAAGTCGGGATACTGGGTCGCGGAGTGGTTGCCCCAGATGGTCATCCGCTCGACTTCGGTGGAGTGCACGCCCGCCTTCTGGGCGAGCTGGCCGATGGCCCGGTTTTCGTCGAGCCGGGTCATCGCGAACCAGCGGTCCCGGGGGACCTCCGGCGCGTTCTCCATGGCGATGAGGCAGTTCGTGTTGCAGGGGTTGCCCACCACGAGCACGCGGATGTCATCGGCCGCGCTCCGCGCGATGGCTTGTCCCTGCCCGGTGAAGATCTTGCCGTTCACCCCGAGGAGGTCGCCGCGCTCCATGCCCGCCTTGCGGGGGACGCTGCCGACGAGGAGGGCCCAGTTGGCGCCACGGAACCCCTCGTCGAGGTCGGCCGTGCAGCGGATGTCGTGCAGGAGGGGGAAGGCACAGTCGTCGAGCTCCATGCGGACGCCCTCGAGGGCTCCGAGGGCGGGTTCGATCTCGATGAGGTTGAGGGCGACCGGCTGGTCCGGCCCGAAGAGTTCACCGGAGGCGATCCGGAAGAGGAGGGAGTAGCCGATCTGGCCGGCGGCTCCGGTCACGGCGACGCGAATGGGGGTCTGGCTCATGGTTCGGGGTGGGGTTGGGTCCTGGTAGGTTCGGGGGAGGAGGGGAACACAATCCCGGGTGCGGAGGCAATCCCGCAGAGTGTCAGGCCGGGCGGGCAAAGCGGGCCCGGACGGTGGGCTGTCCCCAGAAGCGGAGCAGGAGGAGACTGGCGAGGGTGAGCAGGCCCATGCTGAGGAGGCTGAGCTGCCCGGGCGTGATCCAGACGACGAGGTTGTAGGCGAGGAAGGGGGCGAGCATTCCCCGGATTCCGGCCATGCTCACGTGCACGCTCATGTACTCGGAGATCCTTTCCTCCGGAGCGATCCGGGTCACCCAGAGGGTCCAGGCGAGGTTCCCGCCCCCGATGCCGAGCCCGAAGAGGACGGAGCCGAGCCCGATGAGGGCGACGCGGTCCGTCTGGAAGTAGCAGACCATGGCGAGGGCGAGCACGCCGTTGAGGACGAGGCGGTAGACGAGGAAGTTCATCCGTTCGAAGAGCCAGCCAAAGACCTGGAGCCCGAGTACCCGCGCCCCGGAGAAGAGGAAGACGGTGAGGAAGACGACCTCGCCGTTGGAGAGGTCGAAGCCGTAGACGGGGTTGGCCAGCCGTTCCACGCGCAGGGGCAGGAGGGAGAGGTTGGCGAAGCCGAGGAGCATCCACGCGGCCATCATCGGGCCGAAAAGCCGATCCTCCCGGAGCAGGCGGAAGTGACCGCGCGGACCGGGGCCGGGCGGGGTGAGGGGATCGCTGGGCATGCGGCCGACGACGGGCGCAGCGAGCAGGGCCGCCACCGCCATGAGCCCGAAAATTGTCCCGAAGGCATTCGGATAGCGGTCGAGGAAGGCGCCACCGGCGAGGCTGAGGAGGGCCCCGGAGAGAGCGGTCAGGGTGAAGGCGTGGGAGACCCGGCGGCCCCGCTCGGCGGGCTCGTAATTTCGCGCGTAGATGGTGACGAGGAGGCTGGGCAGCTGAGCGAGGAGGGCGTTGCCGAGCAAGACGGCCGGGGCGAAGAGGGCGAGCGTCGGGGCGAGGGCGGCCGCTCCGTAGCAGGCAGCGCTCCCCAGCAGGAAGGCGCGCCCGAGATGGGCGGCGGGCCAGCCGGTGCGGGCGGCCCGCCGCCGGACATAAGGGGCCAGGAACATGCCGAGGGCCATCCCCGCGCTGAGGGCCCCCTTCACCGGATCGGGCGCGTCGAAGGCACGGATCGCCGCGAGCAGTCCGAAGGAGAGGGCCCCCACTTCGAGGATCCCCATGAGGGCTCCCCGGAGGAGATCCCGGCGGTAGGTCCGGAGGCGGTCGTTCGGGTTGGCGGGCACCGGGCATTCCTACACGCCCGGCCGTCTCCCCGCAAAGGGGAAGGTCGCCGGGGCGTGGGACCCTTTTCCGTGGGGGGATTCCGCCTTCGACGAAGGGTCCGGGAGATTCCGGAATTGCCTCCCCGGAAGCCTCCAGTAGGGTCGGCGGCATGAGCTCTCTCGACCAACTCAAGAAACACACCACCGTTGTTGCCGACACCGGCGATTTCGAATCCATCCGGGCCTACGAGCCCCGGGATGCCACCACCAATCCGACCCTCATCCACAAGGCGATGGAGATGGAGGAGTACGCCACCGTGGTGGAAGCGGCCATTGCTGACGCCGGGGGCAAGGCCAGCGCCCAGGTCGAGGACGTCATCGACCAGTTGCTCGTCCACTTCGGCATGGAGATCCTCAAGATCGTGCCGGGCCGCGTGTCTACCGAGGTGGACGCCCAACTCTCCTTCGACGTGGAGGGGAGCATCGCCAAGGCCCGCCAGTTGATTGGTATCTACGAGAAGAACGGGATCTCCCGCGACCGTATCCTCATCAAGCTGGCGAGCACCTGGGAGGGCATCCGGGCGGCGGAGACGCTCCAGAAGGAAGGCATCCATTGCAATCTCACCCTGCTCTTCTCGCTGGTCCAGGCGGTCGGGGCGGCGGAAGCGGGTGCCCAGCTCGTCTCCCCCTTCGTGGGCCGGATCCTCGACTGGCACAAGGCGGCGGAGGGGAAGGACTTCGCTCCCGCGGAGGACCCGGGCGTGCACAGCGTGCAGGCCATCTACACCTACTACAAGAAGTTCGGCTACCCGACGGAGATCATGGGGGCCTCCTTCCGGAACACCGGGGAAATCCTCGAGCTGGCTGGCTGCGACCTCCTCACCATCAGCCCGAAGTTGCTCGGCGAGTTGCAGGCCTCGGACGAGGCCGTGGAGCGCAAGCTGGACCCGGGTGCGGCGAAGGAGGCTGAGGTCGATCGGATTGCGGTCGACGAGAAGAATTTCCGCTGGCTCCTCAACGAGAACCAGATGGCGACGGAGAAGCTCAGCGACGGGATCCGCGTGTTTGCGAAGGACATGAATCTCGTCCGCGACCGGATCGCCGGGATGCTCGGTTGAGCCCGCCTCGGCCCGGCCCTGGCTCCGCACCTAACGGAAACGGTCCATGGAACCGCCCGATCTCTCCCACCTCGACCGGACCCCGCACATCCCGGAGTCCTGCTGGATCGCGGGGACGGCCTCGGTCTACGGCGATGTCGTCTTCGGCGAACGGTGCAGCGTCTGGCCAAGCGCGGTGGTCCGCGGAGATATCCACGAGATCCGCATCGGCGACGAGACGAACATCCAGGATGGGGCGGTTGTCCACCTCGCTGACGAGTACGGCTGCTACCTCGGGAAACGGGTCACCGTGGGGCACGGGGCCATCGTGCACGCCTGTACGATCGGGGACGACTGCCTCATCGGGATGCAGGCGACCGTGCTGGACGGGGCGGTCGTCGGGCCCGGGTCGGTGATCGGCGCGCACGCCCTCGTCACCCAGGGCATGGAGGTGCCTCCGGACTCGTTGGTGCTGGGGACTCCCGGCAAGGTGGTGAAGCAGCTCGACCCGGAGAAGCGCCACGAGGTCGCCGCGTGGGCGCTGCGGTATGTACACGTTTCCCGGGCTTTCCGCGAGCGCGGGCTGACCTGAGCTTTTCGTTTGCCCCGCGGGCCATCGGACGGCACGGTTTGGGTTTACGCAGGGAGAGGTGACAGAGCGGCCGATTGTGCGTCCCTGGAAAGGACGTGTGGGGGAAACTCCACCGGGGGTTCGAATCCCCCCCTCTCCGCCATTATCCCGCGAGTTCCGTGAGCGCGGGAGGTTTTCCTCCTGACCAATCGGCCCGTCCGTTCAGCTCCGGTCCCCGCGCCCGGGGAGGAGGAAGACGAGGGGCGCGAGGAAGAAGAGGAACGTCCCGCCGGTGGTCGCGTAGACCAGTCCGCTGACGGCGAGGGCCGCGGCGAGGAGGAGCAGGTTCCGCCGGAGGGGAGACACGGTTCGGCGGTTCAAGCCCGTGGATGGGCCTGTCGGTAGGCCTGTTGGAGGCGGGCGACGCTAGTGTGGGTGTAGACCTGGGTGGTGGAGAGGGAGGCGTGCCCGAGCAGCTCCTGCACGGTGCGCAGGTCGGCTCCCTCGTCGAGCAGATGGGTAGCGAAGGAGTGGCGGATCTTGTGGGGGGAGAGGTCGCGAGGCAGGCCGGCGCGAGCGAGGTGGTGCTTGAGACGGAGCTGCACCCAGCGAACGGAGAGGGGGCGGCCGTCGGGATGGACGAGCAGGTGCGGGTTGCCGCGGGCCGAGGCGGCCGCCCCGCAGAGATGGCGGTGCTGCCGGAGGGCCGCCGCGGCGTGGCGGCCGACCGGCACGATCCGCTCCTTGCGTCCCTTCCCGGTGACCCGGAGGGTTTCCTCGGCGGGCCGCCAATCGTCTTGCCGCGCCCCGACGAGTTCGCTCACGCGGAGCCCGGCCCCGTAGAGAAGCTCGAGGAGGGCGCGGTCGCGCCAAGCGGCCGGGGGCTCGAGGGCACCGCTCTCGGCCTCCCTCTGCGGTTGGTGGAGGAGAGCCTCGATCTGCGCCCGGGTGAGGAAGACCGGCAGGGGGCGCTCGAGCTTGGGCAGGGTGAGCCCTTCGAAGGGGTTGCTGCGAACGGCACCGCGTTCCCGCTGGTACCGGTAAAACGCCCGTAGGCCGGCGACCCGGTTGTGGAGGGTACGCCGGGAGAGGCGCTGGCTCAGCCCGATGGCGTAGGAGCGGGCCTGGCCCGGGCGCAGGTCCCGCCAGTCCGCTCCCGGTCCGAGCCACTGGAGGAAGGAGGCAACCGCGTGCCGGTAGTTGCGCACCGTGTAGGGGGACAGCCCGCGTTCCGCGGCGAGATGGGAGGCGAAGGCGGCGACCTCGGGGGCAAGGGGAGAGGGCGTGTCGGCTTCTTCGTTGGCGGGGAGCGCCATGCGGACGATTGAGAGTGGGACGGTGGGAGGAGGCGAGGGGAAATGCGGGGCGGGCGCGGCCGGTCCTTGGCGATTGCCGGCGCGACGCCCCCTCCCCAGAGTGCGGGTCATGCCGACGAGTCTATTGCTGCAGGGAGCGCAGGGGCGGATGGGCCGGGCAATTGCCGGGCTCGCCGAGGAGGAGGAGTGCCGGATCGGGCACGCGTGCGACGCGGGCGATGATCCGGGCGCGGGGATCGGGGACTGCGAGGTGGCGGTCGACTTCAGCTCCCACGAGGCCACACCGGTGCTTGCCGGGCTCTGTGCGGAGGCGGGGCTCCCTCTCGTCATTGGGACGACCGGCCATCTCGAGCGGGAGGTGGCGGCGATCCGGGAGGCCGCCGCGCGGATCCCCATGGTCTGGGCGGGCAACTACTCCATCGGGATCACCCTGCTCCTCCACCTCACGCGGGAGGCCGCCCGGGCCCTGCCCCCGGCCTATCAGGCGGAGATTGTCGAAATGCACCACCGGCACAAGAAGGACGCGCCGAGTGGGACCGCGGAGAACCTGCTGGACGCCCTTCTCGGGGCCCGGGAACAGGACCGCGGCGATGCGGTCTTCGGGCGGCACGGGCTCACGGGGGAGCGCCCGGAGCGGGAGGTGGGCGTCCACGCCCTCCGCGGGGGGGAGGTAGTCGGGGAACACACCGTGCTCTTCGCCGGTCCGGGAGAGCGGGTCACTCTCGGCCACAGCGCCCAGGACCGCGCGATCTTCGCCCGCGGGGCCCTCCGCGCGGCGCGCTGGGTGATCGGCCGGGAACCGGGGATCTACGGAATGGGCGACGTGCTCGGGATCGGGTAGGGCAGCAGACGCGCTTCTCCGGGTTGGGCGGCCGGCCGGAGTGGGCCCGGCTACCGTTTCCCGATGCTGTGCACGGTAAAGCCGAGGCGCTCGAGCGAGGGCCGGTCGAGAAGGTTGCGCCCGTCGAAGAGGTGGGCGGGCTTGCGCATGGACGCGAAGATCCGGCCGTAGTCGCACTCCCGGAACTCGTCCCACTCAGTGAGGACGAGGATCGCGTCGACCCCCCGGGCGGCCTCGTAGGGGTCCTCGTGTACGGCGACCGCCCCGTTCTCTCCACCCGCGAAGGGAGCGAGGTCCCCGCGGATGGTGGCAGGGTCGACCTGCGGGTCGTAGATGCGCAGGTGCGCCCGCTCCTCGAGAAGTTGCCCGCACACGGAGATGGCCGGGGACTCCCGGGTGTCGTTGGTGTCCTTCTTGAAGGCGAAGCCAAACACGGCGATCCGGCGGTCGCTCACGGTATTGAACATGGCCGCCATGATCCGCCGGACGAAGCGGTCCTTCTGGTAGTGGTTCATCTCCACGACCTTCCGCCAGTAGTCGGCGACCTCGGGTTCCCCGAAGTAATCGCACAGGTAGACAAGGTTGAGGATGTCCTTCTGGAAACAGGAACCCCCGAAGCCGACGGAGCTTTGCAGGAAGCGCGGGCCGATGCGCGCGTCCATGCCAATGGCCCGGCTGACTTCCTCGATGTCCGCATCCGTCTTTTCGCAGAGGGCCGAGATCGAGTTGATGCTGGAGATCCGCTGGGCGAGGAAGGCGTTGGCGGTCAGCTTGGAGAGCTCCGAGGACCAGAGGTTGGTGGTGAGGATCCTTTCCGGAGGGACCCAGCTCTGGTAGAGCGAGGCGACCGCCGCGACCGCGGCCTCCCCGGACGCGGTCGGCTCGCCGCCGATGAGGACGCGGTCGGGATCGTAGAGATCCGCGATGGCGGTGCCCTCGGCGAGGAACTCGGGATTGGAAACCACCTCGAAGGAGTGTTCGGTGCCCTCGGCGTGCAGGATCTGGCGGAGGAATTCGGCTGTGCGCACGGGCACCGTGCTCTTCTCCACGATGATCTTTCCCCGCCGGGAGACGCGGGCAATCGTCCGGGCGCACCGCTCCACGAACATCAGGTTGGCCGCGCTGCCCTTGCCAAATCCGAACTCCTTGGTGGGGGTATTCACCGAGACGAAGACGATGTCCGCGGCGTCGATGGCCGCCTCCACGTCGGTGGAAAAATGGAGGTTCCGGCCCCGGCAGCGTTCCACGACCTCCTGGAGGCCGGGCTCGTAGATGGGCAGGTCGCTGGAGTTCCAGCGGCCGATGCGCTCCTCGCTGATGTCGACGACCCGCACGGTCACTCCGGGATTCTTCTCGGCGATGACCGCCATGGTGGGGCCGCCGACGTATCCGGCCCCGATGCAGCAGATATTCTCCACGCTTGGCATAAAAGCGTGGGATCGTGCCGCTCGGGGGACGGTGGGGCAACGCTTTCCTTGGGAAAGGCCCGCCCTCCCTTCGGGTTCGCGAAGGCGGGCGAGTCCCTCTACCGTCCCGGTCGCCCGATGCGTAGTGTGTGGATCCTCCTCCCCTTTGCCGTTCTCTCCGTGGTCCTTGCCTACGGGAGCCTCCATCTGGTGGTGGCGTGGCTCTACCCGCGCCAGCTCTTCCCCTACGCGGAGATCGATCCGGAGGAGCGGGAGGGCCAGGTCTTCCTCGAGTCCGCCCGGGGGGACCGCATCGCCACCCTCTACCTGCCCGGGCCCTCCCCCGACGCCCCGCTCCTGCTCTACTCACATGGGAATGGCGAGGACTTGCTCGACGGGGAAGACCGCTACGACTGGTGGCAGGGGCTCGGCTACGCCGTGCTCGCCTACGACTATCCGGGCTATGGGACGAGTAGCGGCCGCGCTTCCGCGGCCGGGGTGAAGGCCGCGGCCGAGGCGGTCCTGCGGTACGCCCGGGAGGAACTCGGCTACCCGCGCGCACGCATCCTCCTCTGGGGGCGATCCCTCGGCGGGGCACCGACCTTGTGGCTGGCCCGGGAGGGCCTCTTTCTCGGGGTGGTCCTCGAGGCCACCTTTCGCTCGGTCCTCTCCCTCGCCCCGACCCTGCCTCCGCTCCTCTTCCTGCCCGAACCCTTTCCCAACGAGCGCTGGGCCCGCGAGGTGAGCAGCCCCGTCCTTCTCGTCCACGGGATTCTCGACCCGATCGTGCCCGTGGAGCACGCCCACCGGCTCCGGGAGAACTTGCGAGCCCCTCTCGACTTCCACCTCGTCGAAGGAGTCCTCCACGGCGACGTTCTCGACGGTGTCACCCCCGAGGTGGAAGCCTGGCTGGAGACCCGCCGAGAGGCCGCCGCCTCGGGAGGGGAGGCCCTTCCCCGCTAGCTCCGCGGACCTTCTCCCGGGGATTCGCCGCGGAAGGCGGGCCGGGCCGGGGGGAGGGCCGCGAAGAGGGCGGCGAGCCGGGTGGGATCCTTGTGCCCGGGGGAGGACTCGACGCCGCTGCTCAGGTCGAGGAAGGCGGCCTGCGATTCGCGGAGGACGCGTTCGACGTTGTCGGGCGTGAGCCCGCCGGCGAGGGCGAAGCGGGCGTCCGGATATCGTTCCTGGAGGGCGCGGAAGGCCTCGGTATCGACCGGCACGCCGGTGCCGCCGATGCGGTCGGGGCGGTAGCCGTCGATGAGGAAGCGTTCGCCGAGGGGGAGCCACTCCGGCCGGAAGGCGAGCGGGTCGGGCAGGCGGGGGGCCAGCCAGAGGTGGGCGGTCCCGATCGCGGCGGAGAGGGCCTGCGGGTCGTAGGATCCGGCGGGGTCCCAGTGGGCCTGGACCTTGGCGAATCCCGCCTCGAGGGCGGCGCGCGCTTCCGCGGGGGTGGGTTCGAAGAAAACGCGAACCCGTTGCCGGGGATCCGTCGCTTCGGCGAAGAGGCGGGCGGCCACGGGAAGGGGCTGGTAGCGCGGGGTGTCCGGGACGCCGATACTGCCGAAAAAATCGGCACCGAGCTCCCGGGCTTTCCGCAGGTCTTCCCGGCGGGTCAGCCCGCAGATCTTGACGAGGGGTCGCCGGCTCATGCGAGGTGGCGGGCGACGGTGGCGACGAGGGACTCGAGGGTGGCTTCGGGAGCCTCGGCGGCGAGGGGAATGCCCTGTTCCTCCATGACCCGGCTGGTGGAGGGTCCAATGCTGAAGGCGCGGGCGGGGCGTGCGGTGGGACCGGGCTGGAGGTGCTCGAGCTGGTCGACGAAGGATTCGACGGCGCTGCCACTGGTGAAGAGGATGGCATCGGCCCCCTGCTCGCGAAAGGTCGTCGTTGCCGGGAGGGCGTCGACGGGATGGTTGCGGGTTTCGTAGACCGGCACCGTGTCGACGATGGCGCGTCCTTCCTGGTCGAGGATGCGGGGCAATTCCGGGCGGTTCCGGTTGCCCGTGACGACGAGGACACGGGCACTGTCGAGGCTTCCCGTAGCCACCAGCGCCTGCCCGAGGGCCTCCGCGTTGGCCTCCTCCGGCTGCAGTTCCACGCGCAGGTAGAGGTCCCGGAGGGCCCAGGAGGTGGTGGTGCCTACGGAGGCGAGCCGGGCGAAGGCGATCGACCGCAGGTCTCCGGTCTGCTCGTAGAGAGCCTCGAAGAAGTGGCGGACCCCATTCGCGCTCGTGAAGACGATCCAGTCGTAAATGCCCGGTTGTTCGAGGATTTCCGCGAGGACGGAGCGGTCCCGGGTCGGCCGGGTCTCGATGAGGGGGAGGCGGAGCACTTCCGCACCCTGCTCCTCGAGGAGCGCGGTGAGTGGGTCGGCCTGGTCGGCCGGGCGGGTCACGCAGACGCGGCGATGCTGGAGCGGGAGGCTCATGGGTACGGCGGGAGCTCGGGGAGCAGGAGGTGGGTGCCCCCGCCCTTCAGGATGCGGGATCGATCCAAGTGCGGAAGTGCCCGGCGAAGAATTCCGGGAAGGCCGCCGGTTCGAGGCGAGGCAACTCAACCGTCTGGTAGCCGTGCTCGTGGTGAAAGGCGTGGAAGAGGGTTTCGCCCTCGAGGAAGCCGGCGAAGGCGGCATGGCAGCCTCCCCCGAGGGAGGCGAGGAAGCATTTCTCGGCGCGCACCGCGTAGTCGGTGGGGGCGTCGCCGACGCCGGCGAACCGCTCCGCCTCGCCCCGCCGGCACTGCAAGGCAATGGCCCCCTGGCCGGAGGCCGGCACCATTTCCCGGTAGGGTAGCTCCCGGAAGCGGAGGCCCTCCGCCCGGTCGATGCCCAGGCGGTGCAGGCCGGCGGCGGCGAGCACGGTGGCATCCGCCTCTCCCGCGATGATCTTGCGGAGGCGTGTCTGCACGTTGCCGCGGAGTTCGGAGAAGGTGGCCTCCGGGAAGCGCCGCGCGAGTTGGGCCCGCCGGCGCGGGCTACCGGTGGCGATCCGGGCAGGCTCCTCCACTCCTTCCCGGAGCACGAGGACGTCGGCCGGGTTCTCGCGCGGCAGGTAAGCGGCGATCTCCAGGTCCGGATGCATTTCGGTGGGGAGATCCTTGGCGCTGTGCACGGCCACATCGGCCTCCCCGGAGAGGAGGGCGTCCTCGATCTCCTTAGTGAAGAGGCCCTTGCCGCCCTCCTTCTGGAGGGACCAGTCCGGGTGGTCGTCCCCGCTGGTGGTCACCGCGAGGATCGCGGTGACCCGCCGGGGATCCGCCTCGATGAGGGCGCGCTCAGCGAGGGCCGCCTGGGCCCGGGCGAGCCGACTCCGGCGAGTGACGAGGATGACGGGTGCGTCCGACAAGGAAGGGATGCGGGGGAGGCGGGGCCGGGCGGGCTCCTCTCCCCTCCGCGGTGCGCCTTACCCGCTGTAGCTGGCCTGGGAGCCCTTCGTGTTGCGCTTGGCCACCCAGGGCATGAGCTTCCGGAGCCGCTGCCCGACTTTTTCCATGGGATGCTTCTCCCCTTCCTCGAGCATGCGGTTGTAATTGGGGAGGCCGGCCTCGTATTCCTTGACCCACTCGCGGGTGAACTTGCCGCTCTGGATCTCCTTGAGGATTTTCTGCATCGACTTGCGGGTCTGCTCGGTGATGACGCGGGGCCCGCGGGTGAGGTCGCCATACTTGGCGGTCTCGGAGATGGAGAAGCGCATCCCGGAGATGCCGGACTCGACCATCAGGTCGACGATCAGCTTGAGTTCGTGGAGACACTCGAAGTAGGCCATCTCCGGCTCGTAGCCGGCCTCCACGAGGGTCTCGTAGCCCGCGAGGACCAGGGCGCTGGCCCCGCCGCAGAGGACGGCCTGTTCGCCGAAGAGGTCGGTCTCGACCTCGTCCTGGAAGGAGGTTTGGAGGATTCCGGCGCGGCTCGCGCCGAGGCCGTCGGCCCAGGCGAGGGCGATCTTCTTCGCCTGCCGGGTGGAGTCCTGGTGGACGGCGATGAGGGCGGGCACACCCTTGCCTTCCTGGAACTGGGAGCGGACTACATGGCCCGGTCCCTTCGGGGCGACCATGATCACGTTGATGCCCTTGGGCGGCTCGATGAGCCCGTAGTGGATGGCCAGCCCGTGCGAGAAGATCACCGTCTTCCCGTTCTCGAGGTTGGGTTCGATGTCCTCCTTCCACACCTGTTTCTGGACCATGTCGGGCATGGCGAGGAGGGCGATGTCGGCGCGGCGGACCGCCTCCCCGGTATCGTAGACCTCGAAGCCGTGGTCCTTGGCCACCTTGCGGGACTTGCTCTTCGGGTAGAGCCCGATGATCACCTGGTGGCCGCTGTCGCGAAGGTTCTGGGCGTGCGCGTGGCCCTGGGAACCGTAGCCGAGAACGGCGAGGGTCTTGCCCTCGAGGACCGTCGGGTCGATGTCTTTGGCAGTGTAGACTTTCACGATGCTTGCTGGGGGGATGAGAGGTTGGGTGGGGTAAGGGGTCGGATCGCTCAGGAGGCACCCACGAGCTTCTCCGGGCTGCGCCCCCGCTCGAGGGCGACCGCCCCCGTGCGGGCCATCTTGAGGATGCCGAAGGGGATGACCAGGTCGTAGAAGGCGGCGATCTTGTTGGCGTTGCCGGTGACTTCCACGATCACGTTCTCCGCGGTCACGTCGATGACCTTGGCCCGGAAGATGTCGCAGATCTGCATGAGTTCCGGTCGGGTGGCCGAATCCGCCTGGATGCGCAGGAGGAGCAACTCGCGGGAGACGGCTACGCCGGGCCCGAAGTACTCGACCTCGACGACGTTGATCAGCTTGTTGCACTGCTTGAGCGCCTGGTCGAGGGACTGCTGGTCGCCGACAATGGTTGCGGTGATCCGGGAGAGGCCCTCCTGGTGGACCGGGCCGACGTTGAGGGTCTCGATGTTGAAGCCGCGACCGCTGAACATGCCCGCTACTCGGGCGAGGACTCCGAACTTGTTCTCCACGAGGATGGAGAGGGTGTACTTCTGTGGCTGGGTCACGGCGTCGGGAAAAGCGGCGAGGGTGCCCGCCCCGCTGCGGCCGTGTCAAGCGGGATGACCGCCCGCCGGCGGGTCGTCAGCGGCTCTTGCGGATTTGGGCGCCGCCGAAATTGATGCGGACGCGGTAGACCCTGCGCTCCTCGGATTCAATGGCACCGGTGGCGGCGTCGAATCGTACCGGCACCCTCTCCTTGCGGATGTCGACGACGGCGTGGTAGCCCCGCTCGGAGAAAATGTCGATGAGCATGGCGAGGGCCTTCTCGTCCCGGTAGAGCGGGTTTTCCGTGTTGATCAGGGCCATCCCGGAGATGGCGTGCTTGCGGATGATGGGGAGGAAGCTCTTTTCAATGTCCTCGACCACCTTCTCAAAGAGTTCGGGGAGCTTTTCGGTGTAGGAGTCCAGCCGGTCCACCAGTTCCTGGCGGGCGTGGCGGGTCAGGCGGTGGGCGACCGGGATGCGGGCCACCCGTTGGTAGGTGGGTTCCTCCAGCTCGAGGGAGCTCTGGTAGCGCAGCTCCCGGTCGATCCGCTCCTGGACCTCGCTGAGGCTTTCCTGGGCGTCGATGAAGTGGTAGTGGAAGGTCTGCCGCAGGTCGTTGAGGGCGTGGTAGGTAGCATCCTTGAAGGTGCGGTAGCGCCCGCGGGCGGCTTCCTCCTCGAGGTCGGTCTTGCGCACTTCCTTCTTTTCGCCAATCCCGGTCTCCTCGACCTTCTCATTGTGCGCCTGGATCTCCCGCCCCCGCTTGAGCTGCCGCTTGATGCTCTCGGCCTCGTCGACAAACAGGACCACGATGTGGAAGCGGCACTTCGGGAATTGGAAGTGGCCCTCCGTGAGCGCCTGCTGGTGGAGCTCCTGCAGGCGGTTGTAGAGCAGCTTGACGCACTGTCCCTGCACTCCGGTGCGGGGAAAACCGTCCACGATCGCCCCGTGGTCGAACTCGGGGTCGAGCAGGCGGCGGAAGACCAGCTCGGTCACCTCGCGGTCGCCGACGAGCAGGCCGGCATCCATGCGCTTGCGGGCGGCCGGGCTCTTCAGCAGGTCGCTCACCGTGATGGGGGGCGCGGTCAGTCCCCGCGTCCGCATGATGAAGCCGGTGTTCGTGCCTTTCCCGGCGCCGGGTGCCCCGTTCAGCCAGAAGATCTCCTTGGGGAAGCGGAGCTGCTCTCGCCCGAACTCTTCCTCGAGCTGGGACCAGACCCGGTCGAAGATGATGGTGGGGTCCTTGATTTCAAGGTCCTGGACGGCAGGTGGCTTTGGGGTGGGGTTTGCGGTAGAGGAATCCCGGGGTGAGGAGCTCATGGTCCGGACGATGGCCGTGGACTCACGGGCTGGCAATTCCGAAGCGGCACTTCGGGGAGGCTTCCCCAAGGTGGCTGGTTGCGGGCATTTTTGAAACCAAGGGGGCGCAACTCCCGCCGCCGAGCTTGGGGCTGGGCCGGCCCCTTCCTAGAGCTTGCGCACGAAGGAAGTGGCCACGCCCTGGATGACCAGCTCGTCCACCGGGTAGAGTTCCGGATAGTCGGGGTTCTCCGCCTTGAGGTAGGGGGTGTGGCCCGCGGGTTGGAGGAAGCGCTTGAGGGTGGTTTCCCCGTCGATGAGAGCAGCGACGATATCGCCATCCTTCGGTTCGCGGGCCTCGACCACCACGGTGTCCCCGTCCTGGATGCCCGCGCCGATCATGCTCTCCCCGCGCACCCGGATCGCGAAGGTGCGGTGCTGGCGGCGTTGCCGGGCGGTGAAGGCGTCGACCTGCAGGGAGCCGACCTCGCCGGCTGGTTCCACCTGGTCGGGGTAACCCGCGGCGATGTTGCCGAGAATGGGAATCTCCACGACTTCCACCGCCTGGTGGCCAGCCGGAGCCGGGGAGGGTGGTTCCTCGAAGGGGAGCGGTTCCCGGAGCCGGTAGGCGCGGGCCTGGTGGCGGGGCCGCTCCAGGTAGCCCTTCTTTTCGAGGGCCCGCAGGTGGCCGACCACGGAGTTGGTGCTGCGGAACCCGAAGTGGTCCTGGATGTTCCGGATGCTCGGCCAGTAGCCTTCGACGACGGAGTGGTCGCGGATGAAACGGAGGATATCCCTTTGGCGCTGGGTGAGACCTTTCATTGTGAACAGGATTCTACTTGAACATCCACTCATGTCCAGCACAAACCTGCAGGGGTCTGCCCGGGGACGGGCGGGTCCGGGACGGGGGTCCGGGCTAGGTCCCGCCCTCGGGCTGGAGGGTGCCGCGCAGCCGGGCCCAGAGGATGCCGTACCACTCGTGAAAAAGGGCCTGCCAGTTCCTCCAGGTGCTGGCGCTGGGAAGGAAGCGGAGGTCTCCGCCGGGTGAGCCGTCGGAAAGGAAACCGGCGGGGGCCGGGGTGGGGTCGAGGCCGGCCGAGCGGAAGAGCCCGACGGCACGGGGGAGGTGGAGGGCGGAGGAGACCAGCAGTACCGGTGCGGATCCGATCCGGTCGCGGACCCAGGCAGCCTCCTCGGCCGTGGAGGTGGGTTGGGAGGCGATGGTGATCCGGTCCGGATCGATTCCGAAGGAGGTGGCGACCGCGGACATGGCGGTGGAGGAGGGCGGGCGCTCGCTACCGGTGCCCCCGGTGAAGAGAAGGCGTGCGGAGGGATAACGACGGGCGAGCCGGACGGCCTCGACAGCGCGGGCCAGCCCGGTGGGGCTGAGCCGGGCGGTGGCCGGCGCGCCCGGCGGGGCCGCCCGTACTCCCCCGCCGAGCACGACGATCCAGGCGGGTGGCTCGTCCCCGGCGGGGTCGAGGAGGACGGGGAAGCGATTCTCGTAGCGGGAGAGGATGCCCTCCTGCAGGGCGGGGATGGAGAGGAGGACGAGCGTGAACAGGGCGATCCCGGCGAGGGCCAGGCCGAAGGGCCGGGTCCGACGCCGGAGGGTGAGGAGGAGTCCGAGGAGGGCGAGGAGCAGGCAGAAAAAGGGCGGGTAGAGGAGGGCGGCGATGGTCTTGCGGAGGAGGAAGGACATGAGCGGCCGGGGAGCCTGTCCGCGCCCGGGGAAGGGGTCAACGCCGCCTCCCCAGCCGGGGCCGGAGGAGGCGGCGTCGGCGGGGGGGGACCGGCCGGGTGGCTTTCGCTTGGACAGGGGAGTGCTCCCGGGCTCAACCTTTCCTGCATGGCAACTGCGGATACTGCCGTTTTCGGTCTTGGACTCATCGGCTCCATCTGGGCCCGGCGCTATGCGCAGGCCGGACGCCTTGTGGCGAGCTGGAGCCGCCGCTCGGGCGCGGGGCTTCCCGGTCGCTGCGAAGACCCGGAGGAGGCGGCGCGGGCGGCCCGCGTGCTGCACCTCTGTCTTTACGACCCGGTCTCCGTCGACGCCGTCCTCGAGCAAATCCTGCCAAGCCTGGGGAGCGGCCAGCTCCTTGTGCAGAGCACGACCATCGATCCGGAGCACGCCGAGAGCTTTGCCGCGCGGGTGCGGGAAACCGGCGCTTCTTATGTGGAAGCACCCTTTACCGGGAGTTCCCCGGCGGCGGAGGCCGGCAAGACCGTTTTCTATCTCGGCGGACCGCCGGGGGACCGGGAGGTGGCCCGGGAAGCCCTTGCCCCTCTCGGCGAGCGAACCTTTCCCTTTGCCAGCCCGCGGGAGGCGGCGGCAATCAAGCTGGCCATGAACGTGCAGATCGCCGGGATCGTGGAGGCGCACGCGGAGGGGCTCGTGCTGGCCCGGTCGGCCGGAATCGCCGACGAGGACTTCTTTGCCGTTCTCCGGGAGAATGCGGCGTGGTCGGGGGTGGCCGCCCTCAAGGAGGAAAAGATGCGCAGTGGGGATCTCTCTCCCCAGTTTTCCGCGGCGAACATGCACAAGGATCTCCGCCTCGCCCTCGGGGCGGCCCCCGGGGACTTGCCGAATTTGCGCACCGTCTGCGACCGGCTGGCCGAGTGGGTCCGCCGCGGCGGGGGAGAGGACGATTTCCTCGCAGTGTTGCGGCTGCTCGAGGAAGGCATTTCCGAGGGCCCCGCGAGCCGCTCGGGAAACCGTTGACAGGTGAGGGGGGCTGCGGAAACTACCTTGAACCCGAGATCGTCCGCCCCCTCCCGACCTGAAATCGCCCGATCCTTCCCGACCCTCCGCCGATCGGCCATGTCCGAAAACCTCACCAAGCGAGACATCGTTCTGCGGATCTACGAGGACGAGCGGAACCAGTACCCGCAGAGGGAGGTGAAGGACATTGTCCAGCAGACCCTGGAGGCCATCGCCGACGCGATCGCCTCCGGCCAGAATGTGGAGCTGCGGAATTTTGGGGTCTTCCAGATGCAGGTCCGCAAGGAGCGGGTCGGCCGCAATCCCAAGCAACCGGAGGAGGATGTGGTGATTCCGGAAAGGGCCGTCATCAAATTCAAGCCGGGCAAGGAGCTCCGGAACCGCCTGAAGGAGCTCGACCCCTCGCGGTTGTCGTCGCCGGCCGACGGGAGCTGAGGCCCGGTGTCCTCCTCCAACGGCGGTGCGGACCAGGGCTTGCCCGGGTTCCGCGAGTTTCTCCCCGAGCGCCAGCGGGTGCGGCGGGCGGTGTTCGCGCGCCTGCACGAGGCGGCCCGTCGGTTCGGGTTCGAGGAATACGACGGGCCCGTTCTCGAGCCCTTGGAGCTGTACACGGAGAAGTCCGGCGAGGAAATCGCCGGCCAGCTTTTCTGGTTCGAGGACCGGGGCGGACGGGCGGTGGCCCTGCGTCCGGAGATGACGCCAACCCTCGCGCGTCTCGCCGGCGCCTCCGCCTCTTCCCTCGCGAAGCCCGTGCGGTGGTACTCGCTGAACGAGCAGTACCGCTTCGAGCGGCCTCAGAAAGGTCGCCAGCGGGCCTTTACGCAGTGGAACCTCGACATCCTGGGCGAGGCCTCGCCCGGGGCGGACGCGGAGGTGATCGCCTGCCTCCTCGCCGGGCTGCGCTCCTTCGGGCTCGGGGAGGCGGATCTGGCGGTGCGGGTGAGTGACCGGCGGGTGTGGACCCGGGTGCTGGAGTTGCTCGCGGTGCCGCCGGAGAGGCACGCGGGCCTGCTCGGCCTCGTCGACCGTATGGATCGGCAGCCCGAGGACGAGCGCAAGGAGGCGGCGGCGGCTCTGCTCGGGGCGAGCGCGCCGGAGGTGCTCGGCCGGGTGGCAGAGCTGCGTACGATCCGGGGGGAGGAGGACCTCGCCTCCTTTCTCGACTCGCTCACCGCCGATGGCGAGGCGCGCGAGGCCAACGCGGCTTTGCTTGCCGACTGGTCGGCCTTGCGCGGGGCCGTCCGCGCTCTCGGGCTGGATGCCTTTGTACGGGTCGATTTCGGCATTGTCCGGGGCCTTGCTTACTACACGGGTCCGGTCTTCGAGATCTTCGAGGCGAGTGGGACGGGTCGGGCCCTCGCCGGGGGCGGGCGCTACGACGACTTGATCGGCCGGGTGAGCGGTCATCCGCTGGAGGCGGTGGGGGGCGCTCTCGGCGATGTCACCCTTCTCGACCTGCTCGAGGAGCGCGGCTGCCTGCCCGCGGCGGCCCGGTCCGTGGACTGTTATCTCGCTCTCGCTGCGGAGGGAGCCCGGGGGGAGGCCCTCGCGCTCGCCGGCGAAGTCCGGGCAGCCGGCCTCTCCGTCCTCTATCCGTTTCGGCGGGCCAACTTCGGCAAACTCTTCAAGGAGGCGAATCGCTGCGGGGCCCGGGCGGTGGTCGCGCTGGGTGAGCGGGAGGTGGAATCCGGCGTCTTCCCCGTGCGCGACATGGCCACGGGCCGCGAAGAAGCGGTCTCCCGGGCGGATCTCGTGACCTATCTCGGTCAGCTCTCTGGGCGATCCCCGGCGGCCGGGCCGTAGTAGTCGGGGATCTTCATCGCCCCCGGCACCGGCTCGCGGTGGTAGTCCGGGTGGTGGATGCGCGGCGGTATCTCCACCGGCTCCTGCGGGAGGTGCTCGTAGGGAATCTGCTCGAGGAGGTGTCGCATGCAGTTGAGGCGGGCCCGTTTCTTGTGATTGCCCGCGACGACGTGCCAGGGGGCGAAGTCGAAGTTCGTTTCCCGGAGCATCCGCTCCTTCGCCTTGGTGTAGTCCTCCCAGCGGGCCCTCGACTGCAGGTCCATCGGGCTGAGCTTCCACTGCTTGAGGGGGTCGTAGACGCGGCAGAGGAAGCGGAACTCCTGCTCCTCGTCCTCGATGGAGAACCAGTACTTGATCAGGTGGATTCCGGCGTTGGTGAGGAGCTTCTCGAAGAGGGGCACATCCTCGTAGAACTGGTCGACCTGTTCCGGGGTGGCGAAGCCCATGACCGTCTCCACACCGGCCCGGTTGTACCAGGAACGGTCGAAGAGGACCATTTCCCCGCCGGAGGGCAGGTGGGGCACATAGCGCTGGAAGTAGAGCTGGGTCTTTTCCAGTTCGCTGGGGGCCGGAAGCGCGGTGACCCGGCAGACCCGGGGATTGAGGCGCTGGGTGATCCGCTTGATCGCCCCGCCCTTCCCGGCGGCGTCACGGCCCTCGAAGAGGACCGCGAGCTTGTAGCCGGTTTCCTGGATCCAGTCCTGCATCCGGATCAGCTCGATCTGCAGGCGGCGCAGTTCCCGGAAATAGAGGAGGCGGAACTCCCGGTTCTCGCGCTCTTCCTCGAGGGTGGGACCCCCGTGTTCCCGCCGGACCTTTTCCTCGAAGAGCTCCTCCAGATCCTGCTCGAACTCGGCGTCGAGCTCGTCGCTCAACTCGTCCTGAAGCCGCTGGATGGGGAAGTCGGGATGCTGGATCTCCCGGGCGGTGGCCGGGCGGTGGGGCGGGGAGGGGTCGGTCATGGCGGTGGCGGGCGGGCTCGGTGACCGAGGATGGCGCAACCGCCGCGGCGAGGTCAAAGCGGAAGCGCGCCTGCGTCCCGCGGGACCGCCCGGACGCGCGCGCTTCAACCGGCGAGCCCGGTAACGCGGTCCCAGAGCGCGTCCTCAATCCCGACCGGATCCTCCTCCCGTTTGTCCTGGCCCGGCACGCGGCAGCCCTCCTGGTCGGCCACGGCCGCGAGGAGGCCGTGCAGGCGCTCGAAGAACACCGGGGAGGTGGAGGGATCGAGGAGGAGGTAGTACTGGCCGAGGTCGTGCGGGGAACCCTCCGCCGCCTTTAGCGGCTCCACCTCCCGGGAAAGGACCCCGCCGGCGAGGGCAGCGGCGAGCACCTCGGCCATTAAGCCGAATCCCCAGCCCTTGTACCCGCCCACCGATACGAGGGAGCCGCGCAGGGCGGCCTCCGGGTCGGTGGTGGGCCGTCCTTCCTCGTCGACCGCCCAGCCCTCCGGGATGGGTTCCCCGGCCGCCTTGGCCATGGTGATCTTGCCGAGGGCGACCGCGGTGGTCGACTGGTCCACGTGCAGGGAGACACCGCCCTCGCCGTCCGGCGCGGAGAAGGCGATCGGGTTGGTGCCGATGACCCGTTCGCGTCCGCCCGGCGGGGCCACGATCGCGAAGGCGTTGGTCGCTCCGAGGGCGACGAGGCCCGCCCGGGCGATCTGTTCGGTGAAGTAGCCGAGGGAAGTGCAGGTATGGGCCTGGTGGACGGCGAGACTGGCCACCCCTTCCTCCCGGGCCGCGGCGAGGGCTTCCGGCAGCGCCCGGGCAAAGGCGGGCTGGGCGAAGCCGTGGCGCGCGTCGGACCGGACCACGGCCGGGCGCACCCGGTCCACGAGTGGTTCCACCGCGCCCTGCACTCGCCCGGTCTCGAGCTGGCGGCAGTAGCTCTCCAGGTAGTAGAGGCCGCAGATCCGGTTGCGCGTGGCCTCGGCCCGGCGAACGGCCCGGGCTACTTCCCGGGCGACCCAGTCGGCAGCTCCGTGCCGGGTGAGGGCGCTGTGGGTGGTGGATTCAATGGTGGTGAGGGAGAGTTGGGGCATGGGTAGAAGGGGGTGGGATTGGCTGCGGAGGGGGCGCAGGAGGGTGTGGGGAGGTTACGACGGATAGGTCGAGCAGGGGCCCTGCCATTCCTGCGCCTTTTGCGGGTCGGCGGCAAGGCCGGTGGCGGGTCCGGGTGGAATGGGGCCCGGTTGCGGAAGACCGGGCCGAATTGACAAGCCCGGTAGGCGCGGTACTGATTTAGCGCAGTGCGATCCCTCCTCCTTGTCTTTGCCCTTGTGGCGTCCCCGCTATGGTCGGCGCTTTCCGCCGGCGAGGGAGACGGTCGGGGCGCGATGTGTGAGCGGGCAGGGATGAGCTGTTGCCCGGTGGGCGCGTGCGATTGTGCGCTCGAATCCTCCGGCGGCGAACCCATCAACGCTCCCGAGCCGGGAAAGACCTGGGAGAACGCGGGTTCGCGGGAGCGGGCCCCTGCGCAAGAGGTGGTGGGCATCCTGCCGGCCGACCCGGCGCAGCTGGCACCGGCGGATCGCCGGGAAGAGTCCGTGTGGCAACGATCGCCCGGAAAAGGGCGTACCCATCAGCAGGCGCACTGCCGCTGGCAGCTCTGAGGGGCTCGCCGCGGAGCGGACCGTAGAAGTCCGGCGGCTCGAGCCGCCCGGACCCGTCCTGCCTGCACCCGGTGCGATCGCTGCCGGCAAGCTGGCAACTCGGGTCGCCGGTCCTTGCTCCCCTTCCACCGCCTCTACCGGCACCTGCGGGTGCTGCGGTCCGAGCGGTGCGCATCCGCGACCTCCTCTCTCCCTGCCAACCTTCTCCCCTGTAGCTTTTTCCCATGCCACCTGTACGCCAGCGTCTTTTACTTTCCCTCCTGCTCGGGGCCCTCCTCCTCGGGCTGGGCGTTCTCCTCGGCCGGTTCTGGGGCGGGTCTTCCTCGCCCGCTTCGGCGGGCTCTCCCGTGGCCCTGGCCGCGGAGGCCGGTGACCACGCCGGCCACGACCACGAGGGGCACCCGACGACCTGGACCTGTTCGATGCACCCGAATGTGCAGCAGGACGGTCCGGGGAGCTGCCCGATCTGCGGGATGGACCTCATCCCGCTCGAGGAGGACAGCGGTGACGAGGGCCCGCGTACCCTCAGCATGAGTGAGTCCTCCCGGGCCCTCGCCGAGATTGCCACGACCGTTGTGGAGACGGGTCTCCCGGAAGCGGAGATCCGCATGGTCGGCGAGCTGGCCTACGACGAGTCGCGGGACCGCTCCCTCACCGCGCGCTTCCCCGGCCGTATCGAGGCCCTCGCAGTCGGCGAGACTGGTGTGGCCGTGGAAGAGGGCGAGGTCCTCGCGGAGATCTACAGCCCGGAACTGCGGGCGGCCCTCGCCGAGTACCGGGCCCTCCATCGGCGCGACCCGCAGAGTGCGGCAACCCGGGGCGCCCGCGAGCGGCTCCGCCTGTGGGATCTCACCGCCGCCCAGATCGAGGAGCTCCGGATGGCGCCGACCGTGGAGGACACCGTGCCGGTGCGCTCCCCGATCGACGGGGTGGTCGTGGAGAAGCATGTGCGTGAGGGCGATTACCTCGAGACCGGGCAAAGCCTCTTCCGGGTGGTGGACCTCACGGAACTTTGGCTCGAGCTGGAGGCCTACGCCTCCGACTACCCCTGGCTCGCGGAGGGACAGGAAGTGGTCTTCACGGTGGGCTCCCTGCCGGGGGAGAGCTTCTCGGGGAGGATCGTCCTCCTCGAGCCGACGTTTGACCGGCGGTCGCGCACGGTGGCCGTGCGGGTGGAGGTTCCCAATGCGGGGGGACGCCTCCGGCCGGGAATGTTTGCGCGGGGCACGGTGCTCGCACCCTTGGCCCGGGCCGAGGAGGAACCGGAGCCGGTCCTCCTGCCCTCGTCCGCGGTCCTGCGCACGGGGGAGCGGGCCGTGGTCTACGTGCGCGTGCCGGAGGCGGAGCGGCCCACTTTTGAGGGGCGCACGGTCCGGCTGGGCCCGCGAGCGGGCGATTTCTTCGTGCTGCGGGACGGACTGGAGCCGGGCGAGGAAGTGGTCACCCGAGGCGCCTTCAAGATCGACGGCGCGCTCCAGATCCAGGCGAAGCCGAGCATGATGAACCCGGGGGAGGAAGAGCCGGGGGAGCCGGGGCGGCCCGGTGTGCTTGTCGAGGTCGAGGAGGCGGAGGCGGTCCTGCCGGACTACTTCGCCCTCCAGGAGGCTCTCGCCGGGGATGATCTCGCTGCGGCCCGCGAGGCCGTGGCGGAGATGGGCGCGAAGGTGCCCGGCGGGAGCGAGCTGGCCGGGCTGCTGGCAGACATGGCGGCTGCCCCCGACCTGGAGACGATGCGCAAGCCGGCCTTTGAGGCCCTCTCCAACGGGATGATCACCACCCTCGAGGGTCATCCGGAAGTGTGGGAGGGGCCGGTCTACCGGATGAATTGCCCCATGGTCTACCAGGACCGCGGGGCCGATTGGCTCCAGCCCACCGACGACCTCCGGAACCCCTACTACGGCGCCATGATGCTGCAGTGCGGATCCACGGTCGGCACGCTGGAGTGAGGGGAGCCGGGGAATCACCGAAAGCCACAACCAATCCTGCGGATGAGCGAGAACCTCCCAGCCCTGCCTCTGCCCTCGGGTAAAAGAGTCGACTGGAGTGGGAAAGCATCCCGCCCGGCGGGCTTTTCCCCCGCGGAAGATCCTCCGCCCGCACGGGACTGCCCGGACTTTCCCGCGACTTGCTCTTCCCTTCCTCTCGGGGGGAGTGCGGCGAGGGGGCGGCCATGATCGCGGGGTTGTTGCGATGGTGCCTGCGGAATCCGCTGGTGGTCTTGCTGGCCTCGGCGGGCCTGGTCTTTGCCGGACTCCTCGTGGCCCCCTGGGACTGGGAGTTGGGCGGATTGCCCCGCGACCCGGTTCCGGTCGACGCCATCCCGAACCTCGGGGAGAACCAGCAGATCGTCTTCACGGAGTGGCCGGGACGTTCCCCGCAGGATGTCGAGGACCAGGTCACCTATCCGCTGACCACCGCCCTGCTCGGACTCCCCGGGGTGAAAACCATCCGCAGCTCCTCCATGCTCGGATTCTCCTCGATCTATGCGATCTTCGAGGAGGACATCGACTTCTACTGGTCGCGCAGCCGGATCCTCGAGAAGTTGAACGCGCTGCCCGCCGGGACCCTTCCCGCCGGGGTCACCCCGCAGCTCGGCCCGGATGCAACCGCCCTCGGGCAGGTGTTCTGGTACACTCTGGAGGGCCGCACGCCCGGGGGGGAACCGGCCGGGGGCTGGGATCTGGACGAGCTGCGCAGTGTGCAGGACTGGCTGGTCCGCTACGCCCTGCAGGGAGTCGAGGGGGTGGCCGAGGTCGCCTCGGTGGGCGGCTTCGTCCGCGAGTACCAGGTCGATGTGGATCCGGATTTGCTCCGCTACCACGGGGTCACCCTGCCGGAGGTCTTCGCCGCGGTGCGGGCCTCGAACCGGGATGTCGGCGCCCGTACCATGGAGGTGAACGCGGTGGAGTACCTCGTGCGAGGGGTGGGTTTGCTCGAGGATCTCGAGGATCTGCGGCAGACGGTCGTGCGCGAGGTGGACGGCGTGCCGCTGACCCTCGACGAGGTGGCGGAGGTGGAGTTCGGGCCCGCCGAGCGGCGGGGCGCCCTCGACAAGGCGGGAGCGGAGGCGGTCGGCGGGGTGGTGGTGACCCGCTACGGGGCCAATCCGCTCGCGGTCATTGAACGGGTTAAGGAGAAGATCGAGGCGATCTCCCCGGGCCTTCCCGCCAAGACCCTCCCCGACGGCACCGAGAGCCGGCTGACGATCGTGCCCTTCTACGACCGTACCGGGCTCATCGAGGAGACCCTCGGCACTCTCGGGAACGCCCTCCGCCAGCAGATCCTCGTCACGGTGCTGGTCATCGTCCTTCTGCTTTTCCACCTGCGCAGCGCCGCCCTTGTCGCCTCCATCCTGCCCCTGGCAGTCCTCTTCTCCTTCCTCGGGATGAAGTGGTTCGGGGTGGAGGCGAATGTGGTGGCCCTCTCCGGCATCGCGATCGCCATCGGTACCATCGTGGACATGGGGGTCGTCCTCGTGGAGAACATCCTCCGGCACCTGCGGGAGGCCCCGCCGGACGCCGACCGCGGGGAAGTGGTCTACCGGGCCTGCGCGGAGGTGGGCGGCGCGGTCACCACGGCGGTGTTCACGACCGTGATTAGTTTCCTCCCCGTCTTCACGATGGAGGGCGCCGAGGGGAAGCTCTTCGCACCGCTTGCCTACACCAAGACCTTCGCGCTCCTCGCCTCGATCCTCCTCGCCCTGACCCTGCTGCCGGTGCTCGCCCGCTGGTTCCTCGCGCCGGGAAAGGGGGGGCGGACCCCGGGGAGAAACCGCCCGCAGCCCCGGCGCGCCCGCTTCCTCCGCTCCTCCCGTTTCCTCGTGGCCGCGGTAATCGCGTTGCTCCTCGGTCTCATCCTCAGCGGCGACTGGTCCCCGCTCGGTCCCGCCCGTCCGGTGGCGAACGCGGTCTTCGTCCTGACCGTCGTGGGCGGGCTGCTCGGCCTGGTCGGGCTGGTTCTTCTCGTCTATGTCCCGGTCCTCCGCTTTCTCCTGCGCTGGAAGGCCGCCTTCACCGCGGCCTGTGGACTCGTTCTCCTCGCCGGTTTCACCGCCTGGCTCGGGTGGCCGACGCTCAGCGGCTGGCTCCCGCAGCCCGTGCGCGACTCGGCCCCCTCGCGCGCCCTCGCGAACGCTTTTCCCGGGCTCGGGGAGGAGTTCATGCCGGATCTCGACGAGGGATCCTTCCTCCTCATGCCGACCACCATGCCGCACGCCTCCATCGGCGAGGCCATGGACGTGCTCCGCAAGCAGGATATGGCCATCCGCGCGATCCCGGAGGTCGACCTGGTGGTCGGCAAGATCGGCCGGGTGGAGAGCGCCCTCGACCCGGCGCCGGTCTCCATGGTGGAAACGGTGATCTCCTACCTGCCGGAGTACCGGCAGGACGCCGCCGGCCACCTTCTGACCTTCGCCTATGACGAGGAAAGTGGAGAGTTCCGGCGTGACGCGGAAGGGGAGTTGATCCCGGACCCTCGGGGCCGCCCCTACCGGCAGTGGCGCGAGGAAATCCGAAGTCCGGACGACATCTGGGAGGAGATCGTGGCGGCCTCGCGGATTCCCGGGACCACCTCCGCCCCCAAGCTGCAACCGATCGCCGCGCGGCTGGTCATGCTGCAGAGTGGGATGCGGGCGCCCATGGGCATCAAGGTCTTCGGGCCGGATCTCGACGCTATCGAGTCAACCGCCTCCCGGCTGGAGGAACTGCTCCGCGAGGTTCCCTCGGTCCGTTCGGAGGCGGTCAGCGCGGATGAGATCGTCGGCAAGCCCTACCTCGAGATCCACCTCGACCGGGAGGCCCTCGCCCGCTATGGGATTCCCGTCGACCGGGCCCAGGAAGTCATCGCGGTGGCCGCGGGCGGGCAGACGGCCACCACAACCGTGGAGGGCCGGGAGCGGTACCCGGTCCGGATCCGCTACCCGCGGGAGCGGCGCGACTCCTTTGAGGATCTCGAGCGCATCCTCCTGCCGGGGCGAGGGGGCGAACGGGTGCCGCTGGTGGAGGTCGCCACCCTCGAGTACCGGGCGGGTCCCCAGATGATCCGGGCTGAGGATACCTTTCTCGTCGGCTATGTCATCTTCGACAAACGGGAGGGCTTCGCGGAGGTCGAGGTGGTCGAGGAGGCCCGCGACTACCTCGTCGCCCAGCTGGCCTCCGGTCGGTTGGAGCTTCCTCCGGGGGTGAGCTATGAGTTCACCGGCTCCTACGAGAATCAGGTGCGCGCGGAGAAACGGTTGGCGGTGGTCCTGCCGGTCGCCCTGCTCCTCATTTTCGTGATCCTCCATCTGCAGTTCCGGCGGATCGCCGCGACGGGCCTGGTCTTCACGGGGATCCTCTTCGCCTGGGCGGGCGGTTTCCTGCTAGTCTGGGCCTACGGGCAGCCGTGGTTCCTTGACTTTGCGGTCTTTGGCACGAACCTGCGGGCGCTCTTCCAGATTGATACGGTCAACCTGTCGGTCGCCGTCTGGGTGGGCTTCCTCGCCCTCTTCGGAATCGCCACGGACAACGGGGTCATCGTCACCACCTACCTCCAGCAGGTCTTTCGGGAACGCCAGCCGCGGACTTGTGAGGAGATCCGGGAGGCCACGGTGGAGGCGGGCCGACGGCGCGTCCGCCCGGCCCTCCTCACCAGCGCGACCACCCTGCTCGCCCTGCTTCCAGTGCTGACGTCCACGGGGCGGGGGGCCGAGATCATGGTACCGATGGCCATTCCTTCCTTCGGCGGGATGCTCCTCGCCGTGCTCACCATCTTCTTCGTGCCGGTCCTCTATTGCGGGCTGGCCGAACTCCGCCAACGCTTGCGCCGCCCGGCGGGAGCGTTCCCTCCTGAACCCAACGCCAACCCACCCAGTCCATGAAGAAATGCCTCCTCCCTCTCGCCGCCCTCGGGGTGGCCCTCGCTTTTCCCCTCGCCGCCAGTGACACGGAACACGGGCACCACGGGAACGCGGACCGCGAAATGTCCTCTGGTTCCGAGGCCGGCCCCAGCCTGTCCCCGGCCCTCGCGGCCCAACTCCTCCCGGGGTACCTTGCCCTGCAGGAGGCCCTCGCGGATGACAACCTCGACGGGGCCCATGAGGCCGTCGCGGCGATGATGGAGCCGACCGGCCACAGCGGTTCGGTCCACGATCTGCTTCACGAGATGTCCGGGGCCGAGACTCTCGAAATCATCCGCCGTCCCCTCTTCGATGAGTTGTCAGCCGCGATGGTGGCGGCCGCCAAGGAAGACCCCTCGGCCTTTCCGGAGGGTCTTGTCGTCATGCAGTGCCCGATGGTCTATGGCAGCACGGGGGCCGAGTGGATCCAGGAGGGCGAGACGGTCGACAATCCTTATTTTGGCGCAAAAATGCTCCGCTGTGGGGGCCCTGTCATGAAAATCCGGGAGTAGGGGAAGGGCCTCTGCGGAGAAGCAAGCATGCCCGGTGGACCGCCTGAGAACGACCGTCGCGCCCTGCGGCGGCGACTGCGGAACGATCGACGGGCCCTCTCCCCGGAGGAAAGGGCCCGCCGGGACGAGCTTCTTCGCACGGCGCTGCTGCAAGGCTTGCCCCCCCTCGAGGGTCGCACGGTCGGTCTCTACTTCCCCATCCAGGCGGAGCCGGACCTCCGGCCGATGCTCAGTCCGCTGCGTGGCGCCGGCGCCCGCTCGGCCCTTCCGGTGGTGACGGGCGAGAGCGAGCCACTCCTCTTCCGCGAATGGCGGGTGGGCGCGGAACTGGTCCCGGGGGCCTTCGGGACCTCCGAGCCCGC
The DNA here is from genome assembly GCA_913056175.1 of uncultured Opitutia bacterium. Lineage (GTDB taxonomy): Bacteria > Verrucomicrobiota > Verrucomicrobiia > Opitutales > Puniceicoccaceae > CAJXLM01. Next base: position 1,886 of record CAJXLM010000025.1, on the reverse strand, counting down.
ACCGGACGCTCCTACCGTCCATCCGGACCTTCTCCTCGTGCCTTTGCTCGGCTTCGACGAGCAGGGCTACCGGCTCGGCTACGGGGGCGGGTTCTACGATCGCACCGCCGCCGCCCTCGACCCCCGTCCGCTCCTCGTCGGGGTCGGTTACGAACTCGCCCGGATTCCCACCATCCACCCGGCGGCCCATGATGTGGCCATGGACGCCATCTGTACGGAGCGGGGCTTTCGGTGGACGGGGAGTGGCGACGGATGAGTCGCGACGGCGATCGGGAGAGAGTCGGGGCAGGACGAAGACGGGCACATCTTCCCGTGCGGGGAACGAGGAACCCTCGGCACCACGATCGGCGGGAACGATCGGGCGGGGGCGCGGGGGTTGCTTGCCGCCGGGAATCCAGCACCCCCCTCCCGCCGCGGTCCGGTGCAAGCATTTGCGCCCACACCGGAAACCTCTGGTTGGGAAAAAGACGGGCGGGGCAATTCCTGAGCGGGAAGTCCTCGGGGCACCTTCCGGATTGTCTTCCCGGGAACAACGGGTAGCGGTAGGATCCGAAGATGGAAGTGCACGCGAGGATTTCCCGGGAATGGCGCCGCCGGATGCTCTTCCTCTGGGCCATGATCTTCGGGATCGCGCTCTGGTTTCTTTGGGATGGCTACGTGGCCTGGCCCGCGGAGGCGGACCGGTACGCGGCCTACCGGGAGCTTTTCGGTGAAGAGGTGCCGGCCGGAGGGGACGAGGAATCCCCGGGTCCGGAGGTTTTGCGGGAGTGGAGGGAATGGACCGCCGAGCAAGGGTATCCGGAGAGCCTCCCCAAGGAGCGCACCGCGGCGGACCTTCGGGAACAGCGGCTCATCGGGGGAACGCTTTTCGTCCTCGCGGTCCTCTTCGCCGCTTGGATTGCCTGGAGCCATACCCGCTCCCTCCGCGCCGAAGGAGAGACTCTCATCGCCCCGTCGGGCCGCCGCGTGCCCGTCGACCAGGTGTTCGCGGTCGATCGTCGCAAGTGGGACAGCAAGGGAATCGCCTACGCCCGCTACGAAGAGGACGGCCGCCGCCGTAAGCTTGCCCTCGACGATCACAAGTATGCCGGCGCCGAGGCCATCCTCCTCGAGGTGGAACGCCGTCTGCAGGTCCGCCGGGAGGAAGAGGACCGAACGGGCAGGAAAGCCTCCGGACACCGGGAGACCCCCGGGGGGTAGGACAAGCCGCTCGCAGGGTGGGGATCCACGGTTCCAAGCCGCCGGTCCCGCCCGCCTCCTCGGCCGGGGGACAGACGCCGACGGACCTCTGGGGGAACCCCCGGGGATCGCGCCCCACCCCTGCCCCGAGAACTCCAGCCATCTCGACCGGGGGAGCACGGCAGCCCCTCTGGAGATCACTGCACCCCCGGGAGAGCTTCGTCCAGCCCCCTCCCGGTGTCTCCGTGGAAAGAACACCCGCCCCAGTCCGGGACCGCTTACCCTGTCCGCAAAACGCCCACCCGCCCCGGGCACCCAATCCACCAGTCCACCGCCACGGCAGCAACCCTCACCCCACCCCAAGCCTCCCCCCGTACGCCCAGCTACCGAAACCGTCATGAAATACACCCGCACGCATAAAAAGCCCACCCCTCCCACGGACTCCCTCTTCCCCTTCGCCCCCTCCTCGCCCAGGTCTACTTTGCACAGAAAGGATTTCTGCAGGTCTGTCCCCCACATTCAGCTTGCAAAGAGGGAAGTTTCGTTTTGAATGGAGTTACGATGCGGATGGCGCGTTACAAGGTGGAGGGGAGTGGGGTGTACTACGTGCGGAGTGAGCTGGTGGACCGCTTGCCGGCGTTGGGGGAGGAGGACTGCCGTGTGCTGTTGGCGATGATGGGGAAGGTGGCGGAGTTCTGCGGGGTGGT
>CAJXLM010000024.1 GCA_913056175.1 uncultured Opitutia bacterium | reverse complement strand
GTCCGGGGCGGCCGGGCTCCGCCCCGGGAGATCGAGGAGGCGATGGCCCGACGGGTGATCGCCGGCTCCGAGGCCTACGTACGCCGCCACCGCGCCCGCTGGGCGGGAGCACCGCGAGCGGTCCCCGTCGAGGAGGTCGACATCCCCCTTTGGGGCGCCCAGCCGTGGCGGCGGACGATGCTCAAGTAACAGCTTCGGCGTCCCGGGGGTCCTGGGCGTCCCGGAGGTTGGGGTGTCTGAGGGCATCCGTGGCGTTGCGGGCCCGTGGGCATAGGAGCGCCTGTGGCGCGGCATGGGAGTGGGCGGGGACCACGGCAGGGGAGCGGGCGGGGACCTGCGGCATGGGATGGGTTCAGGTTTTTAGGGGAATTCAACCAGGCTGCGCCTTCCGGCGTTTTTCTGTCGGGCCTTCCGGTAGATCACTGCCGCGCTTTCCAGCGCTTCCATGCTGTGCCCCCGGCACATCCATGCCGCGCCATTCGGCGCTTCCTTGCGCTTCGCTCGGAGTAGTGGCGTGGGCAGGCGGTGCGTTGCGGCCATGGGAGCGCCTGCGGCGCGGCAGGGGGGTGGGTGGAGCCCAGGGCGGGGGAGCGAGCTATGCCCGCGGCATGGGGTGGATTCGGGTTTTTTCGGGGATTTGAATCATACTGCCTCTTCTGACGCTTCTCTTCTGGGCCTGCGGCCTATCTCTGCTGCGTTCCCATGCTTTGTGCCTTCGGCAATGCTGGGCCGCTCCTTTCGCCGCTCCCCTACGCTCCTTTTGGGGTGGTGGCGCCGAGCGGCGGGGTAACCTTGGGGGTCGGGGCGTCGCGGGCTTGCGGGCAGGGGAACGCCCGGGGCGCGGCAGGGCGGTGGGGGCCACGGCGGGCGAGCGGGCGGGGGCCCGCAGCAGGGAGTGGGCTCGGGTTTTTTCCGGGAACTGAGCCATGCTACGCCTCTGGCGCTCTTCTGCGCTTTGGCTCGGGGTAGTGGCGCGGGAGGGGATGGGCTCGGGTTTTTTGGGGAATGACGCCGATGCTATGCTTTCCGTCGTTTCCTGCTGCGCCCCCGGCACATCCATGCCACGCCTTTCGGCGCTTCCGTGCTGTGCGTTCGGCATATCCATGTCGCCGTCTTCGATGCTTCCCTGCCGATCGCTTGCGGCTTTGGAGGGAACTTGGGTGGGTTGGGCGCGGTGGGGAGGGGGGGGGTTAATTTCTTGGAGAGAAGTTTTCGATTGGGATTCGGGCGAGAGTGAGACTGGGGCGTGCCTGGATGGGGAACGGTTACTCGGACCGGACGCTTTCCCCGGTGCAATGGATTCCGGCCCCCCGAGAGGTTCTTCCGCCACGGCTGCACGGCGGTCTGGTCGACCGTCGACTGATTGTTTCCCCGCCCGACCGTGCTCGCCTTCCGAGCTCTTCGCGCCCCACCCGATGAGCGACGAAAATCGGCGAGGAACAAAAAATAATCCTTCTTGAGGCCCACAGGGGCGGGGGCTGCGGCGTGACGGCGAAAAAGTTCCCTTGCCATTGGGGAGAAAATGCTCCGACGGTAGCAGTCCTTTCCGAGCGGTTCCACCGAGGATCGTTTCTCTTCCACGATCACCAACCCAGGAAGCCAATGGCTCACCAAGACCGACTTCAGGAGCTCCGCGATCTCTGCACCGGCAAGAAGAATCACCGGTTTTCGCTCCTCGACACCCACATCAACGCCGGCGAGTCCGCCTCTCTCGGACTGCCCATGCCGGAGCTACTCGGCTTCGCCCCGCTCTACATGCCCATCCGGGTGATCAACGGGAAGCACGAAGGGCCGACCGTACTGCTGTTCGCGACGATGCGAGGCGACGAATTCAACGGCCTCGAGATCATCCGCAATTTCCTCGAACTCGATGACCTCAACGACCTGCACGGGCGGATCCTCGCTGCGCCCGTGTTGAACGTGTACGGCCTGCTCAACCGCCGTCCCGACCTGCCCGGGGGCCAGCGCCTTGAGAATGCCTTTCCCGGGGATGTGGAGGGTCGGTACTCCGAGCGCCTTGCCCACCTCTTCGTGGACAGTCTCTTCCAGCACTGCCAACTCGCCGTGGAGTTCAGCTCCGGGGAGATGCACCACAACACTCTCCCGCACATCCACACCGACTTCGGCACCCCCGGCAACCGGGAGCTGGCGGCGGACTTCCCCGTCTCGGTGATCGTCGACGAGCGTGCCGAGCCCGGCACGGTGCAGGAAGTCGCCCGCACCGGTGGGCAGAACATCCTCAGCTACCGAGCCGGTGAGGCCATGCACACGAACCCGCACGCCATCCGGCTCGGTCAGGAAGGCCTCGCCCACCTCCTCGCCCGGCTCGGCATGCTCCCCTCCCGGGAAAGCGAACCCGTGGAGCTGCCGCGCCAGCCGCTCATCGCCGAGAGCAGCGAGTGGGTCTACGCAACGAAGAGCGGGATTGCCGAAGCCCAGGTGCAACTCGGGGACCAAGTTTCCTCCGGACAGAAGCTCGCCGATATCCGCGAGCCGTTCGGAAGTTATCAGGAGGTGACAGCGAAGGCCCCGACGGACGCGGTGGTCGTCGGCCGCAACGAGGTTCCCATGGTCTACGAGGGCGATCCGCTCATCCGGCTGGCACGCTTTGCCCAGATTGAGCGGGCTGCCACGACCCTCCAGACCTGGAGCGAGCAGGAGCTTCCGGCGGAAGCGGGAAGCGACTCCGCGGAGAGCTGAACCCACCTTCCACATGAGTGGCACCGTCCAACCCGGAGGCGGAGGCGCCGACCGGATCCGCTTCATTGGCCTGTTCATCTGGGGGATCGCCTCCCTCTTCTTCCTCTACGAGTTCTTCCTGCGCACTTTCTTCGGCACCCTGGAGCCGGAGATCGTCCAGGCCCTCCAGCTCAACGCGACCACCTTCTCCATCCTCGGTTCGGCCTACTACCTGACCTACGGCATCATGCAAGTGCCAGTCGGGGTCATCGTGGACCGATTCGGGGTGAAGATCACCGCGATCATTGCCACGGTCCTCTGTGGCCTCTCCGCCCTCCTCCTCGCCGGCGCCACCAACTTCGGGGTCGGCCTGGCCGCCCGGCTCCTCATGGGCTTCGGGTCCTCCTTCGCCTTCCTCATCCTCCTCGTAGTCGCGCGCGACTGGTTCCCCCGGAAGAACTTCGGGCTGTTCGCCGGACTCTCGCAGTTCATCGGGACCCTCGGGCCCATCCTCGCCGGCGGTCCCCTTGTCGCCGTGCTCCAGGACGGGGACATCGGCTGGCGTACCGCGATCTCCTCCCTGGGCTTCTTCGGTTTCGTCCTCACGATTCTGTGCGCCCTCTTTCTCCGCGGGCGCAAGGCCAAACAGAACGGTGAAATCCGCTTCCTGCTGCCCAAGCTCTCGGTCGGCCAGCAAGTGGGAATGCTCCTGAAGACGCGTCAGGCCTGGTACGTGGCCCTCTATTCGGCCCTCATCTACACCTCCATTGCCACCCTCGGAGCGATCTGGGGGACCCGCGTCCTCATCGCCAAGGGCCTTCCCCACGACCAGGCGAGTGATCTCGACTCGGTACTTTGGATCGGCTACGCGGTCGGTTGTCCGATCGCCGGGTACATCTCGGACAGCATGAGGCGCCGCCAGGGCGTGCTCATCGTCATGGCCGTGCTCGCCTTCCTCGCCACCACCGCCCTCTGGGCCGTGCCCAGCGGGGGCCTCCTCGTCTTCGGCAGCATCTTCTTCGTGATCGGCCTCGCGGGCGGTGCCCAGAACGTGGGCTTTGCCACCATCGTGGAAAAGGTCTCGGACCGGCTCAGCGCGACTTCGATGGGGCTGAACAACGGGCTCATGCTCCTCTTCGACACGGTGAACCCGGTCCTGTTCGGACTCCTCGTGACGATCACTATGACGGACGGGGGCACGGACTTCACGGCGCAGAACTTCAACTACGCCCTCGCCTACATCCCGATCCTCTGCCTGATCGCCCTCGCCATCAGCATATTCCTGATCCGCGAGACCTACTGTAAGCCGGAGCTCGAGCCGACCCTCCTGGACCCTCATTCCTCGCAGTAGGGGTCCGGTAGGCCGGGCATCCCAAGCCGGGAGCCGGAATTGACCCCGGCTCCCGGCTTGCGCGATCAACCCCTGGCCTTTGCGCCGGGGATCGACCCGATCCGGCGGGCCCGGCCTCCGGCGCTTTCCCCGTCCTTGTCCCGTCTTCCCCAACCCCGTCTCCCCATGGAATTCATGACCTCCGACTTCACGGCCGAGCTTGTCGGCACGATGATCCTCGTCCTCCTCGGCAACGGCGTGGTCGCCGGGGTCCTCCTGCGGCGGAGCAAATCGGAGAACGCCGGCTGGATCGTCGTGACCACCGGCTGGGCCCTCGGAGTATCCATGGGCATCTACGTCACCGGTTGGATCAGCGGGGCCCACCTCAACCCCGCGGTCACCGTCGCCTTCGTGGCGGTCGGCGACCTCTCGCCCGGGCTCGCCTTCTCCTACATCTCCGGCCAGGTCCTCGGCGCGGCCCTCGGCTCCCTCCTCGTCTTCCTCGCCTATCAGCCGCACTGGCGGGAGACGGACGATGCCGATGCGAAGCTCTCCTGCTTCTGCACCATGCCGGCCATCCGCCGGCCCTTCTTCAACTTCCTCACCGAAGTGATCGGGACCGCCATGCTCCTCCTCGGCGTCCTCGGCATCGCCGACCGGCACAACGGGCTGACCGGCGGGATGGCGCCCCTCGCGGTCGGACTGCTCGTGCTCGGGATCGGGCTCTCCCTCGGGGGGCCGACCGGCTACGCCATCAACCCCGCCCGGGACTTCGTGCCGCGGGTGATGCATGCCCTCCTCCCCGTCCCCGGCAAGCGCGACGCAGACTGGGCCTACTCCTGGATCCCCATCGCCGGGCCCCTTCTCGGGGGCATCCTCGGCGCGGTGTTCTACAAGCTCTTCGTCGCCCATCTCAACGCGATGGGGGGCTGAGAGACGCCCGCTGCCGGCGGCCAGCGTTCGCGCGCGAGCGTCTCCGCGGGTACCGTGGGCCCCATGGAATTGACCCTCCCCGGCCTCCACCACCTCACCGCGGTCGCCACCGACCCGCAGGCGAACCTCGCATTCTACGCCGGCCTGCTCGGCCTGCGCCTCGTCAAGCAGACCGTCAACTTCGACGACCCCGGTACCTACCACCTCTACTACGGAATCGACGAGGGCCGTCCCGGCACACTCCTCACCTTCTTCGTCGTGCCCAGTGCTCCTCCCGGAGGACCCGGGAGCGGGGCGCCCTCCGTGCTGCAACTCTCCGCTCCCGAGGGCTCCCTGCCCTTCTGGCGCGAGCGTCTCGCCCGCGCGGGCGTGACCACCAGCCTCCGCCCGCGCTGGGAGGAGACGGTCCTCGCCTTTCGCGATCCGGACGGTCTGCCCGTCGAGCTCGTGGCCGCGGGAGGGGACCCACGCACCCCGTGGTTGGCCGGCCCCCTCCCAGAGGAATACGCGCTCCGCGGGCTGGCCGGGGTGGAGCTGGCCGTCGCGCGGAGTGGACCCACGGAGAGCTTTCTCGGCAAGATCCTCGGAGGCCGTCCCCACCGACGCGACGGCACCCGTACGCGAATCGCCTTCGGGGAGCCCGTCCCCGGTCACTTCCTCGACCTCGCGGCCACCCCGGACCTGCCGGCATCCCGGGGCGGGGCCGGCACCCTCCACCACCTTGCCCTCCGCTGTCCGGACAACGACGCGCAGGACCGGGTGGACGCGGCCCTGCAGGCGGCCGGGGTGGCCACTTCCGGCCCGCGCGACCGCCTCTACTTCCGCTCCATCTACTTCCGGGAGCCCGGGGGAAGCCTCCTCGAGGTCGCCACCGATCTGCCGGGATTCACCGGGGACGAGAGACCGGAAGAGCTCGGCACGCGCCTCTGCCTGCCCCCGGCCCTCGAGTCCCAGCGCGTTGCCATCGAGCGCGGTCTCCCAACGCTTCGCCTTCCCGGAGGCGGGGCCCCCTCCGCCGGACCCGAGTACGGCACCGGCGAGGGGGACGCGCGCGCCGCTACATCCGGCTGATGAAGAGCTCCTTCTCGAAGATCATCTCCTTCGGGAGGGCCTCAGCGAGCTGGAGGAAAAGTTCCTCGTGCTGGAGGCTCTGCTGCTTCATGCGCTCGCGGTCCACGCCCATGAGCGCGTCCCACTCCTCCTCGCTGAAATCGAGACCCTTCCAGTCGAAGTCACTGTAACGGGGCATCCAGCCGATCGGGGACTCGAAGCCCTTGGCGTTGCCGTTGACCCGGCCGACCACCCACTGGAGGACGCGCATATTCTGGCCGAAGCCCGGCCACATCATGCTGCCATCCTCCGCCTTGCGGAACCAGTTCACGTGGAAGATGCGGGCCGGCTCGCTCTGCGCCTTGCCCATCCGCAACCAGTGCCGGATGTAGTCCCCCATATTGTAGCCGGCAAAGGGCAGCATGGCGAAGGGGTCGCGGCGCAGCCGGCCGACCGTACCCTCCGCCGCCGCGGTCAGCTCCGAGCCCATCGTCGCCCCGAGGTAGACCCCGTGCGACCAGTTGAAGGCCTGGAAGACGAGCGGGATATCGTTCATGCGCCGACCCCCGAAGAGGAAGGCGTCGATCTTCACCCCGTCGGGATTCTCCCACTCGGGATCGATGGTCGGGCACTGGCTCGCCGGGCAGGTGAAGCGGGCGTTCGGGTGAGCGGCCGGTTCCCCCGACTCCGGGGTCCAGTCCCGGCCCTTCCAGTCGATGAGGTGGGCCGGCGGTTCCTCGGTCATCCCCTCCCACCAGACGTCGCCCTCGTCGGTGAGCGCACAGTTCGTGAAGATCGAGTTCGCCCGGCAGGACTCCATCGCATTCGGGTTGGTCGAGGCGGACGTCCCCGGAGCCACCCCGAAGAAGCCGGCCTCCGGGTTGATCGCCCGCAGGTCGCCATTCTCGTCCGGCGAGATCCACGCAATGTCGTCGCCCACCGTGGTCACTTCCCAGCCCTCCTCCACGAAGGGCTCGGGGGGAACGAGCATGGCGAAATTCGTCTTGCCGCAGGCTGAGGGAAAGGCGGCCGCCACGTGCGACTTGCGCCCGCTCGGCTCGCGCACCCCGAGGATGAGCATGTGCTCGGCCATCCAACCCTCGTCTCGCGCGATCACCGAGGCGATCCGCAGGGCGAAGCACTTCTTCCCGAGGAGGGCGTTCCCCCCGTAGCCGGAACCAATGGAGAGGATGAGGCGCTCCTCCGGAAAGTGGGCGATGGTCGTCTTTTCCGGATTGCAGGGCCAAGTGGGCCCGCTCTCGCCGGGGCCGAGAGGCACGAGCACGGAGTGCACACACTTCACGAATTCCGGACTCTTGCCGAGGATCTCCCAGATCCGGTCACTCACCCGGGTCATGATGTGCATGTTGCAGACCACGTAGGGCGAGTCCGTGATCTCGATCCCGATGCGCGCGATCCGCGAGCCGAGCGGCCCCATCGAAAAGGGGATGATGTACATGGTCCGCCCCTTCATGCAGCCGGCCGCCTCCGCGTTGATCTCCGCCTTCATGTCCTCCGGGTCCCGCCAGTTGTTGGTGGGTCCCGCGCCGGCCGGGCCGGCGCTGCAGATGAAGGTGCGGCTCTCCACCCGGGCCACATCCCGCGGGTCCGAGCGGAAGAGGAAACTGTTCGGCCGCTTGTCCTCGTTCAGCCGGGTGGCCATGCCACTCTCCACCATCCCGCCCATGAGCCGGTCGTACTCCTCCTGGGAGCCATCGCACCAGTAAACCGCGTCGGGCTGGCACAGGTTGATGATGCCGTCCACCCAGCGACGGACGTGCTTGTTTTGCGTGGGGTAGTGTTCTGCTTTGCTCATGGTTCTTCGGAAATCGGGGGGCTCGGGGAGGAGAAGGGGCGCTCACGGGGCCCCGGAACCGGGTCCCAGCCACAACCTCCCCCGGGACGGCAACGGCACACCCGGCCGAGGGCCATCCACCCGCCGCGCCGCCAGCCGTGCCTGCGGACGGCCTCCTCCGCATAAGCGGAACAGGTGGGATGGAAGCGGCAGGTCCCCCCACCGGCCCCGAAGGCCACAAGCAAAGGGCGCAAGGTGTAGCGGTAGGCGCCGGCCACCCAGCGCACCGAGCGACCGCGAACTCCCGCCCGGGGGGCGGGAGTGGTCGCTTCCGGTACCGCGGAAGAAGAGGCCGGGGTGTGGGGGACCGTTGGGTCCATCTTCCGGAAGTTGCCGGAATGGGTCAGGACTGACGAGACGGAATCCCAACTTTCGCAATCCCCCACCGGCAAGTCCCAGTTTTCCCCAGCGTTCCTCAGGCGCGGGCGGACCGATAGATCCGCCGGACCGCCTCCACCACCTCGCCAAAGGAACGCCCGTCCGTGGACACCCCGAGGGGCACCTCCCGGTAGTAGGGCTCCCGCTCGGCGAGGAGTTCGCGGATGCGGGCGAGGGGATTCTCGACCTGGAGGAGCGGGCGGTTCCGGTTCCGGGAGGTGCGCTGGTGGATCGTCTCGGGCGAGGCGTAGAGCGCCACGACCACACCCTTCTCCCCGAGGGCCGCGAGCCGACCCGGCCGCGTCACCAGCCCGCCCCCGCAGGCCACCACGCAGCCCTCGCGGGGATGCTCCCGGACGAAGTCCGCCTCCCGCTCCCGGAAGTACTCCTCCCCTTCCGCGGCGAAGATTTCCCGCACCGACCGACCCTCCCGCTCCTCGATCCACGCATCCGAGTCGAGAAAACGGTAGCCGAGACTCCGGGCCAGCTCACGCCCGATGGAGGACTTGCCCGTGCCCATGAAGCCGACCAGGTAGAGATTGCTCCCCCGGGAGGGAGTCGAGGGAATCGCCTCTCGCCGCATGCCTCGTTCTCCGTGTTGGCCCGCTCCGGGTCAAGGGCACGACCCCACCGGCCGGCGGCCCGCCTACAAGACCCCGGCCTCGGAAAAGCTGTAGAAACCCACTCCCCGCGGATCGGTGAGTACTTCGCCGAGGATGACGTGGTCGAGCAGGGCAATCTCGAGGAGGCCGGCCGCCTCCCGCAGCTGCCGGGTCACCCGCACATCGGCGGCGCTCGGGGCCGGATCCCCGCTGGGATGGTTGTGGGCCACCACAGCAGCGGATCCGCCCTCGCGGATGACCTCGCGGAAAACCTCCCGCGGGTGCACGAGGCTGGCATCGGCGATCCCCCGGGTGATCGGCAGTGCGCGGATCAACCGGTTCTTCCGGTTGAGCACGAGCACCCAGAAATTCTCGACCTCCAGTCCGGCCACCTCCGCCCGGAGGAAAGCATAGATTTTGTCCGGGGCATCGAGCACCGGCGGTTCCGCGCGGCCCTCCTGGAGGATCGCCCGGCGCGCCAGCTCCACCATCGCCTTCAACTGGATCGCCTTGACCGGGCCGATCCCGGGCACCCGCCGGAAATCCGCCAGCTCCCAGCGGACAAGACCGGCCAGGCTCTGGCCCTCCCGCAGGAGTTGCTCCGCCACCTCCATGACCCCCTGCCCAACCGTTCCCTGCCGGATCAGGACCGCGAGGAGCTCCGTGTCGCTGAGGGCGCTCGCCCCGAAGCGCTCCATGCGCTCCTGCGGCCGCTCCGACCGCGACAGGCGGCGGAAGCGGTGACCCTCGGATGAATCCTCCATACGAAGTTGATCATTGGAACCGGGCTCGGGGAAGCAAGCCCCCGCTCCCGGCGGTCCTCCACAATCGCTTTTCCTTTGCCAATGCGGGGGCCGATCCAGACCCTCTGGCCGTGGGTGGGTCCACCCGCGCCCTCTTCCCCGGTCCATGCGGAACATCCTCTTCGTTTGTCTCGGCAACATCTGCCGTTCCCCCGCCGCGGAATCGGTCTTCCGCCAACGGGCGGCCGGGCGCGCCGAGTCCGGGGAGATCCGCGTGGACTCCGCCGGCATCCTCGACGTCCACGCCGGCGAGCCCGCGGACGAACGCATGCGGCGCACCGCCGCCGCTCGCGGACTGAACGTCACCAGCCGTGCCCGCCAGCTCCTCCCCGAGGATCTCCGGGCCTTTGACCTGGTCCTCACCATGGATCGCGACACCTATCACGCCGCCCGGGCCCTCGCCTCCCATCCCGGCGAGGAGGAACGGGTGCGCTCACTCCCGGAGTGGATCGTCGACCCTGCGGTGGAGGAAATCCCCGATCCCTACTACGGAGGCCCCGAAGGATTTGAGCGCGTCCTCGACCTGCTTGAGGAAGCTTGCGCCAACCTCCTCCGGGAGCTGGATGACCATGGAGGGCCTCCCGCGGCTGATTGAGGAGAGGACCGGGCGCGCCCCTCGCCAGTGGCGGGAGGAGCCCGTCGGCGGCGGATGCATCCATCAGGCCCGCCACCTGCGGACCGACCGGGGTGACTTCTTCCTCAAGCGGGCCCCGCTCCGCGACGGGGAATCACTCACCCGCGAGGCGGAGGGGCTCCGCGCCCTCGCCGCCACTGGCACCGTCCGGGTTCCCGAGGTGATCGGCTGCCTCACCCAGGGAGAAACGGCCCTGCTCCTCCTCGAGTGGATCGACCTGCGGCCCCTCGACGACCGATCGGGGGCCGCGCTCGGCGAGGCCCTCGCCGCCCTCCACTCCACGCGAACCCACCCCACCCACGGGGCCGAACGGGACAACTTCATCGGCTCGACCCCCCAGTCCAACCGACCCCATGCAGTCTGGGCCGACTTCTTCATCGGGGAACGGCTCCGGCCCCAGTGGGAACGGGCCCAAAAGGCCGGATTCCCCCTCCCGAAGATGGCCCCCTTCCTCGCGGATGCCCGTGCCCTCCTCTCCGATCACCACCCCTCCCCGGCTCCCCTCCACGGCGACCTCTGGGGCGGCAATGCCGCGGCCGACAGTGACCACCGGCCGGTGGTCTTCGATCCGGCCTACTACCGCGGCGACCCGGAGACCGATCTCGCCTGGACAAAGGTGTTTGGCGGTTTCCCCGCCAGCTTCTACCATGCCTACGAGCGATGCCTCCCCCCGTCCCCGGGCCGGGAGTCCCGCGAACCGCTCTACAATCTCTACCACATGCTCAACCACCTGAACCTGTTCGGTCGCTCCTACCTCCCCGCCGTGGAGGAGGGCGTCCGCAGCGTGCGGGCCGCCGCCCGATGAGCCCCTCCCCGACCCACCGGATCCTCCTCGCCCTCGGGTGCGTGCTCGTCCTCTTGGAGGGGTGGGCCCAGGAGGACGTCGCCCCCCTCCCCCCTCCCCCGGAATCGACCCCTGGCCTCGTGGTTCCCAGCGGCCCGGCCGCCCCCCCCTCCGCCACCCGGCAGGCCCAGCGCCAGCTCCTCGCCGGGGAGCAGGCCGTCCGGCGGGGCCTCGCCGGGCTCGCCGTGGAGCAGCTGCGCCCGCTCCTCGACCGCGAGGATCTCTCGGACGAGGAACGGCAGCGCGCCCTCGACGCTCTCCTTGGCGCCCTCCTCCAGCGCGACCAGCCGGACGAGGCCATCGACCTCGTCTGGCGGTACGGGAGGCGGGACGACATGGGGGTGCGCCTCCGCTGGGCGCTCGCCGAATTCCTCGAGGACGACTTTCCCACCGCTTCCATCCTCGAGGGGCGGATCGCGCCCGCCCGCCTCTCCGCCGACGAGAGGCCCTGGCTCTTTCTCCTGCGCGGCCTCCTCGCCGAGGCCGAGGGCGAGTCCGAGCGATCGGCGGCGGCCTTCCGCCGGGCCCGGGAGGCCGCCGCCGACCAACCCCTTCTCCTCGATACCATCGAGGCCCTCCGGGCCCGCCTCCAGTTCCTCCGCGGAGAGGTCGACGAGGCCACGGTTCTCGACCTCCGGGACCGCTATGCGAAGGCCCTCGAGCCGGAGCTGCGTCTCCAGTTGGCCCGGGAGTACGGCCTCGCCCTCGCCGGCCGGGGCCGCACGGACGACGCCCGCGAGGTTCTCGAACAGCTCCGCCGGGAGAGCGCGGCCGGACCCGCGGCCATCGCCGATCGCATCCTCCTGCCCCTCGCCGTCTTCACCGGGCTCGACCAACCCGCCAGCCGCCCCCTCCTCCGCGAGCTCCTGCGCAGCGGGACCGACGCGACCACCCTGCGCGCGGCCCTGCGCCTCTACCTGCGGGGCGCCGAGGAGTCGCCCGCGGAGGGCGCCGCCCAGCTCGACGATCTCCTCGAGGAACGGCCAGAGCACCCCATCCGCGACCGCCTCCTCCTCAGCCAGGTGGAGCTGCTCTCGCGGGCCGGGAACATCGCGGAGGCCCGCGCGACCCTCGAGCGCTTCTTTGCGGACTACCCGGGCTCCCCCCTCCGGGACGAGGCCCGCCTCGCCGAGGCCCTCCTCGCCTGGCAGGGAGACCCTCCCGGCTATCGGCAGGCCGCCTCCCTGCTCATCCGCATCGTCCCCGAGCTCCCTTTCGAGGCCCGCGCCTTCTACCGGCAACTCGCCGGGGACCTCTTCTTCGCCAACGGTGACTACGCCTCCGCCGCCGCCGCCTACGAGGAGGCGTGGGAGACCGAGGACAATCCGGTGCTCGCCTACCAAGCCGGCTTGTCCCACCTCCGCAACGGGGAAACCGGGGAGGCCGCCCGATGGAGCCGGATCCTCGGGGAGGACCCCCTCGCCGGCGACCTGCAGTGGAATCTCGCCCGGTCCGAGCTGCGCGCCGGTGAGGAGGAAGAGGCTCTCCGGAGGGTCCACCGGGTCCTCGCCGGGGCGGAGCTGACCCCGCCCCAACGCTGGCGGTTCCTCTGGCTGCGCGCCTACCTCCGGGCCCGTCTCGGCGACCTCCCCACGGCCCTCGCCGGGGTCCGGGCGCTCCGGGAACGGATCGAGACCGCCGCGGTGACCGGCGGGAGCCGGGCCCCCGAAGCCCTCCGGGCCCGCACCCTGCTGCTGGAGGGGGAGCTGCTCCTGCGGACCGGTCGCATCGAGGAGGGGACCACCGTGCTCGCGAACCTGCGCCAACGCTTCCCGGAGGACAACGCCTCCGTCCTCAGCTTCCTCTACGAGGCGCGCTTCTTCGCCGGGCGCGACCAGGGCAGCGAGGCGCAGAGCCGACTGGTCAACCTCGCCGAACGCTTCCCCCACCACCCCGAGGCCCCCATTGCCCTCTACGAGGCCGCCTCCATCGCCGAGTCACGGGGCTCCGACGAGGCCCGCGCCGAGGCCCTGCAAATGCTCGACGACCTCGTCCGCCGCTTCCCCGACCACCCCCTCGCCCTGCCCGCCCGCCTCCGGCAGGGCCGCATGCTCCGCGATGCCGGCGACTTTCCCAGCGCCCGGCTGGTCTTCCGCGACACTGGGAACCAATTCCCCGACCATCCGCTGCGCTACCGGGCCCTCATGGGCTGGGCGGAAACCGTCCTCGCCGACGGCCAGTCCTCCCCGGCGCAGCTTCGCGAAGCCGCAGTCCGCTTCGGGGAGATCCCCACCTTCGCCGGGGTGAGCCCCGCCACCGCCCTCGAGGCCCGCTTCCGCCAGGCCCAGGCCCTCCACCGGGCCGGCCGGGAGGACGCCGCCCGCGACCTGCTCTGGAGGGAACTGAGCGCCCAGCTGGCCCAGGAGGATCCGGAGGTCACCGCCGACGTTGCCTTCTGGATGTCCCGCGGCCTGCTCACCCTCGCCGAATGGCGGGAGAACGAGGGCGAGCCGGAAGAGGCCCGCCGACTCCTCGAGATCATCGAGCGGCGGCTCCTCCCCGGGCACGAGATCGCCACGGCCCGCCTCCGGGCCACCGCCGGGACCGACGCCTCCTGAGTCCGCCCCCTCTCCCATGAACGACTGGCACTCCGTCCTCCTCCTCAAGACCGGCCCGCTCTTCTGGCCGCTCGCCGTCCTCGCGGTGCTCGGGCTGGTGCTCTTTGTCGAGCGGACCCTCTTCCTCCACCAGGGACAGATCCGGGTACGCCCCTTCCTCGAGGGGGTGCGCAACCTGCTCCGCCGGGGCAAGCTCGCCGAGGCCCTCGCCGTCTGCGAAGAGTCCCCCGGGCCGGTCCCCCAGATCGTCAAGGCGGCCCTCCTCCACCACGACCAGCCCGATGCCCGGGTGCGCCAGGCCGTGCAGTCGGCGGCCCTCGTGGAGATCCCCCTGCTGGAGCGCCGGATCGGCTCCCTCGCCGCCATCGGCAGGGTCGCCCCGGTCCTCGGGCTGCTCGGCACCCTCCTCGGAGCGGCCGAGGCCCTCTTCCTCTTCCGCGAAGAGGGGGTCTACGCCGATCCCGCCCTCTTTGCCGGTGACCTCGGGGCGGCCCTGCTTTCCACCGTCTTCGGGCTTACCGTGGCCGCCCTCGCCTACCTCGCCCACCACTTCCTCCACGGCAGGATCCGGGCGATCGTGCACGACATGGAGCTGGCCGCCCAGGGCATTGTCGAAGAGATCGGCAACCTGCCCGACCTCCCGGCGAACGGGGCCACGACCCCCGCACCCATCCCCACCCCCCAAGGGGAAACCGTCCGCGACCCCTCATGAGCAAGGCCCCCACGGATCGAGGGCCCGCCGCCCGGCTGACCCGGCCCTTTGCCTTCTCCGAGCACCTCCGGCCGGTTCCCGCCGGGATCGACCCGCTCCCCCTCGTCGATTTCTTCCTTCTCGGCCTCTTCGCCCTCTTCCTGCTGCAACCGCTCCTCTTCAGCCCGGGCGTCTCCATCGCGATGCCCACCGGTCCCTCCGAGACCCTCGCCGGGGTCCACGCCGACGCCATCGTCACCCTCTGGGAGGACCGCCTCGTCACCGCGGAGGGCTCCTTCCCCGCGGGGGAGGCCGCCGGGCCCCTCGAGCGCCTCCGCGCCGGGCTCCCCGCGGACCGGGAGGCGACCCTCCTCCTCCTCGCCGACCGCGGGCTCCCACTCGCCGCCCTCCAGGAGGTTCTCCAGGCGGCCACCGAGGCCGGCTTTGCCACCGTCCAGGTGGCCGCCCAGCCCGAGGAGGCCGGCACGATTCCCGGGCGGCAGCCATGAACGGCCGAGGAAATCCCGGCGCCCAGGGGGAACTGCCCGGGCCGCGATCCTCCCATCGCCGTCGCGACCGCCTGGCTGCCGGCCTGGCCGCCGCCCTCGGCGGAGGCGGTATCGTCCTCCTCGCCCTCACCCTTGTCCAACCGCTTCCCCCGGCCCCGCCCACCTCGCCCCTCCCGTCGGCCCGGGTCGAGTGGCAGGGCGTGATGCCCGCGGGCGTCTTCCGGTTCCTCGCCCCCGCCTTCCCCGGTGCCGGGGTCGAGCCCCCGGCGGTGCGGCCCTCCCTCCGCGACCTGCACGACCTCTCCCTCGCCCGGGACATCGGCGAAGCGCCGCCCCGCCTCCTCCTCGAGGAACACGGCAGCTGGGACCAGTGGTTCCTCCTCCGCCGGGAGGAAACCACGGAACGACCCCTCATCCTTGAGAACACCGAGGAAAACCTTCGCCTCTTCGGGCGCCGGCCCGGGGAGCCCGTTCCCGGCTTGCCCGCCCGGGTCCTCCTGGAGTGGACGGACCTCACCACGGGGGAGGCCGGACAGTCCGCCCTTCCCGCCAGTGAGGCCCTCCTCGCCGCCCGCCGGGAGAGCAGCAACCTTTCCCCGGCCATCTTCCTTCTCCAGAAGGGGAGCGGGGGACTGGTCCCGGAACCCCTTCGGACCGCCTCCTCCGGCAGTCCCGAGGTCGATCGCCTGCTCGGCGACCTCCTCCGCACGGAGGACCTCGGCCTCCCCGCGGACACCCATTACCTGCGCCTGACCGTCCACCTCCCGCCCGCCGCTCCCGATGACTGAACCGAGTGCCCCCCAACCCCACTACTGGATCGACAGCCACTGCCATCCGGCCTTCGCCCTCCGGGAGCCGGGGGCCTGGGTGGAGCTCCTCGCGCGGAGCCGGAGGGCCGGGGTCGGGGAAATGATCGCCATCGGGACCGGCCCGGACGACTGGGACCTGTACCGCAACCTCGCGCGGGAGCATCCCGCCGGCGTCCACTGGACCCTCGGCCTGCATCCCTCCGAGGTCGGCCCGGATTGGGAGGACAGCGTGGACCGGCTGGAAAGCCTTCTCGCAGCTTCCCCGGACCCCGCCCCCCGCGCGATCGGGGAGATCGGCCTCGACGTCTTTCGCGTGGCCAAGCCGGACCGGGAGGAGGTCCTCACCCGCCAGCGGCAGGCCTTCCGGAGACAGCTGGACCTCGCCCGGCAGGCCGGGCTGCCCGTGGTGATCCATTCCCGGGAAACCCTCGAGGCCTGCCTGGAGGTCCTCGCGGAGGCGGACTTCCCCGCGGAGCGCGCCCTCTTCCACTGCTTCGCCGACGGGCCGGAGGCCATGGAGCAGCTGCGCGCGCTCGGGGCCCGGGCCTCCTTCACCGGGCTGGTCACCTTCGCCAACGCGCGGCGCGTACAGGAAGCCCTCGGAGTCCTCGGCCTCGAGGAGCTGATCCTCGAGACGGACAGCCCGTACCTGAGCCCGGAGCCCCACCGGGGACGGACGAACGAGCCGGCGAGGATTCCCGTGATCGGGGAGTGCTGCGCCCGGCTGCTCGACTGCCCGGTCGCCACTGTCGCCGACCGCGCCACCGCGAACACGCGGGCCTTCTTCGGGCTGCCGATCCCTCCCGGCGGAGACCTCCCCGGGGCCTCCGGCGAACCCGGCGATCCCGCCTGACCGCCGCGCCCGCGATTCTCCCCGGCTCCCAATTGACACTTCCCGTTCATTCGACAGTCTTGTCGGCAATGACTCATCGCCCCGGCGTTCTCCTCCTTAACCTGGGCTCCCCCTCCTCGACGGAGGTGTCCAGCGTGCGCTCCTACCTGCGGGAGTTCCTCATGGACGGGCGGGTCCTCGACGCTCCCAAGCCGATCCGCTGGATGGTGGTCAACGGCTTCATCCTTCCCTTCCGCCCGAAGAGCTCGGCGGAAGCCTACGGGAACATCTGGACGGACGAGGGTTCCCCGCTGCTGGTCACCAGTGAACATGTGCGGTCCCACCTCCACCGCGAAGACCTCCCGGTCTTCCTCGCCATGAATTACGGCGAGCCCTCCATCCCCGGCGAGGTGGCCAGGATCCGGGAGGCCGGGATCACCCACCTCTACGTGATGCCGCAGTACCCGCACTACGCCATGTCCAGCTACGAGACCGTCGTGGTGAAGGCGATGGAGGAACTGCGGAACCAGACGCCGGAGATCGCAACGACCCTGCTACAGCCCTTCTACCAGGACGAGGATTATCTCGAGGCGGCCGCCGAGGTCGCCCGCCCCTTCCTCGAGGAACCCTACGACATGGTCCTCTTCTCCTTCCACGGGATCCCCGAGCGCCATCTCCGCAAGACCGATCCCTCCCACGCGCACTGCCTCGCCACCGAAGATTGCTGCGAGAAGTGCCACCCCGCCCACGCCACCTGCTACCGGCACCAGTGCAAGGTGAGCGCCCGGCTGACTGCGGAGCGGGCCGGCATCCCCCCCGAGAAGTACCAGGTCACCTTCCAGTCACGGCTCGGGCGCGACCCCTGGTTGCAGCCTTACACGGACAAAACCCTCGAAGCCCTCCCCGCGCAGGGGGTCAAGCGGCTCCTGGTCGCCTGCCCCGCCTTCACCGCGGACTGCCTGGAGACTCTCGAGGAGATTTCCATGGAGGGCAAGGAGACCTTCCTCGAGGCGGGCGGTGAGTCCTTCCACCAGATCCCCTGCCTGAACGAGCACCCCCGCTGGCTGCAGATGCTGCGGGACCGGATCGACCAGTGGGCCGCCGCCCTCTGAGCATCCCTCCCCTCCGGAGGGGGACCCCGCCCCCATGCTGACGCCCGACCGCCTCTTCGTCTGGGCCGCCATGCTCCTCTGCGCGGCCGTGGTCGGGCTGGCCGCCCTCCAGGTCCTCCGGAAGAAGCCGCTTCCCTGGGCGGCCAGCTATACCCTCGTCGCCCTCGCCTTCGTCCTCCAGACCGTCGGCCTCTACCTGCGGGGCCTGCAGATCGGGGCCTGCCCCCTCGGCAATCCCTACGAGCTGATCCAGTTCGTCCTCTGGTCCACCCTCTTCCTCTACCTGGTCATTGGGCCGGTGTTCTCCCTGAACTTTCTCGGCACGGTCACCTCCGCCTTCGTCTCCCTCTTCGGGATCCTCTCGCTCCTCGTGCCCGCCTGGGACCGCCCGCACGACCGGGCCCTCTTCGGAGGGGAGCCCCTCATCGAATTGCATGCCGCCCTCTCCGTCTTCGGTTACGGGATTTTCGGACTGCTCGCCGCCGTCTCCCTGCTCCACTGGATCCAGTACAACAGCCTGCAGCGCAAGAAGAGCTCCTTCCTCTTCTCCTTCCTTCCCTCCATCGTCCAGCTCGACAACCTGGTGCGGCGACTGCTCCCGGCCGGGCTGGTCGTGCTCACCCTCGCCTTCGGCACGGGCCTCCTCGTGTGGACCCGCGGCGACTGGGCCCAGCTGGAGGGCAAGCTCATCGCCGTCTTCCTCCTCTGGGTGGGCTACGGTGCCCTCTGGGTGCTCCGGCTGCGCCGCCGCATCGGGCCGCAGGTCGCCTCGGCCGCCTTCGTCCTGCTCTTCGTGGTGGCCCTCGCCAGCCTCTGGCCCCTCGACGCCTCCCGCTGGAATCCCGACGACCCCCCCCCGCGCGCCCCGCTGGAGGAGGGGCCGCCATGAGCCTGCCCAAGCACCTCGTCGTCCTCGGGCTCTCCCACCACCGTACCCCGCTGGAGGCCCGCGAGCGGCTCTCCCTCGATGACACCGCCCTCGGCCAGCTCGCCGAGGACTTTCTCACCCACCCGGGAGTCCGGGAGGTCTTCGTCCTGGGCACCTGCAACCGCCTGGAGGTGTATCTCTCCCTGCGGCGGGAAATTCCCACCCCGGAACTGCTCGCCCTCCTCGCCGGGCGGATCGGCCACCCCGCCTCGGAACTGGCCGCCTACACCTTCGTCCAGGCGAACAGCTCGATGCTCGCCCACCTCTTCTCGGTCGCCGCCGGGCTCGACTCGCAGATGGTCGGGGAAACCGAAATCCTCGGGCAGCTCAAGAGTGCCTACGAGAACGCCCGCGCCCGGGAGTGGGTCGGGCCGGATCTCGGACCGCTGGTGGAACGCTCCTTCCAGGCCGCCAAGTGGGCCCGTACCCACACCTGCATCGGCTCGGGGCAAGTCACCATCGGCAGCGTGGTCGTCGACCTCGCCCAGCGCATCTTCGGCAACCTCCGCAGGCAACGGGTCCTCCTCCTCGGCGGGGGGGATGTCGCCGAGCGGACGGCCCAGGCCCTGCACAGCCGGGGCGTCGACGAGATCACGGTGAGTTCCCGCTCCTTTGCCCGGGCCGAGGAGCTCGCCCACGCCTACGAGGGCACCGCCCTTCCCTTCGAAATCTTCGCCACCCACCTCCACCACTTCGATGTCATCATCAGCTCGACCGCCGCCCGGCACACCCTCGTGGGCGCCCACCAGGTCCGCCAGCTGATGCGCCTGCGCAAGCACAACCCCCTCCTCTTCATCGATGTGGCCATGCCCCGCGACATCGATCCCGCCGCCGGGGCCGTGCGCCAGGTCTTCCTCTACAACCTCGACGACCTCGCCCGCACGGCCAACGAGAACCTCGAACAGCGCCACGAGGCGATTGCCTCCTGCCAGTCGGAGATGCAGCGGCGGGCCTGGCAGGCCTGGCTGCGCTTCTTCCGGCGCGACCCGGTGGCCCACGGGGCGGACCCGGCTCCGGCCGGGGAGGGACTGTCGGGAACGCTCCCGCCCGGTCGGGAAGCGGCCCCCACCCCTGCCGAGCCGCCCTCCGGCCGGGAGCGTTCCCGCTGACGGGCCGAGAAGACGATTGCGGATCCCCGGTGCCCTCCCCGATGATCTCTCCCGGGGAGGGCACCCACCGGATTCTCCGCGGGAGAGCCGGGCCCGTTTCCCCCTTCATCGAACGCATGACTACGGACAACCACATCCTCCGGCACCTGCTGGAATCCGACTCCACCCCCGGGACCGCCGATGAGCTGGCCCAGCGCCTCGAGGTGCCCACCCGCAAGCGCAAGGCCTTCCGCGAGGAGGTGGACGCCATGGAAAAGGGCGGACAGGTCGTCCGCGTGAAGCGGGACCGCTACTGCCTCCCGCGGGACGCCGACCTCGTCACCGGCACCATCCAGTTTCGCCAGAGCGGCCGCGCCATGGTCCGCCCGTTCACGAACACTTACCAGGCCTCCGCCGAGCCCGTGGAGATCCGGGCGGCCGACACGGGCGTGGCCCTGCACGGCGACCGGGTCGTCGCCCGCCTCCAGCGGGAGCGCCCGGTGACCCGGGGCCGTCCGGGCAAGAGCCGGGGCCGGGCCAAGGGGAAGGGCAAGCCGACCCCTCCGCCCACCGCGGAAGCCTCCAACGGACGGGTCATCCGCATCCTCGAGCGCGCTCGCGACTCCATCCCCGGCACCCTCAAGAAGGCCCGCCACGCCTGGTACGTCATCCCCGACGAGCCCCGCATCGTCCACGACATCCTCGTGCCGCAGCCGGGAAAGGACGGGCAGCCCAAGGCCCGCGTGGGCGACAAGGTGGTTGTCCGCCTGCTGGAGTGGACCCAGCGGCACATGAACCCGGAGGGCGAGATCACCGAGGTCCTCGGGCGCACCCACGAGCCCATGGCCGAGTACCGGGCCATCCTCCACAAGTACAACCTCGACCCGGATTTCCCCGAGGAAGTGCTCAAGCAGGTGCGCAATGTCCCCTCCGAGGTGAGCGCCCGCCAACGGGAGGGCCGGCTCGATTGCCGGGACCGCTTCACCCTCACCATCGACCCGGAGGACGCCAAGGATTTCGACGACGCCCTCTCCCTGGAGAAGGCGGAGAACGGGAACTGGCAGGTAGGCGTACACATCGCCGATGTGCACGCCTACGTGAAACCGGGCTCCCCCCTCGACCAGGAGGCCGCCCGCCGGGCCAATTCCACTTATCTTACGGGCACGGTCATTCCCATGCTCCCGCCCGCGCTCTCCAACGGGATCTGCAGCCTCGTCGAGGGAGAGGACCGGCTCACCAAGAGCGTCTTCCTCGAGTTCACCGCGAAGGGGCGCCTGGTCCGCCACTCCTTCGCGAACACGGTCATCCGCAGCAACAAACGGCTCACCTACCAGCAGGCGCTCGCCTTCCTCGAGAAGGACGACTTCGCCGAGATCCGGGCGACCCCGCTCCCCCCGGCCCACCAGACGGGCTCCACCGGCCGTCCCCTCGGGGAGGTCGGCAACCGCGAGATGCGCGAACTCCAGCGCACCATCCGCAAGCTCTGGGTCTTCGCCTCCCGCCAGCGGCGCAACCGCATGAGCGAGGGCTCGCTCGACCTGGACATGCCCGAGGTGAAGATTTTCGTCGACGAGAAGGGCCGGGCCGACCGCATGGAATCGGTCGAGCAGGACGAGAGCCACCAGTTGATCGAGGAGTTCATGCTCGCGGCCAACGAGGCGGTCGCCCACGAGATCCAGAAGCTGAAGCTCCCCTGCCTCTTCCGGGTGCACGACGAGCCGGACGCGGAAAAGCTCGAGGACTTCCGCGAGTATCTCGCCACCGTCGGCATCACCGTGGGGGACCTCACCCTTCGCCGGGAGATCGCCCGCATGCTCCGGCAGGTGAACGATCACCCCCAGGCCTACACCCTGCGCATCCAGTTCCTCCGCAGCCTCCGCCAGGCCTGCTACCGGGCCAGCCCGGACGGCCACTACGGGCTCAACAAGAGCGACTACACCCACTTCACCTCGCCCATCCGGCGCTACGCCGACCTGGTCGTCCACCGCGTCTTCGAGAATCTCCTCCTCAAGAAGGGCGTGCCGAGCGCCCCGGACCAGCTGGCCATCACCTACTCGCCGGCCCGCCTCGAGTCCCTCGGCGAACACCTCTCCGTGATGGAGCGCAACAGCGTGGACGCCGAGCGCGAGTCCGTGAAGATCAAGCTGCTCGAGTACTTCGAGGACGCCCTCGCCCGCCCGGCCCCGCGCCCGACCTACGAGGCGATCATCACCGACGTGAAGAACCACGGGCTCTTCATCGAGCTCGCCCAGTCCCTCGCCTTCGGGCTGGTGCACGTCTCCACCCTGCGCGACGACCTCTACCAACTCAGTGCGGACGGCATGAGCCTGGTCGGGCGCAAGACCGGCCGGGAGTACACCCTCGGCCAGTCGGTCCAGGTCACCGTGGAGCGGGTGGACCGCTTCAAGCGGCAGATCGACTTCGCCATTGTCTCCTGAGGACGACGATCCGCCCCCGGCCCACCAACCCAACCCGCCCTTTCCTCCGCGTAGCCATGACCGTCGTCCTCGACTGGCTCCCCCTGCTGGTCGTCCTCCTCCTCTTCGCCGCCGGGGTCCTCCTCACCATCCTGCCCGTCTTTCCCGGCCCGCTCCTCGTCTTCCTCGGGATCGCCGTACACGCGCTCTGGGTGCCGGAACTGCCCCCCGGCCGCGGCTTCCTCGTGCTCGCCCTGGTCCTCGTCGCGGGGGTCCTCCTCGTCGACTACCTGCTCGCCCTGCTCGGGGCCCGCCGCTACGGTGCCAGCTGGTGGGGCGCGCTCGGCGCCCTCCTCGGCGGGATCGTCGGCCTCTTCCTGCCCCCACCCCTGCTCTGGGTCTTCCTCGGTCCGGGGATCGGGGCGGTCCTCGCCGAGATCCTCTCCGGCCGCCCGCTCGGGGAGGCCGGCCGGGCCGGCTGGGGCAGCTTCCTCGGCCTGGTCCTCGGGCTCGGCCTGAAGCTGGCGGTTTGCTTCTTCCTGATCCTCGCCTTTCTCTACTTCCGATTCTTCGGCCATGGAGCCTGATCCCGCATGGTGCCTGGAGGACTGGGGACGGACCGGGTACCGGGCCGCCCTCGCCCGCCAGTTGGAAGTCCTCGGCGAACGCCGCCGCGGGGAGCGCCCGGACACCCTTTGCCTCACCGAGCACGACCCGGTCTACACGATCGGCCAGCGCCGCGGAGCCGAGCAGCACCTGCTCGCCGACCGGGACACCCTGCGCGCCCGGGGAATCGAGGTGATCGCCACCAACCGGGGCGGGGACATCACCTACCACGGCCCGGGACAACTCACCGGCTACCTCATCATCGACCTCTCCGCCTCCCGCGACCTGCACCGCCTCCTCCGCCGGGTCGAAGAGTGCCTCCTCGCGGTCTGCGCGGACTGCGGGCTGGAGGCCTCCACCCGGGAGGGGCTCACCGGGATCTGGATCGGCAAGCGGAAGATCGCCGCCATCGGCATGGGTGCCCGCCACTGGATCTCCTTCCACGGCTTCGCCCTCAACTGGGATCCCGACCTCTCCGCCTTCGGCGGAATCGTCCCCTGCGGGATCACCGACGGGACCGTCACCTCCCTGCGCGCCGAACGGGCCGACACCCCCGCCTGGGAGGAACTCAAGACGCTCGTGGCCGCCCGCTTCCGGGAGTGGTTCGCCCCGGGGCCGGCCGCGAGCACGGGGGCGGAACCGGCCGACGGCGGAATTTCTCCTTCCTGAACTTTTCCGGAAAGGGCGTCGCCTGCACATTGCCCGGGTGAGATCGAGCCCTGTTCTTCTTCTCCCCCTCGCCGCGGTCCTCCTTCCACTCCTGCCGCCCGACCGGGCCTCCGCCTCCTCCGGGGAGCCCTGGTCGGTCGCCGTCTTTGCCGGCCCGGGCACCCACAACAATTCCACGAAGGTCTTCCTGCAGGGGGACTGGCGGACCGATTTCGAGATGGCCGGGCTCGCCCTCACCCGGGACCTCTGGGAACTCCCCTCCCGGTGGAAACTCCAGGCCGAGGGATACGCGGGCCTGCAGTTCCCCAAAGAGGGCTCCACCACCGGCGAGTTCGATCTCTTCCTCGCCCTCCGCCGGGAAGGTGTTCTCCGCTTCGGACCCCACCGCCTCGACCTCGCCGCCGGCTACGGGCCCTCCTGGCTCACCAAGGCACCGAAGCAGGACGACGTCGCCCGGAACCTCTTCCTCTCCGGAGTCTTCGTGGAACTGGCCCTCACCCTCCGGCCGGACTCGCCCTGGGAGGCCCTCCTCCGCTGGCAGCACCGCAGCTCCACCTTTGGGCTCTACTCGGACGACGAGGTCGTCACGGCCTCCAATGCCTTCGTCCTCGGGCTGCGGCGCTCCTTTTCCCTCGGGCCCTGAGCGCTCGGCAGCCCCCACGCGGAAAAGGGCGCTTCTCGGTTGAGCCGGGCCGGGGAAAGCGCCAACCTGCCCCCATGTTGACGGAACAACGCCCCGAGTGGCTGAAGGCGCCGCTCCCGCGCGGACCGCTCTTCGAGGAAGTCCGCGAGAACGTGGAGGCACACGACCTCCACACGGTCTGCCAGAGCGCCCAGTGCCCGAACATGGGCGAATGCTGGTCGCGGGGCACCGCTACCCTCATGATCCTCGGCAATGTCTGCACGCGGGCCTGCTCCTTCTGCGCGATCCAGACGGGCCGGCCCACCGAGCTGGACATGGGTGAGCCGGCCCGCGTGGCCGAGTCTGTCCGCAAGATGGGGCTGAAGCACTGCGTGATCACCTCGGTCGCCCGCGACGACCTCCGCGACGGGGGCGCCTCCGTCTGGGCCGCCACCATCCGCGCCATCCGGCACAAGAACCCGGAGACGGCCGTCGAGGTGCTCACCGCCGACTTCCGGGGGAAAGCGGAGTACCTCGACCTGGTCCTCGACGCGGAGCCCGACATCTTCAACCACAACTTGGAAACGGTGGAACGACTGCAGCGCCCGATCCGCAAGACGGCCCGCTACCAGCGCTCCCTCTGGTGCCTGGAGCACGCCAGCCAACGGGGCTTCGTCGCCAAGTCGGGCCTCATGCTCGGGATCGGGGAGCGCCCCGAGGAGGTCGAGCAGACCCTCCGCGACATCCGGGCCGCCGGGGCCCGCATCCTCACCATCGGTCAGTACCTCTCCCCCTCCCCGAAGCACGCTCCGGTCGACCGCTGGGTCACGCCGGAGGAGTTCGCCCACTGGAAGGAGGTCGGGCACGGCATCGGGTTCGACTTCGTGGAATCCGGTCCGCTGGTCCGCTCCTCCTACCGGGCCGACGAGCAATCCGCCGCCTTCAGCGCCCGCCGCCAGGATCGCCCCGCCGCCCAGAGCGCCTGAAGAGGGAAGAAAGGCCTACCGGGGAATCCGTGGCCGACTGAGTCCCGGATTTTCCCCCGGGAAAAACTCCCGCCACACCCTCTGCGGGACGGCAGCCGCGCCCCGGTGGGCATCACGCGGGGAGCCCTCGCTCCGGCCCTTCTCCGCGGCCGTCCTTCGCTCCCCGCCGCGCGACCCACCCCGAACCTCCGCTCCCTGCGGAGCTCGGGACAATCGCACGGCCCACCGCGCCAACCTGCCCGGCACGCCACGACCCCGGTCCCGGGGAAGTCGCGGGCACGCGGAGGGGGGTTCAAGCGGCCCTCAGCCCTTCTTCCCCTCCACGAGCAACTCCTCCAACGGCAACCCGGTCAGCCGCCGCAAGCCGCGCAGGGCCAGCCAGAGGGCCACGATCGTCACGAGCAGGGTCGGCAGGAGGATGACCGGATAGCTCCACGCCATCATCTGGCCGAGCTCCCGGTTGAAGGCCTCCGTCCCCGCCGGGCTCCGCACGAGGGTCACGGCCAGCAGGAAGTTCAGCACGGCGCTGAGGAAGAAGGAACCCGCGAGGAGCCAGGTGGTCCGCCGGAGAAGACGGTCGAGGGAACCCTCCTCCCCGCGCTCCCGCAGGAGCCGGTCGATCTTCCCGGTCTCGAAGATCTCCTTCCGGTAGAGAAAAACCCGAACGAGGGGATAACGGGTCCACGCGGACACCGCCGTGGCCACCCCGAGGAGGGCGGGAATCCCCGCCTCCTTCACCGCCACCCACTCCGGAGGCAGCCGGAGGAGGCCGATGCCCCCGGTAAGGAGCACCCCGACGAGCCCGAGCAGGGAGAGGAAGTTCGCCTTGCGCCGGCGGAGGAGGTCGTAGGCCCCGTACCCGAGGGGGAAGGCCAGCGCGAGGAGGAAGACAAGGGTCGACGAGCCGGTACCAGCCGCGGGCAGGAAATCGCCGAGCCAGTCCTCTCCCTTGATCAGGAGGAGCGAGGGGACCACGAGGTTGAAGCCGAGATTCGCCCAGGGATTCTCCGCCTTCGCCGCACTCGCCTCACTACCCATGCCCCGCGAATACCCGTGACAGTCTCCCCCCGACAAGATTATTCCCTCCGCCATGGTTGAGCCCGACCGAGATGCGCCCGGCAGGGGCCACCCCCCGAGCCCCATCCGCTGCGTGGTCACCGCGGGGCCCACCCGCGAGTACTTCGATCCGGTCCGCTTCCTCAGCAACCCCTCCACCGGCCGGATGGGCTACGCCCTCGCCGGCCAGGCGGCCGCCCGCGGATGGTCCGTCGACCTCGTCGCCGGGCCCACCGAGCTTCCCGAGCCGGACGGCGTCCTCTTCTACCCGGTCGAGACGGGAGAGGAAATGCTCCACCAGGTCGACGCCCTCCTCCCCGCGTGCGATGTCCTCCTCATGACGGCCGCGGTCACCGATTTCCGCCCGGCCACCTACCACGAGCAGAAGGAAAAGAAGGACGGGCGGTCCCGCTCCGTCCAGCTGGAGCCCGTCCCCGACCTGCTCGCCACCTTCGCGGAACGCCGCGGCGGGCACCCGCGACCCCTGCTGGTCGGTTTCGCCGCCGAAACGGAGGAACTCGAGGCCCACGCCCGCGCAAAACTGCTCCGCAAGAACCTCGACCTGATCGCGGCCAACCGGGTCGACGGGCCCGCCGGCGCCTTCGGGGCGGAGCGCTCCACCCTCCTCGTCCTCGATCGCCAGGGCCGCCGCCAGGAATGGGGACCCGCCCCCAAGGTGGAACTCGCCTCCCTCCTCCTCGACCGGGTCGAGGAACTCCTCGCCCATGCCCCGACGGCGTAACCAGGGCCTCGACCGGATTCTCGGCCGGGTCGAGAACCTCGACGAGACCAACCTTTCCATCCTCGTCGACCGCCTGGTGCGCGACCGGGCCCTCCTCGAGAGGGTCTTCGACATCATGCGCGACGCCATCCTCGTGACGAACGAGGAAAGCGTCATCGAGTACGCCAACGACGCCGCCTTCCAGCTGCTCGCCCTCCGCCGCCGTGAGATCGGCAGCAGCAACCTCTGGAGGCGGATTCCCGAGGTCACCGAGGCCCTCCAGCTGGATCCCGAAAGGCAACGCACCGCCGGCTTC
Organism: uncultured Opitutia bacterium; assembly: GCA_913056175.1. Lineage (GTDB taxonomy): Bacteria > Verrucomicrobiota > Verrucomicrobiia > Opitutales > Puniceicoccaceae > CAJXLM01. The sequence goes on along the minus strand of CAJXLM010000024.1, from coordinate 12,510 downwards.
TCCGCCTCCTGCGAGGTGCAGATCTCCTACCCGGAGACCCGCGTCCTCCAGGCCTATGTGGTCCCCCTCGGTGAGGGGGCCGACCACGACCTGGAGGGCGGCTCCGTCCTCATCCTCTCGGATGTCACCGAGATGAAGCACTCCACGGAGGAGCTGATCGAGAACGAGCGCATCGCCTCCATCATGATGCTCGCTGCCGGGGTCGCCCACGAACTCGGCAACCCCCTCAACTCCCTCACCATTCACCTCCAACTGATGAAGCGGCAGATGGAAAAGGGGCGGGACGGGGCCGACCACGACCGGGTCCTCCAGTCGCTGGAAGTCTGCCGCGGCGAGGTGGAGCGCCTCGACGGGATCATCACCCACTTCCTCCAGGCCATCCGGCCCCAGCCCCCCGACCTCCGGCCCACCGACCTGCTCCAGGTGCTCAGCGAGGTGCTCAAGGTCGAGGAGGACCTCTTCTCCCAGCGCGGGGTCGAGGTGGTCATCGACGTGGAGGCCCCGCCCCCCTCCGTCCCGGCCGACCCCGACCAGCTGAAGCAGGTCTTCTTCAACGTGTTCCAGAACTCGGTGGACGCCATGCCCGAGGGCGGCACCATCCGCATCCAGTGGCGGCGCGACCCCCGCCATGTCTACCTGATCCTCGCCGACGACGGTTCCGGCATCGACCCGGCCGATGTGTCCCGCATCTTCCAGCCCTACTTTACCACCAAGGAGGGGGGCAACGGTCTCGGCATGATGATTGTCCAGCGCATCATGCGCGACCACCACGGGAGCATCGCCCTCGACAGCCAGCCGGGCGAGGGCACCGCGGTCACCCTGCAATTCCCGGTGGGCCGACCGGAGCATCCGCGGCTGGAGGAGGGTTCCTGAGGGGCCTCCCGTCTTGCCCCTCCCCGCCTCCCGCTTTTGGTTCGAGCCTGCCATGCCCGCCTCCGTGCTCATCGTCGACGACGAGCCCCACACCCTCGAGGGGCTGGAGGCCGCCCTCGAGGACGAGTACGAGATCACCACCGCGCGGAACGCGAAGGAAGCCTTCAACCACCTCGAGAACGATCGCTTCGACGTCGTCCTCACCGACCTGCGGATGGCCGGCCAGTCCGGCATGAGCGTGATCGACCGCGCCCTCCAGCTGAGCCCGCAGCCGGTCTGCATCATGATGACCGCCTACGGCAACGTGGAGACCGCCGTCGAGGCCATGCGGCGCGGGGCCTACGACTTCCTCACCAAGCCGGTCAACCTCGAGAAGCTGGAGATGCTCATCCAGCGCGCCCTCGAGAAGGAACAGCTGGCCGTGGAGAACGAGCAGCTCCACCGCCGGCTCGACCGGAAGTTCCGCTTCGAGAGCCTCCTCGGGCGCTCGCCCCGCTTCCAACAGGTCCTCGAGACGGTCCAACTGGTCGCCCCCTCCCGGGCGACCGTCCTCCTCCAGGGGGAGACGGGCACGGGCAAGGAGCTCGTCGCCCAGGCAATCCACCAGAACAGCGACCGCTCCCGCCGCCCCTTCGTCGCGGTCCACTGCGCGGCCCTCTCGCCCAACCTCCTCGAGAGCGAGCTCTTCGGCCACGAGAAGGGTGCCTTCACCGGCGCCACTGAGAAACGGGTCGGCCGCTTCGAGGCCGCCGACGGGGGCACCCTCTTCCTCGACGAGATCGGGGAGATCGACTCCTCCACCCAGATCAAGCTGCTCCGCTTCCTCGAGACCCGCAGCCTCGAACGGCTCGGGAGCACCAAGCCGCTTGCGGTGGATGTCCGCCTGGTGTGCGCCTCCAACCGTGACCTTCCCGCCATGGTGGAGGCCGGCACCTTCCGCGAGGACCTGCTCTACCGGATCAACGTGATCACCCTTGAGCTGCCCCCGCTCCGGGAGCGCCCGGAGGACATCCCCCTCCTCCTCGAGCACTTCACCGACGAATTCGCCCGGGAAAACGCGCTCCCCCCGGTCGAGTACTCGGACGAGGCCCTCCGCACCCTCCGGGCCTACCGCTGGCCGGGGAACATCCGCGAACTGCGCAACTTCTGCGAGAACACGGTCATCCTGAAGCGGGGCAGCCGGGTCACGGAGTACGACCTCGAGGACAAGTTCTTCGCCGACGGACCCGACACCGCCCCGCCCCGGTCCTCCCCGCTCGCCCGCCAACCGCTTTCCGTCGAGGAGAACGAGAAACGACTGCTCCGCAACGCCCTCCTCCAGTCCGGCGGCAACCGCACCCGCGCGGCCGAGCTGCTCGGAATCAGCCGAAGAACGCTCCACCGCAAGCTCGCCCGCTGGCCCGACCTCGCCGAGGATTGATCTTCCCGCCAACCTCATGACCCGCTCCCTCCCCTTCCCGCGGCTTTCCCTGCTCGCCCTCTTCGCCGCCCTCGCCGCCACGCTCGCCGGCCCGCTCGCCGCCGAGGGCCGGACCGTCCGCGTGGCCGGCTCCGACCTGCTCCCGACCGCGCTCTACGAGAGCCTCGCGGAGCTCGCCGACCGCCGGGGCGACGAGATGCGGTGGACCCGGCCGGGCACCCTTCCCGCCTTCCGCCAGCTCGAGGCCGGCGAGGCCGACCTGGTCCTCGTCGCCCTCCCGGAGCGCTCCCCCGGCGACTTTTCCTACCCGGTCCTTCCTCTCGCCCACGGGATCGGGGTCCTTGCCGTCCACCGCGACAATCCCCTCGCCGCCCTCGGGGCCCCGGAGGTCGATGCCCTCTTCACGGCCGCGCCGGGGAGCTTCCCCTCCCGCTGGTCCGCCCTCGGCGTCACCGCGGAACCCTGGGCCAGCCGGCCCGTCACCGTGGCCTATGCCGACCCGCCGGACCGACCGGTGGCCGGCCTGCTCCGCGCCCGTTTTCTCCGCGGGCAACCGATCCGCTCCGGGATCACCGCCTTCCCCTCCTCCGCAGCCACCGAGGAATTCCTGCGCGACAACGAGGGGGCCCTCGGCCTCCTCGGCCGCGTCCCGGACTCCCCGGAACTCAAGGCTGTCGGCCTCGCCGGGCCGGACGGCGGGCCGGCCTTCGGTCCCTCCCCGGCCAACGTCAACTTCGGCGACTACCCGCTCTCCCTCCTCTTCGCGGTGGCCGTGCCTCGCACGGAGTTCCGCGCCCTCGCCCCCTACCTCGCCCGCCTCTTCTCCGCGGAAGCGGCTAACCTCCTCGAGGAGGCGGGTCTGGTGCCCCTCCTCCCGACCCTCCGCGAGGAACAGATCCTCTCCCTGCCCTCCCCGTAGATGGCGGACATCCCCCACCCTCCCCCCGGGGAAAGCCTCCCCGCCCAGGTGGCAGAGGCCTTCCGCGGCCTGCAGGACGCCCTCTCCGCCGAGATCGAGGCCCGCGAGCCGGCCGGCACCCTCCGCGAGGAACGGTGGGACCGCCCGGAGGGCGGCGGGGGGATCACCCGGGCAGTCCGCGGGGGCAACCTCCTCGAGTGCGGGGGCGTGAATTTTTCCCGCATCCGCGGCGCCCACCTCCCGGGGCCCGCCACCGAGCGCCACCCGGAATGGGCCGGCCTTCCCTTCGAGGCCATGGGGGTCTCCGTGGTCCTTCACCCGCGCAACCCCTTCGCCCCCACCTCCCACCTGAACGTGCGCGCCTTCTTTCTCGGCGAGGATCGCGATCGGCCGGAGGGCTGGTGGTTCGGGGGCGGATTCGACCTCTCCCCGACCTACGGGTTCCCGGAGGACGCCGTTCGCTGGCACGAGGCCGCCGCCCGCGCCTGCACGGGAGCAGGGCTCGCGGAACGCTACCGGGGCTGGAAACGGGAGTGCGACCGCTACTTCTCCCTGCCCCACCGCGGCGAGCAAAGGGGGATCGGAGGGATCTTCTTCGACGACCTCGACGGGCCGGACTTTGCCACCGCCTTCGCCCTCGCCCGGCACACGGGCGACGAGTACCGCCGCGCCTACTTCCCTCTTCTCGACCACCGCAGCGGCCACCCCTACACGGCCCGCCACCGCGCCTTCCAGGAACTCCGCCGCGGGCGCTACGTGGAGTTCAACCTGCTCTACGACCGGGGCACCCGCTTCGGGCTCCTCTCCGGAGGGCGCACCGCGTCCATCCTGGTCTCCCTGCCCGCCCGGGTCCGCTGGGATGAGTCCTTCCGGCCGGAGCCGGGCTCCCCGGAGGAAACCCTGACCACCCACTTCCTCCAGCCCCGCCAATGGCTCCGCCCGGGCACGCCGCCCGAAACGGAGGGGGACGAGGGGCCGGACGCCCCCGCCAACGACCCCGAGCCGAAGCCCTTATGAACGGACGCGATCGTTTCCTTGCCGCCCTCCACGGCCACAACCACTCCGGCCGCCCGCCGGTATGGCTGATGCGCCAGGCGGGCCGCTACCTCCCGGAGTACCGCGCCCTCAAGGAGGAACACTCCTTCCGCACGCTGGTGCAGACTCCGGACCTCGCCACGGAGGTCACCCTGCAACCGCTCCGCCGCTTCCCGGGTCTGGACGCCGCCATCCTCTTTTCCGACATCCTCGTCATCCCGGAAGCGCTCGGGGTCCCCTACCGCTTCCGCGAGGAGGGCGGCATCGAGCTGGAACGCACAGTCCGCTCCGCCCAGGACCTCGCCACCCTCCACCCCACGGGCGTCGCCGAACGCCTCCACTACGTCGGGGAGGCCCTCCGCTCGGTCCGCTCCGCCCTCGACGGCACCCGCGCCCTCCTCGGGTTCTGCGGCGCCCCCTGGACGCTCGCCCTCTACCTGGTCGAGGGCGGTTCCCCCGGCGAGGGAAACCGCCTCCGCCGGTGGCTCTACGAGGACCCCTCCTCCGCTCGCGCCCTCCTGCACACGGTCGCCGGCGCCTGCACCGAATACGCCCGCCTCCTCGAAGCTTCCGGCGCCGACGCCATCCAGGTCTTCGACTCCTGGGCCGGCCTCTGCCCGGCCCCGCTCTACGAGGAACTCTGCCTGGAAATCCTCCAGCCCCTCCTCGAAGCGGTCTCCGTGCCGGTCCTCCTCTTCTCCCGCGGCGCCGGCAACCGCCTCCCCGCCCAACAGGCCCTCGGCACCCGCGCCCTCGCCCTCGATTGGCAGACCCCGCTCCCGGAAAGCCGGCAGCTTCTCGGACCGGACACCACCCTCCAGGGGAACCTCGACCCGCTCCTGCTGACGACCTCCCCGGCCACGGTCGAGGCCCACACCCGCGCCCTGCTCGACTCTCTCCCCCACGACCCGGCATGGATCCTCAACACGGGCCACGGGGTCACCCCACAGACACGCATCGACTGCGTCCACGCCCTCCTCGACTCCCTCGGGGACTGAGCAAAGGGCAGGAAGAACCCCCCGCGACTCGGGCGCGTCCCCGGAGACAAGCCCCGGGAAGACCTGGGGCACGGCCCGCGCGCGAGCTCCGCCCCGGGAAACTTCCGGCTTCCGGGGTTCCTTACGGAAACGGGGGAGAGGGTGTGAGTCAGGTTGGCTCTGTAGAGGAGAAGGGGAAGGCTTGCTGAGTCACAGTGTCTCTCTTGAGCTGGGCAGGAGGATCCTCAAGTCACTGCCTATCAACATTTTCCAGGATTCTCGGCCTTGGCACCGCTCCTGCAATCTTGGGGAGCACGGGGTGCATCCCCGCTGAAACCAACCTACAAATTCAAAGGAGGAAACCAATCATGAGATTACTGAAGTACGAACCGATGGAAACGGATCCGTTCCGGAGCCTCGAAAGCTTTTTCGAACCCTTCCGGCGCAGCCTGCGCGAGGGATGGTTCGAAGGCATGGGCAGCCAGTCCGTGCCGCTGGACGTCGAGGAGTCGGACGAAGCCTACGAGGTCCGGGCCGAGCTTCCCGGCTTCACCCGCGAGGAAATCCAGGTCGAGCTGGAGAATGCCGTCCTCGAGATCCACGCGAAGAAGACGGAGGGTGGCGACGGAGACCAGGAGAAGGTCGTGCGCGAGCAGACCCGCCGCCTCACCGTGGGCGAGGAAGTCGACGCCGACCGGGTGAAGGCCCGGCTGAACGACGGCATCCTCTCGGTCACCCTGCCCAAGAGCGAGCACCGCAAGCCGCGGGCCATCACGGTCTCCTGAGGCTGGAACGGCCCGCCACGACAACGATCAACCCTTCCCAACACTCAAGGAGGTAACAGACATGACAACCACTCTGGAAAAGACCAACGGGACGGCCCAGCCGTCCACCCGCACCCCGCAGTACCGGCGTCCCCGCTACACGGTGGTGGAAAACAAGGACGCCTACGAGCTGCGCGTGGAAATGCCGGGGGTTCCCCGCGACCATGCGGAGGTGAACGTCGAGGCCGACCAGCTGGTCGTGACCGGGCGGCCCCCCGCCCCGGAACGGCCGGAAGGGAGCCGGGTCCTCCATCGCGAGCTGAGCACCGTTCCCTACCGGCTGCCCCTGCGGCTCAACGTCGACATCGACGCGGAGCGCGCGGAGGCCCGCACCGAGAACGGCATCCTCGTGGTGAACCTGCCGATCGCCGAGGCGAGCAAGCCTCGCACGATCCGGGTCGAGTAAACCGCTCGGCAGCCGACACGGTCACGCCCTTTCCTGCGTGAACCCTCAGGGCCCGGTGGGACGCTGTCCCCCGGGCCCTTTTTCGTGCGCGGGCTTGGCGCGGGAAGGCCGGCGTGGCAGGCTCCCTCCCATGGCCCGAGGAAGAGCGCACGGCGGGACCCGCGGCCCCCGCCACTCCATCGCCGCCCCCCTCCCCGCCCTGGAAGGTGAGGAGGACCTGCTCGCGGCAATCCGGGAGGCCGCCACGACCCCGCTCCTGCTGGTGCTGGAGGGCGTCCAGGATCCCCGCAATCTCGGCTCCTGCTTCCGCACGGCCTCCGGAGCCGGGGCCACCGCCCTGCTCGCCCCCCGCAAGGCCTCCTGCGGGATCACCGACACGGTGCGCGATGTCTCCTGCGGGGGCGTGGCCGATGTGCCCTTCCTCCAGGTCGGCAACCTCGGCCAGACGCTCCGCCGGCTCCGGGAAGAGGGCCTCCGCCTGGTGGGCACGGCCGACCGGGCCGAACTGTCCCTCTTCGAGTCCGACCTCACGGGACCGACCGCCCTGATCCTCGGCAGCGAGGGTTGGGGCCTCCGGCGGAAGACCGCCGAGCTCTGCGACGAGACGGTCTCCCTCCCCATGGCCGGCCGGGTCGACTGCCTGAATGTGTCCGTCTCCGCCGGCATCGCCCTCTACGAGGCAGTGCGCCAAAGGACAATCGGCCCCTCGGCGAACCCCACCCCCGACTGAGTGCCCGCCCAGCCCCGGTGCTCCCACCCAAGGCACCCCAGCCGGCCCGCCCAACGAAGAACCTCGGCACCGGGAGCACCGCCGAGAGAGAACCCCCACCCCCCACGACTCACCACCCTCCCCCCAAAGGACCAAAAGGCTCCCCAACCCCACTCCCCACTCCGCCTTCCCCGGACCCCCCGCCTTCCCCTGGACCCCCGAAAACAAGGCTCCACCGAAAGCACATAACCCACCAAAAAGAACCCACCCCCCAACGGAGCCAGACCGCCTCCCCGCAAATCAGAGCCACCCACCAGGGACCAGAACCACTTCCCCACGAATCAGAGCTACCTCCCCTGAAAGCAGAGCTACCTCGCCAGAGAGGTGAACCAAGGAATCCCCCAAGCGGAGAACCCCCCCGGAGATCCCCACAGCACTCCCCACGCACCCTCACCGCCCCCGTTCCACCACCCCACCCCCCGTCCCCCCTTCACCCTTTTCGATCCATAGGTCGATGGTACAGGGACAGTCCAAATATGGGCTTGACCGAGGAGTTGAAGTCGAGTGGGATGGGGGCATGAGGAAGGCACGTTACAAACTCAAGGGAGAAGGGTACTACTATTTGCGGACGGAAACACTGGGGGGGATGATCCGTTTTTCGGCGGAGGAGCGGGAGTTCCTGATGCGGCTGGCGGTGCGAGCCTCGGAGTTTACGGGGGTGGATGTGCTGGAATGCGCGGTGCTGCCGACGGGAATCCAGCTGGTCGTGGTGGCCGACCCGAAGGAGCGGGCGGATACCGGGGCGGCGGAGCTGGTGGCGCGCTACCGGGCCCTCTACGGGGGTGCGGTAGGCTGCCTCGGCTACGACGCGGACCAGCTGGAACAAGTGTTGGCCAAGGGGGGCGCGGACGCTCGGGAAGCCCGGCAGGTGCTGCTCGCCCGCATGCACGACATCTCGCAGCTGATGAAGACGATCAAGCAGCGCTTCACCAGTTGGTACAACCGCCGTCACAACCGGCGGGGCACGCTCTGGACCGACCGTTTCCAGAGCGTGCTCCTCGAGCCGCAGCCGAACACCGTCGGTTGGTACCGGGCCTCGGTGCAAAGCGCGCCCGTGCGGGCGGGGGAAGTCTTTGATCCCTATGACTACCGTTGGTCGACGGCGGGGCCGGGGGGCTGGCGGGGAATCCGTTGTTTCTCGCTCCGACGGGAGTTGCGCGCGTGGACGGCCCGGGCGGTCGAGGAAGCCCTCAGTTGGCTGCTGGCACCGACGAGCCAAATCGCGCAGATCAAGGGCAACCGATGTCCCCCGCGGGAGTTGGAGGCAGCTCTCGCCCGCCGGGTGATCGCCGGCTCGGAGGCCTTTGTCCGCCGCCACCAGGCCCGCTGGAGCGGCGTGCGCCAGGCCGTTCCCATCGAGGAAGTGGGCACCTCTCTCTGGGCTGCCCGCGGCTGGCGAAGGCGGCTGCTCGGGTACGGACTGACCGAGTCGGAATTGGAGAAAAGGGAAGAATAGAGCCCATCCGGGGCAGCCCCTCCACCGGGAGACAGCCAGCGGGGCCGTTTGCCCGGGAATGCACCGGGAATTCGATCCCGCAGGGACTCGGTCGTGCGGGCCGGGGAACCTGTCCCGATCGGCCTACGGCGGGCGGGAAGGGTCCGGGTGAGGGCATCCGGCGGACTTCCCCGACCTCCTCTTGATGGTCCCGGCGATGGGCGAGCACGGGCCGTGAGGATCAGGCTCCCTTGGGACGGTGCCGACGGAGAGCCTTCCGCCCCCTCAGGCCCACCGAGTGCGCGGATGGATTCGATGAGTCCGGAGCTCCGCGCTCCTCTTTCCTCAGCCGCCCCCGCCCCACAGCCTCACCGCCCGCCGGGGGCCCCGGCCTTTTCCCACCCCGATCCTTCCCAACGCACCCGTCTTCCTGCATCGACGAGGGCCGCGAGATTCACGGAGGGTGCGGTTGGCTCAGTCCGAGGAGGAATGGCGGGCCGCCGTCACTCCCGCGGCGTCGGCCTGTGCCTCGAGAGTCTCCGCGATCTGCAGGGCATTCAGGGCCGCGCCCTTCCAGAGCTGGTCACCCACCACCCAGAGGGAGAGGCCATTCGGCAGGGCCTCGTCCACCCGGATCCGACCGACCGCGCAATCCATCTCGCCGGAAACCTCCAGGGGGAGCGGGTAGCGGTTGGCCTCGGGTTCGTCGATGAGCTGTGCCCCGGGAAAGGCGGCGACAGCCGCCCGTGCCGTTTCCCGGTCGACCGGCTCCCGGAAATTCGCGGTCACGCTGATCGCGTGCGCCCGGAAGACGGGCACACGCACGCAGGTGCAGGAAACGGGCAATCCCTCCAGCCCGAGGATTTTTCGGCTCTCATCCCGCATCTTATGCTCCTCCCGGGTGTAGCCCCCGGGCTCGAAACGGTCCACGTGGGGGAGGAGGTTGAAGGCGATCGGGTGCGGAAACACCTCCCGCGGTCCCTCCTCCCCGCGCTGCCATGCCTCCACGCCTGCCGTGAGCTCCTCCATGCCCCCCGCACCGGCCCCGGAGACGGCCTGGTAGGTCGAGCAGATCATCCACTCGAGCCCGAAAGCCTCGTGCAGGGGAGCCAGCCCCATCAGGGTGATCGCCGTCGAGCAGTTCGGATTCGCGATCAGCCCGCCATGACCGCGCAGGGCTTCCGGATTGACTTCCGGCACCACGAGGGGCACTTCCGGGTCCATCCGGAACGCCGAGCTGTTGTCGATGACCACCGCCCCGGCCTTCACGCCCAGCGGGCCGAGCGTCCTCGATTGCTCCGCTCCCGCACAGAGAAACAGGTAATCCAGCCCGGCAAGCTCGGCCTCCCGCGTTTCCCGGACCTCCAGCTCCTCCCCGCGAAAGGCGACCCGCCTCCCCGCCGAACGCGCCGACGCGAGCAGTCGCAATTCCCCCACCGGAAAATTCCGCCGCTCCAGCAGTTCCAACAATTCCACGCCGACCGCCCCGGTTGCCCCGACGATTCCCACGCGTACGGATGATTGCATGTCTCGCTCCACCTTCTCCTTCCTTATCCGCCGCTGTCTCGACCTGTCAATGAGTCCGACCCCGGTCTGCCTGACGGTCTCACTGCCCGACCAGGTCCTCTCCGTCTTCCTCGACGGCGCCCTCGAGCGCACCCTGCCCGTCTCCACCTCCGTCGCGCCGCCCTCCTGCGCCCACGGTTCCGGGGGTACACCGTGGGGTCTCCATGAAATTGCCGATAAGTTCGGCGACGGCGAACCGCGCGGTACAGTCTTCCGTGGCAGAGTTTCCACGGGCAAGCGCTTCTGGGAGCTTCCTCCCGAGGACCAGGAGGGCAACCTGATCACCACGAGGATTCTCTGGCTGCGAGGAGTGGAACCCGGCTTGAATTCCGGGGTCGGGGTTGATAGCCACGCCCGGTACATCTACCTTCACGGTACGAATCACGAAAACCGTATCGGGACTCCGTGCAGCGGCGGCTGCGTGCAACTTTTGAATCGCGACGTGGAGGAATTGTTCGACCTTGTCCCACTGGGTTCCCTCCTCCTCCTCGACCGGGGTCTACCCGACCCGGGAGCGTAAGCGGATTATATAATTCGCTGGCGTTCGACCGCCATCTGGTGCACATTCCCTTTCCAGTGTGGATGGGGAAGGGCCACCCAAAAACTCTTGGCGAATGTAACAGTCGAATTCACTTGTAATTGGTCAACCGAACCTACAAAAGCATATACATCATGGAAGAGAATAAGATCACACCACAAGAACTGACGGATTGGCTTTCGCGACATGGCCATACCGCCACATGGCTCGCGCGCGAACTCGGCGTGGCCAAGGCGACGGTCTCGCGCTGGCTGAACGGACACCAGGCGATTCCGGGACCGGAGACGGCCCTGATCCGCCTGCTCATTCGGGGAGAACTCCCCTTCGACGTACGCGTCGTCCAGCCGGACGGCGCCCTCCCCTTCAGCCGGGAAGAGTGGCAGCGGCTCGAGGAAATGCGTTTCCGGGAAGGCTTCGACACGGCCGAGGAATGGGTCGTAGCGAAGATCCGGGCCTACCTCGCGATGATGCCGGCGGAGAACCTGCCGGCCCTCTCCCGCACCCGCATGCAACCCGCGCGCACGCCCTCTGCGGCCCTCGCCGCGGAGCAGCAGGCCGCGGAGGCCAACGAAGCGAAGACCGGAGAAAGTCCGGCGCATCCGATTGCAGAGCCCGGAACGGCCGCGACGGAGCCGAACCGTGAATTCGCCCCGCAGGCCCATCAGCCCGCCGAGCAACCGGAAGCGAACGCGCATCCGAACCCACCGGCCTCCCCCTTCCTCTCCGGCAACATCTGAGAGCGCTGGTCCGTGGCATCCGGTCCGCCGCCTGCCACCCAGCTCTCCTGCAGTCCCGCGGTGGTCCCCACCGCGGGACTTTTTTTGGTTCTCGCCTGAACTCCACGACTGTTCGAGGAGCCCGCGGGAGGCCACCGAAAGTCGCGAGTTTCCAAGGGAGGAAACAAACAGCTCCACGGCCGACTGCGCCGACCCTCGGCTGCAGCAGGACGGAACCTCAAACCACCCAAATCCCCGATCCCCCCAGAAGCAGCCCCCCACGCCATGGCCCCCACCCCCTCCCCGGCCACGCCGCAGGCGTTCCCCTACCCGCAAGCCCGTAACGCGCCGAACCTCAAAGACACCCCGCACTCCCAGTAGCACCGAAACACCCCGCCTCCCCGCACCAAGGCGCAGAGAAGCGCCAAAAGGCGCACCTTGGATTCAATTCTCCGAAACATCCCGAACCCACCCTCTGCCGTGGGCCCCCGCCCGCTCCCCTGCCATGGGCTCCGCCCACTCCCCCTCCACGCCGCAGGCGTTCCCCTGCCCGCAAGCCCGCAACGCCCCTACCCCCAAAGCCACCTCCTACCCCCAAAGCCACCCCCGACGCCCAGCCGCCCCGCGCGCGACCACCCCGAGCCGAAACGCAGGGAAGCGCCGAAAGGCGCGGCAGGGATGTGCCGTGAGGCACAGCAGGAAAGCGCTGGAAAGCGAGGCCGGGATCTGCCGGGAGGCCCGGCAGAGAAACGCCAAAAGGCGCACCTTGGGTTCAATTCTCCGAAACATCCCGAACCCACCCCCATGCTGCGGGCCCCCGCCCGCTCTCCTGCCGTGGGCTTCGCCCACTCCCCTGCCGCGCCGCAGGCGCTCCCCTGCCCGCGAGCCCGCAATACCCCGGATCCCTCAAGACACCCCGAACCCCCGGAACCACCGGAAGACCCAGGAAACCCGAGACCCCCGAAGCCGTTACTTCAGCATCGTCCGCCGCCAGGGCTGGGCACCCCAGAGGGGGATGTCGACCTCCTCGAC
>CAJXLM010000023.1 GCA_913056175.1 uncultured Opitutia bacterium | reverse complement strand
GCCTTGGTGGGAGGAGGCGGGGATGGGGGGTTGTGGGGGATGCGGGGCGAGCCTGCGTGGGAGGGGACGGGGAGGGGCGGAGATGGGTGGACGGAGGGGGTGCGGGGTGGGTTCTGGGTGTGTGTTGGGGTGGCGGGTTGAGGGGTGTTGTTGGGCTGGACGGGGTGGCGGGTTGAGGGGTGTGGGGTGGGTTGCGTGGGCGGGAGGGGGGGTAGCGGGGGATGCGGGCTTAGCGGGGGATGCGGGCGAGGTGTTGTTGGAGGGGAAGGGGGTGGGGCGGGTGTTGGCGGAGGGAGTGGATGCCTTGGGTGGCGGCCTGGGCGCCGGTGAGGGTGGTCATCATACAGACGTGGTGGAGGAGAGCCTGGCGGCGCATGGTAGCTTCATCGCGGCGCGGGGTCATGCCACTGGGGGTATTGATGATCATGCGGATTTCGCCATTGAGGATCAGGTCGAGGACATTGGGCCGGGAACCCCCGGTGATGCGTCCGACCGTACGGACGGGGAGGCCGGCCTTTCGGAGGTGGCCGGCGGTGCCCTCGGTGCCGGCGAGTGCGAATCCGAGTGCGTGGAGTTCGCGGGCGATGGGGGTAAGGCGTTCCTTGTCGCTGTCCTTGACGGAGAGGAAGACCGTGCCGGATTCGGGGAGGGGAGGCTGGACGGCGAGCTGGGTTTTGGCGAAAGCGAGACCGAGGTCGGAGTCGATGCCCATGACTTCGCCCGTGCTCCGCATTTCCGGACTGAGGTTGATGGGTGCGGCGGGAAAGCGGGCGAAGGGGAAGACCGATTCCTTGACCGCGTAGTAGGGCGGGATGATTTCCTCGGTGAAGCCGAGGTCGACGAGTTTCTCGCCGGCCATGACCCGGGCGGCGAGCTTGGCGAGGGGGACGCCGATAGCTTTGGAGACGAAGGGAACGGTCCGGGAGGCGCGCGGGTTGACCTCGAGGAGGAAGACCTCGTCGTTCTTGACCGCGAACTGGATGTTCATGAGGCCGATGACCCCGAGGGACCGGGCGAGGGAGTGGGTGGCCTCGCGGAGCTGGCCGATCTTCCCCGGCGAGAGCGTATGCGGGGGGAGGACCATGGCGGCGTCGCCCGAGTGGACCCCGGCGTACTCGATGTGCTCGAGCATGCCCCCGACGACGGTGGTTTCCCCGTCGGAAATGCCGTCGACATCGACCTCGATGGCATCCTCGAGGAACTTGTCGAGAAGGACCGGTTTGCCCGGGGCGGCGTCGAAGGCCTCGCGGACGACCGCCTTCAGCTCGTCCATCCCGTCGACGATGAACATCCCCCGCCCCCCGAGGACGAAGGAGGGGCGCAGGAGGATGGGAAAGCCGATCTGGCCCGCCTTTTCGTAGGCCTCTTCCGGGGAGAGGGCGGTGTGGTTGACCGGTTGCTGGAGACCGGTTTCCTCGAGGATTTTCTTAAACCGGGCGCGGTCCTCGGCGAGGTCGATGTCGTCGGGGGAAGTGCCGATGACGCGGACCCCGTGGGCCTGGAGTTCGGTGGCGAGGTTCAGTGGGGTTTGTCCGCCGAACTGGACGATGACTCCCTCGCATTCCTCCTGGCGGTAGATCTCGAGCACGTCGTCGAGGGTGAGCGGTTCGAAGAAGAGCCGGTCGGAGGTGTCGTAGTCGGTGGAGACCGTTTCCGGGTTCGAGTTGACCATGATTGTCTCGTAGCCGGCCTCACGGAGGGCGAAGGAGGCGTGCACGCAGCAGTAGTCGAACTCGATGCCCTGGCCGATGCGGTTGGGCCCGCCCCCGAGGATCATGATCTTGCGGCGGTCGGAGGGCTGGAGTTCATTCTCGGCGCCGTAGGAGGAGTAGTAGTAGGGCGTGTAGGCCTCGAACTCGGCGGCGCAGGTGTCGACCAGTCGGTAGGTCGTGGGGACGCGGAGTTCGTCGCGGCGCTCGCGGACCGCCTGCCGGCGGGAGCCGGTGAGCCGGGCGACCTGGAGGTCGGAGAAACCCATCTGCTTGGCGGCCCGGAGCCGCTCGGCGGGCAGGTCGGGGAGGTGGCTGGCGGCGAGCTCGCGTTCCATGGCGACCAGTTCGTGGAGCTGGTGGAGAAACCAGGGGTCAATGGCGGTGAGCTCGTGGAGTTCTTCCGGGGAGAAGCCGGCGAGGAGGGCGCTGCGCAGGTGGAAGGCGCGGAGGCTGGAGGGCTTGGCGAGGGAGGCGCGGATGCGCTCCGGGTCGGTCTCGAGGAACTTGTCGTCGCAGAAGCCCTCGACCCCGATCTCGAGGGAGCGAAAGGCCTTCTGGAAGGATTCCTTGAAGGTGCGGCCGATGGCCATGGCCTCGCCGACCGACTTCATGGAGGAAGTGAGCGCATCCTCGGCCTCCGGGAATTTCTCGAAGGTGAAGCGGGGGACCTTGGTGACTACGTAGTCGATGCTCGGCTCGAAGGAGGCGGGCGTCTCGCGGGTGATGTCGTTGGGCAGCTCGTCCAGGCTGTAGCCGACGGCGAGTTTGGCGGCGATCTTGGCGATGGGAAAGCCCGTGGCCTTGGAGGCGAGGGCGGAGCTGCGGGAGACGCGGGGATTCATCTCGATGACCACCTGTCGTCCCGTGGCCGGGTCGACGGCGAACTGGATATTGCTGCCGCCCGTCTCGACCCCGACCTCCCGGATACAGGCGAAGGAGGCGTCCCGCATCTGCTGGTACTCCCGGTCGGAGAGCGTCATGGAGGGGGCCACCGTGATGGAGTCGCCCGTGTGCACGCCCATCGGGTCGAAGTTCTCGATCGCGCAGATGACCACGCACTGGTCCTTGTGGTCGCGCATGACCTCCATCTCGTACTCCTTCCAGCCCAGCAGGCATTCCTCGAGGAGGACCTCGTGGACCGGGGAGAGGTCGAGCCCGTTGGTGACGATGGTCTGCAATTCCTCGCGGTTGTAGGCGATCCCGCCCCCGCTGCCCCCGAGCGTGTAGCTCGGGCGGAGAATGACCGGGTAGCCCCCGACCGCGGCAACCGCCTCCTCGGCGGCGGCGAGGGAGCCGACCGTGCGGGAGCGGGCGACCTCGAGGCCGATCCGTTCCATGGCGGCGCGGAAGAGCTCGCGGTCCTCCCCCTTCTCGATGGCCTGGAAGTTGGCCCCGATCAGCTGGACCCCGTGCTTGTCGAGGGCGCCCGAGCGGGAGAGGTCCATGGAAAGGTTCAGCCCCGTCTGTCCCCCGAGGGTGGGAAGGAGGGCATCGGGTTTCTCGCGGGCGATGATGCGCTCGAGGACCTCGGGGACCAGAGGCTCGATGTAGGTGACATCGGCAAACTCCGGGTCGGTCATGATGGTGGCCGGGTTGCTGTTCACCAGGATGACGCGGTAGCCCTCCTCGCGGAGGGCCTTGCAGGCCTGGGCTCCGCTGTAGTCGAACTCGCAGGCCTGGCCGATGACGATCGGGCCGGAGCCGATGATGAGGATGGAGTGAAGGTCCGTGCGCTTGGGCATGGGACGGGAAGATGACGAAAGGAGCCAGCCGGGTGAACGAAAAACGCCGGGGCGCGCGAAGGGTCGCGCGATTGACTCGGCGGCCGCGCGGGCAATCGTGGCGGGAGGGAATGAGCACCAACGAATTCCAGGAAGTCGTCGAACGAATCTGCGCGGCGAACGGCCGCTACCAGCCGGCGGCCTATGCGTTCCTCCGGCGGGGTCTCGACTCCACCCTGCACCGCCTGCGGAAGAGCGGGAAGATCGAGGGCGCCGCCCACATCAGTGGCCCCATGCTCCTGGACGGGCTGCGGGAGTACGCCCTCGAGCAGTACGGACCGCTGGCGCGCCTCGTCCTCGAACATTGGGGCGTGCATTCCTGCCGGGATTTCGGGGAGATTGTCTTCGAGCTCGTGGACTACGGGGTGCTCGGGAAGACGGAGGAGGACCGGATCGAGGATTTCGAGGGCGGCTACGATTTCGCCGAGGCCTTCGAGCAGCCCTTCGAGCCCCGGGCGGTTTCCTGAGCCGGGTGGCGGACAGGTTTTCCCGCCCGGGGGCGGCCGTGGCTTCGGCGGGGGCGAGCGGTCCTTTGTTCTTGTTGCGGGGGAGGACCTCTGGTGGTCTCCGCGGCATGGACCACGTATACAAGAAGATCGAGCTGACCGGGTCCTCGCCCGAGTCGATGGAAAAGGCCGTGGAGAACGCGGTGGCCAAGGCCGGGGAGAGCCTGCGCAATCTCCGCTGGTTCGAGGTCGTGGACAGCCGCGGCCAGATTGAGGGCGGACGGGTGGCCCACTGGCAGGTGACGGTAAAGATCGGTTTCACCCTCGACGACTGAGGTCGGGCCGGCCCAGTCTTCACCGCGCACTTCCTTCCTTCCCATGGCATCCCTCCGTCTCCTCCGTCCGGCATCCCTTCTCCTCCTCCTCGGCCTCGCACCGGCCGCCCTGGTCGCACAGCAGGACCCTCCCGAAGACCCGGTGATCTCCTTCTCCGCGAAGGGATCGGCCTACACGCGGGCCGACCTTAAGGATGCGGACGGGAAGCTGCAGGAGTCGACCTACGGGGCGACCGCCGCGTGGACCGACTTCGCGGGGGCGGACAGCTTCCGGCAGGTTTCCTTCGAGGTCCGGAACAGCCACTTCGAGTTCAGCGGGGACAGCCTCTATCGCCACTCCTTCAACAACGTCCTCCAGCTCCAGCTGGGCGGAACCTGGCAATTTCCCCTCGTGGACCGTTGGAACGGGCTCGTATCCGGGGGGGGGCTGCTGGCGGCGGACAACAGCGAGCATCTCGGCCGCGGCTGGAACGTGCCCTTCCTCGCGGGGGTCGGCTACACCTTCAGCAAGGAGTTCAAGCTCGGCCTCGGGCTGCTCGGTGAATTCCGGGCCAACGAGGACCCCTTCCTCTTCCCGTATCTCGGCGTGGAGTGGCGCCCGACCGACCGCTTCACCTTCTACACCCGCAACGGCGTGTTCGCCAGCTACGAGGCGGGCGGGCAGCGGAATTGGAAGCTCGTGTCCTCGGCGACCTTCACCACCTTTGTTTTCGCGGTGGACAACCTGAAGAACTTCCCCGGGGGGAAGACCCGCGGGGTGGTGGAGGACCGCAGCTACAACCTCAACCTGAAGGTGGAGCGCACCCTGTTCCGCCAGTGGGTGGTCACTGCCGGGGTGACCGGGAAATTCGGGCGGAAGTTCCGCTATCTCGACGACGGGAACAAGTTCGCCGAGTTCAAGGTGGACCCCTCCGTGGGGCTCGACCTCGGGGCGACCTACCGGTTCTGAGAATCCCCTTGGCCTTGCGCATCGCGCGCCGGGCCGGGGCACCTCCCGCCTCACGCCCCGGCGAGATCCGCCCGGGCGGCCGTGGCGAGCCGCTGCAGGCCGTCGTCCGCCTGTTCCTGGAGGGGCGCCTCGACCAGCAGGCGGAGGAGCGGCTCCGTGCCCGAGTAGCGCAGGTGGACCCGCCCGTCCCCGCCCAGCTCCCCCTCGAGGCTCGCGCGGGCGGCGGCCAATTCCCGGCACTCCTCCAGCGCCCGCCGTTCGCGGACCGGCACCTTACCGGTGGCCTGGGGCAGCAGCGGGATCGCGCGCCGCAGCGCGGAGAGGGGCTGCTCCTGCCGGACCAGCAAGCGCAGCAGGCGGAGGGCGGAGCGGAGCCCGTCGCCGGAGAAGGGCGGTTGGGCGAGGATGTAATGGCCCGAGGATTCGCCCCCGAGCGGGCAGCCCGTTTCCTCCATGCGGCGGGCCACCTCGCGGTCGCCGACCTCGCAGCGATCGACCGTGCCCCCGACCCCGGCGAGGGCGCGATCGAGCCCCCGGTTGCTCTGCACCGTAGTGACCAGGGTCGGTTCCGGGACCTGGCCCGGACGGAGGCGTTCCAGGGCGAGGAGGCCGAGCACCTGTTCGCCGGCGACCGTCTCGCCCTGCTCGTCGACGAAGACCACCCGGTCCCCGTCCCCGTCGTGGGCGATGCCCAGGTGCGCGCCGTGGCGGCGGACCTCTCCGGCGAGGGCCTCCGGGTGC
The DNA here is from genome assembly GCA_913056175.1 of uncultured Opitutia bacterium. Classification (GTDB taxonomy): domain Bacteria; phylum Verrucomicrobiota; class Verrucomicrobiia; order Opitutales; family Puniceicoccaceae; genus CAJXLM01. The sequence continues at coordinate 34,011 of CAJXLM010000023.1, read as the reverse complement.
TCCGAGCCGCAGTTCCGGTTAATGTTCAAGCCGTCGGGCGCGTCCCCCCGCGCGATCCACTCGGCACCGCAGGCCCCGAGGAGGGCCGGGGTGGTTTGGACGGTGGCCCCGTGGGCCGTATCGCCGACGATCCGCCAGCCGGAGAGGTCCGGGAGTTCCTCGCGCTCCCGCAGCCAGTCCAGGTAGCGCTCCGCGCCGCCCGCCAGTTCCTCGTGGGAGGCCTCCGGATGGACGGGAGCGGAGCTCTGGCCGGTGGGCCCCTCCGCGAGGATGGCTTCGATCTCCCGCTCCTCGGAGGGGGAAAGCTTGTGGCCCCCGGCGCGAAAGACCTTGATCCCGTTGTCGGAGGCCGGGTTGTGGGAAGCGGTCACGCTCACCGCGAGGTCGGCCTCCTCCTCGAGGAGGAGCACGGCGATGGCCGGGGTAGGCAGGATGCCCGCCTCGAGAAAGGTTCCCGGCCCGCGGGCCCATCCCCGGCGGAGGGCCTCGACGATCCGCGGTCCGCTCTCCCGCGGGTCACGGCCGACCAGCAAGCGGGGCCGCTCCGGGCCCCCGCGGCGGGCGAGGAAAGTGCGGAGCGCGGCGGCGAGCTGCTCGACCGCCGCGTCGGCGAGCACCGGATCGCCGTCCCGCGCGCGGATGCCGTCCGTGCCGAAGAGGGCGGTCATGCGGGGAGGGAGCGGAGGTAGTTGCGGAAGGCGGTCAACCAGTCCTGGAAGGTGCCCCGCCGCAGTTCCTGGCGGGCGAGGGTGATGCCCTCGGCGAGGGTTGGCACCTTCCCGCTGATCCAGAGGCCGGCCCCCGTGTTCAGGCAGAGCGTGTCCTCGAAGGGCGCGGAAGCACGGCCCGCGGCGAGATCCTCGAGCAGCCGCAGGTTTTCCCCGGCGTCGCCCCCGCGGAGGGCGGAGAGTGGGGCTGGTTCCAGCCCGAGGGCGGCGGGATCGGAGGGGAAGATGGTCCCGCGGAGCCGCCCGCTGCCGACCCCCTCGTTCTGCCCGGAGACCGTCAGCTCGTCGACATCCCCGCCCTCACTCGTGCGGCAGTGGACCACCAGGGCGGCCTTGGTCCCCAGCTCGTCGAGCGCGGCGGCGAGCGGCCGGACCCAGGCGTGGGAGAAGACCCCGAGGAGGGCGTAGGGGGGTTGGGCGGGGTTGATGAGGGGCCCGAGGATGTTGAAGATCGTCCGCGTGCCTTCCTCGGCAAGCTGCTGCCGCACCGGCATGACTTCCTTGAAGGCCGGGTGGAAAGCCGGGGCGAAGAGGAAGCAGAAGCGGAAGCGGTCGAAGGATTCGCAGAGGTGGGTCGGATCATTCTCCAGCGGGACCCCGAGGGAGCGGAGCAGGTCGGCACTGCCGCTGCGGGAGGTGACCGAGCGGTTCCCGTGCTTGATGACCGGCTGGCCGAGGGCGGCGAGGAAGAGGGCGGTGGCCGTGGAAAAATTGAAGGTGCCGCTCCCATCCCCGCCCGTGCCGACCACATCGATGGCGTTGTCGGCCTCCGGCCCCAGCTCCGGCCGGAGGGCGAGGCCGCGGAAGACCCGGGCGAAGGCCCCCACCTCGGCCGGGGTTTCCCCCTTGGCGACCAGAGCGCGGAGGAAGGCCCCCTTGACGTCGGGGGAGGGCGCGCTGCCCGTCATGGCGAGGGCGGCGCTCTCGGCCTCGGCGGTGGACAGGTCCCGCCCGCCCTCCAGCTGGTAGGTCAGCTCGGGCAGGAGGTGCGGGGGCGGATTCTCCACCGGCGGTGGGTTCGGGTCAGCCATCGGGCGGAGTCTTGGGAAGGGCGGGAGGGGTGGCAAGTTCGGGGAGCCCGCGTTGACCCCGGGAACCGCCCGGTGTAGGGGCTCTCCGATGGGCGGGCCCCCGACAGGAATTCCCGGTGCCTGGACGCAGTACCGGCGCCGTTTCCGCGTGCCCCTGCAGACGGCGGCGGGTCGGTGGACCGAGCGCCGCGGGTGGTTGTTGCGGGTTGCGGGTGATCCGCCCCGCTGGGCCGAGTGGGTGGACTGGCCTGGCCGTCCGGGCGGCGGGGAAGGGTCGACCGCCTTCGCCCGGTGGATGCTGACAGCGGGGGAGAAAAGGCAGGGGACGGTCTGCTCGGCGGGCTTGTTGCCGGCCGGCGTTCCCGAGCGATCCCCGGCGGAGTGGATCGGCCACGGCTACCGGGTGGTCAAGGCGAAGATCGGTGGAGGATCCCCCGGGCGGGAGCAGAGCCTTCTCGACGCGTGGTGGGAACGGGGCGAGGGGAGCCCCCTCGGCGTGCGCCTCGACGCGAACGGTCGGCTCGATGCCTCCGGCCTGCGGTCTTGGCTGGCGTGGATGGACGCGCGTCCGTGGGTCGAATTCCTCGAGCAGCCCTTTCCCCCGGGCGAGGAAGCGAACCTCCGGCGGGTGGCCGGGGGAGCGGAGGCCCGCCTGGCCCTCGACGAGTCGCTCGAGCTGGCCGGGGCCCTCCCGCATTGGGTGGAGGAGGGGTGGGCCGGCTGGTGGGTCGTCAAACCGGCCCTTTGCGGGGGAGCGGATCTCCTCGGGGAGCTGCCGCCGGAGGTACGCTCGCGCCTGATCCTCTCCTCCGCCTTTGAGAGCGGGATCGGGTTTGGCGGGGTCCTCCAGTTGGCTCTGGAACTCGGGGAAGACCGGGTGCACGGGCTGGGCACGCGCGGATTCTTCGGGGAGGACGGGTTGGACGGGTGGTCGCCGGCCCCGCTCTACCGGGCCCCGTTGGGAGGGGCGGAGGCCGAGGCGATCTATCAGCGGGCGGTGGGGAGGACGGGATGACGGCGGGTCCGGCTCCCCTGTTTTCGCGGCCGGCGGACGAGGCGCTCTACCGGCAGGGCAGGGCGGAGGCCCGGGAGCGCATGGCCGCGGCCGGGAAGGAGGCCCGGCGCGGCCTCCTCGTGCTTCCGCGCGACGGGGATCCAGCGGATGTCGGCTGGATCGTGGCAGCCCTCGAGAATTCCGCCGTGCCCCTCCTCCTCGGGTCGGGCAGCTGGGCAGCGGAGACCTGGCGAGCGCTCGCCCGTCACCTCCGGCCCGCGCTCGCCCGCGGGCCGGTGCCGGAGGATCTCGCGTGGGCGGCGGACCCGGCACCGCTTCCCGGGGAAACCGTACTCGTGCGGACGGGCGGGAGCAGCGGGGTGCCCCGGTTCGCCCGGCAGACCGTGCCCGCCCTGCGGGCGGCGGCGGGACACCTGGCGACCGCTCTCGGGGGCGGTCCCCTCTCCGCGGCCCTTCTCCTCCCCCTCTGGCACGTCGGCGGGCTCCTCCCCGTCGTGCGGGCCCGGGAGAGTGGGGGACAACTCTGCCGACCCGGCGACCCGGCCTCGGCCGGCGAGCTGCCCGGCCACCGCTTGCTTTCCATCGTGCCCACCCACCTGCAGCGGGCCCTGGCGGGGGAATCCCCGGCGGAACTCGTGGCGAGGGCGACCCTTCTCTTCGCGGGTGGGGCCGCCTTCCCGGCCGCCCTCCTTGCGGAGGCGCGGGCGCGGGGCTGGCCCCTCGCCCCTGTCTACGGGCAGACGGAGACCGCCGGGATGATCGCCCTGCAGCGGCCGGAATCCTTCCGGGAGGCGGGTGTTCCCCGGCTGGAAGCCCTTCCCGGCAACCGGATCACCCTCGGGGAGGACGGGGAGATCCGGGTCGTTTCCGACCAGCTCTTTGCCGGTTATCTCGGTGCTCCCGCGCCCGGCGGGGAGGGGTGGGGGACCGGGGACCGCGGGCGGTGGGACGAGCGCGGGAGGCTCGAGATCCTCGGCCGGCTCGGCCGCTTCCTGCAGAGCGGTGGGGAGACCGTCTCCCTGGAGCACGTGGAGCAAACCGCGGCCACCCTGCCCGGGGTGGGGGAGGCTGTGGCGGTGGCCCGTCCGGATCCGGCCTGGGGCGAGCGCGTCTGGCTGGCGGTAGGTGTGGGGGAGAGCGGGATGACCGCGGCGGAGGTGGCCGCTCAGCTGCGCTCCCGCCTCGACCCCGCGGAGCGACCTGCGCGGATCGCCGTGCATCCCGAATTGCCCCGCACGGCGGCGGGAAAAGTTGATTCCGATCGTCTTTTCCCGTGAGCTGCCTCGATGGATTTTTCCCCGGAGATCCCCCTGTCCCTGCCGCGCCGTCCCCGTCGCCTGCGCCAGTCGGCGGCGATTCGGGAAATGGTCCGGGAGACCCGCCTGCATCCCGCCGATCTCATCCAGCCCCTCTTCGTGGTAGACGCGGACCGGGCCCGCGAGGAGATCCCCTCCCTGCCCGGCCAGTTCCGGCTCGGCCGGGAGGATTTCCTTGCGGAGCTCGAGCGCCTCGAGGGCCTCGGCATCCGGGGAGTGGCCGTCTTTCCGCGGGTCGACCCGGCCCGCAAGTCGCGGACCGGTCGGGAAGCCGCCCTCGATCCCGGCGGCCTCGTGCCCTCCCTTGCGCGGGAGGCCCGCCGCCGGGGTGTCGGGATCAACCTGATCGCGGATCTCGCCCTCGATCCGTACACCGAGCACGGGCACGACGGGGTGGTCGATCCGGAGAGCGGCCGGGTGCTCAACGATGAGACCGTGGCCATCCTCGTGGAGATGGCGCTGTGCTACGCGGAAGCCGGAATCGACTGGGTGGCCCCCTCCGACATGATGGACGGCCGGGTCGGCGCGATCCGGCAGGGCCTCGACGCGGCGGGCTTCGAGGACACCGTCATCCTCGCCTATTCCGCCAAATTCGCCTCCGCCTTCTACGGCCCGTTCCGCGACGCCGTGGGCAGCAAGTCCGGGAAGGGTCCCGGCGTGGACAAGTCCACCTACCAGGTGTCCCCCGCCAACGCGCGGGAGGCCCTCCTCGAGGTGGATCTCGACTGCGAGGAGGGGGCGGACCTCGTCATGGTGAAGCCCGCCGGTCCCTATCTCGACATTCTCGCGCGGGTGCGGGAGCGCTGCGGGATTCCCCTGGCGGCGTACCAGGTCTCCGGGGAGTACGCCTGCCTGCATGCGGCGGCGCGGGCCGGCTGGCTCGAGTACGAGGCCGTCCGGGACGAGTCGCTCCTCGCCATCCGAAGGGCCGGGGCGGACCTCATTCTGACCTACTTCGCCGCGGAGGTCGCCGGGCGGATGGCTTCCTGAGTCCCGCGGGTCCGGTCGGGGGGAAGTGGGCCGCGGAGGCGGGGACGAAATGGGCGAGGACGGGACGGCCGGGCGCGGGCAACCGCGCGGGAGGGGAAGCGGGGAATCCGGGGGAAGTCGCGGCGCCCGCTGGTGCCGAGAGGACACCGTGGCAATCTTCCTGCTCGGCGGTGTGCTTGCCTTTCGGATGATCTACCTCGGGGTCTTTCCCCTCGGCCTCACCATGGACGAGGCCTACTACTGGGACTGGGGTCGCCGGCTCGCCTGGGGCTACTACAGCAAGCCACCGCTCATCGGATGGATGTACGCCCTCGGCGAGGCCCTCGGCGGGGGCGAGAGGCTCCTGCGGTCCTTCGCGGCCCTTTTCGGGGTCGGCGCGCTCGCGTCTCTTTACCTTCTCGGACGGTCGATCTTCTCTCCGCGAACCGGCCTGTGGGCCCTCCTGCTTCTCGTGGCGATGCCCGGTCTCGGGCCGCTCCACCACCTCCTCACCATCGACGCTCCCACCTTCTTCTTCTGGTCGGCCGGGCTCACCCTTACCTGGTGCTTCCTGCAGGCCCCGAGGTCCTCCCTCGCCACCGGCCTGGGCGTGGCCCTCGTGCTCGGGCTCGGACACCTCACCAAGCAAATCCTGTGGGTCTTCCCCCTGCTGGCGCTGGCTCCGGCGCTGGCCGTACCCGCCTGGCGATCAAGGCTGTGGCGGGAGGGCCGGTGGTGGCCCTTCGCGGCCTCCTACCTTTTCCTCCTTCCGAACCTCGCTTGGAATGCGGCCCACGGCTGGCCCATGTTCGGGCACCTGTGGGGCTATGTGGATGGGTCCGGACCCCAGCTCCGGTTCCGGTACCTCGTGGAACTGCTCGCCAGCGAGCTCTTCCTCGTGGGCCCCCTGCTGCTCGTCCTGCTCCTCGCGGCCCTCATCCGGGCGGGGGTGGTCGCGCGCCGCCTGTCGGACGGTCCCCTCTTCCTCTGGGCCCTCTCCGCCCCCGGCATTCTCGGATACTTCCTCTTTGCCCTGACCGAGCGCGTCCTCCCGAACTGGCCCCTCGTCTTTGTCGCTTCCGGAATCGTCCTCGTGGCGGGAATGGCGCGCGAGGGTCTCGAGTTGGCCGGGGCCGAGGGGCACCTCCGGTGGGGCCGCGGCTGGCTGACCCCGACGGCCGTGACCGGCCTGGGCCTTGCCGCCGTCCTCCTCCTCGGTCCCTTCCTGGCGCTGCCCCGGGTCGTGGAAGCGACGGGCGTCGATCCCTTCCGGCGCCTGCGGGGTTGGGAGCCCTTCGCCGCGTGGGTATCGGAACGGGCGGGAGGGTTCGAGGGCTCGACCGTGGTGGTCGACGGCCACCGCTCGCACGTGTCGGCGCTCGCCTTCTACGGGGAGGGCCAGCCGCGGGTCCGGCAGTGGAAGCGGGGGGACAAGCCGAACAGCCAGTACGAATTGTGGGAGGAAGGGAACGAGCCCGGCTCCGCCCTGCTCGTCCTCGTGGGGGAGGACCGCGAACCGCCCGCGGAGTTTGCCTCCCACCGCCGGGTCGACTCCCTCGTGCTCCCCCTGCCGGACGGGACCGTTCGCCACTACACTCTCCTCGCTCCCCCCGGGACCCGCCGATGAATCCTTCCCCGGGAGAGGCCACCGCCCGGCGCTGGGGCCCGTGGATCGTGCTGGCGGCGAGCCTCGTGCTCCTCCTCCCCGGCATCTCCGAGCTTCCCCTTCTCGACCGGGACGAGCCCCGCTTTGCCACGGCGACCCGGGAGATGCTGGAACGGCCCGACTGGGTGATCCCCTGGTTCAACGACCAGTACCGCTTCGACAAGCCCCCGCTCATCTACTGGATGATGATGCCCTTCTACGCGCTCGGGGGCGCCGTGGAATGGGCGGCCCGGTTGCCCGGGGTCCTGGCCAGCGCGGCGGCGGCCCTCGGGATCTTCACCTTCGGCCGCCTCTTTCACTCGGCCCGCAGCGGTCTCGGGGCGAGCCTCGCCTTCCTCACCTGCCTGCAGATGCAGATCCACGGGCGGCTGGCGCTGGCCGACATGCCGATGGTGGCGGGGGTGCTCTTCGCCTTTCTCGGGGCGGCGCGGCTCCTCCTCGTCCCGGGCTTGTCCCGGCGGGCGCAGTGGGGCTGGTTCTGGGTGCTCTGGCTGAGCCTGTCCGTGTCCTTCCTGGCGAAGGGACCCGTGGGCCTCTTCGTGCTCGTGCTGGCCCTGGCGCTCTTCCGCCTCCTCGCCGGCCGCGGGTACCCGTGGGGTCGGTTGCGGCCCCTGCGGGGACTCCTCGTCTTCCTCGCGCCAATCGCGGCCTGGGGCCTCCCGGCCCTCGTGCGGACGGATGGGCTCTACTGGGACGTCGGTATGGGCTACCATGTGATCGAGCGGGGGACGGATGCCTTCAACGAGCGAATCACCCTTCCCTTCTTCTACTTCCTGTCCGTCCTCCTCAGCCTCTTTCCATGGATGGCCGGGCTCTGGATTGCCGTGCGGCGGGTGCGCCGGGAATGGGGGCGGCCCCTCACCCGCTTCCTGCTGGCCTGGTTCGTCAGCCCGGTCATCCTCTTTTCGTTCTACGCGACCCAGTTGCCGCACTACATCCTGCCCGGTTTCCCGGCCTTTTTCCTCCTCCTCTTCGCGCGCCCCCGCCTGCCGGACGCGCGCGGTCTGCGGACCGCGTGGCAACGCTGGTACCTGCGGGTGGCGGTGGTTCTCCTCGGGGTGCTGGGGGTGGGAGGGGGCGTCCTCCTGGCCACGGCCGGGCCCGGTCGCGGTCTCGGGCTGGCCGTGCTCGGCCTCGCCGGCCTCGGCACCGGTCTCCTCTTCCTGCGAACCGGAATCGCCCGGCAGGCAGGCGCGCCTCTCCTCGCCGGCCTTGTCCTCCTGCTCGGGGGGAGCTGGCTCTTTGCGGACCGGATGCGGGCGGACCACCTTTCGCGGCAGCTGGCGCCCGCCCTCGCCGGGGAGACCCCCGGTCGGGCCGCGGAGGGTGCCCGGGCCTACGGTTTCCAGGAGCCCAGCCTTGTCTTCTACGGGGGGAGCGGGATCGAGTTCGGCAAGCGCATCCGGCCGGAGGACCTTCCGCTGTCGACGGACGGTCCCGTGGTGGTGGAGCGACGCGAGTACCGGTTCGACGATCTCCTCGGCCAGTGGCTGGAGAAGCTGGCGGGGAGCCGGGAAACCTACGTGCCCAGCGGGGAGGAGGAGCTTCCGGAGGGGGCCTTCCCGCCGGACCGTTGGCGGAAGGAGACCCTCGCCGGTTTCAATCCGGCCCGGACCAGCTGGGTGGAGGTGGAGGTCTACCGTCCGCGGCCCTGAGGAGGGGCGAGCGGAAAGAGGCGGCCCCCGATCCGGGCAGGGGCGCCCCGCGGCCCGCTCAGAGCGATCGGCCGAAGCGCTCCTCCAGCTCGGCCTTCTCGATCTCCACGAAGGTGGGGCGGCCCGCCGGGCAGGAGTGGGGTACCGAGGTGGCGAGCAGTTGGCGGACCAGTGCGCGGACGGCCGCGGGGGAGAGTGGGCCCTCGGAGCGGGGGGCGTGGCGCACGGCCAGCTCGGCGAGTCGTTCGCGGAAGGGCTGAACCGTCTCCGGTCGGAGCCGTCCCTCGCGGATCCCCTCGACCGCATCGCGGAGGAAGCCCTCGGCCCGGCCCGGCTCAAACCATTCCGGCACGGTGTGGACCCGGAAGAAGTTGCGCCCGAAGGCTTCGACCGTGAATCCGTGCTCCGCGAAGACCGGGAGGTTCTCGGAGAGGCACTGGGAGGGGAGAGGATCCCACTCGAAGGTCTGGGGGAGGAGGAGGGGCTGCACCGGCCGGTCCTCGCCATGGCGACCCTCCCCGAGGAATTGTTCGTAGAGGATGCGTTCGCGAGCGGCGCGCGGGTGGAGGATCACCAGCCCGCGCGGCGAGCGCAGCAGGACCGCCTGGTCGACGAGCGGCCCGATCCATTCCCAGCCCGGGCTGGGCCGGGGGCGGGGGGTGGAGGAGTCCGGGGTGGGGGAGGGCCGGGCCGGAGCGGTGGGCGCCTCCGGGTACGCCCCGCCGGGCGCGGGCGATCCATCGGAGGCCCGTGCCGGGTCGGCCGCGCCATTGCCGGGCCCGGGCGGCACCGCAAGGTCCGAGGACGGCGGCGAGGGGTGCGGACCGGGGGTGGCTCCCGGCGACGCCTTTCGATCGAGAATTTCCGCGGCCTGGGAGGCGGCCGGGTCGGTGGGGCGGGCGGGGACCGGCTCGCGCCGGTCGTCCCCCGAGCCGAGGGGCAGGTCCTGGTTCCCGAGGGAGCGGGCCCGGGCGAGGAGGAGGTCCATGACCGTTTCCACGACCAGCTTGCGCACGCGGGCCTCGTCGCGGAAGCGGACCTCGCGCTTGGTCGGGTGGACATTGACATCGACCGCCTGCGGGTCGATCCCGAGGAAAACAAAGGCCACCGGGTAGCGTCCGCGTGGCAGAAAACCCGTGCAGGCCTCGAGCACCCCATACTGCAGGGTGCGGTTCTCGACCGGGCGCCCGTTGACAATGCAGACGAGGTCGTGGCGGGTGGAGCGGCTGAGGGGAGGTTCCCCGAGAAAACCGTGCAGGTGGAGATCCCCCGAGCGACGGGCGAAGGGGAGGGTGCGGTCGAGGATCCGCCGGCCCCAGATCTCGCCAATACGATCCTCGGGTCCGCCGCAGGGAGGAGTGGAGAGGGATTCCCGACCGTCCAGCAGCAGGCGGAAACCCACGCCCGGGTGGGCGAGGGCAAAGAGGCGGACACACTGGACGATATGGGCGGTCTCGGTGGCGTCGGTCTTGAGGAACTTGCGGCGGGCGGGGACGGACTGGAAGAGCCGGCTGACTTCGACGGTGGTCCCGACCGGCAGCCCGGCGCTCTCCCGGCCGAGCAGGCGGCCCTGCTCGCAGCGGACGAGGGTGCCCTCCCCGGCCCCGGCCGGCCGGGTCTTCAGGGTGAGATCGGAAACACTCGCGATGGAGGGCAGGGCCTCCCCGCGGAAGCCGAAGGAGGTGATGCGGTGCAGGTCGCTGGCCTCGCGGATCTTGCTCGTGGCGTGCCGCTGCAGGCAGAGCTCGGCCTCCCCCGCCTCCATTCCCGCGCCATTGTCGGTGACCCGCAGGTAACCCTTGCCCCCGCGGTTGGCCTCGACCTCGATGCGGTCCGCCCCCGCGTCCAGGCTGTTCTCGACCAGTTCCTTGACCACCGCCACGGGCCGCTCCACGACTTCGCCCGCGGCAATACGGTTGGCGACGGTTTCGGTGAGGATGGCGATGCGGCTCATGGATCGAAGACCGGAGAGGATATCCGGGCGAGGTGTGGGCGGCAAGGGAGGGAGCGGGAAGGACAATTCGGTTGCCACCGGGAATCGCCGGCCTGCAGCGTAACGCCTCGGTTATGCCGGATTCCCTGATCAGTGTCCTCGAGGCCTTTCGCGAGCAAATGGCAGGCGTGCGCGCGGCCGGGGACCGACTGGCCGCGACTCTTGCCGAGGGGGGCAAAGTCCTGGCGGCTGGCAACGGGGGCAGCGCCTGCGACGCCCTGCACCTCTGCGAGGAGTTGACCGGGCGCTACCGGCGGGAGCGGCGGCCGCTGGCGGCCCTCTGCCTGAACGCGGACCCGGCCGCGCTCACCTGCATCGGCAATGACTACGGTTTCGAGCAGGTCTTCGCGCGCCAGGTGGAAGCCCTCGCCCGGCCGGGCGACCTCCTCGTGCTCTTTACCACCAGCGGCCGCTCCCGCAATCTCGTCCAGGCGGCCCGGGTGGCCCGGGCGGCGGGCGTGGGGACGATCGCGGCCTCCGGACGGAGCGCCGGCGACCTCGCGGATCTGGCCGACCTGTCGATCCTCGTACCGGCGGAGAACAGTGCCCGCGTCCAGGAGGTGCACACCTTTGTCCTGCACAGCTGGCTGGAGCGGATCGAGGAGGTGCTCTTCGGCCGCGAGGAATCCTGAGGCGGGGGTCGGGTACCCGCAGGGGGACAACGGCCGCCCCGGGCGAGGGATCGTCCGCCGAGCAGGGGACGCCGACCGGGACCGAGCGCGCCCGGGCGCCGGGAACCTCTCGGGAAAAATCTCCGGCGCGCGGCGATTCGGGCTCGTTTCGGCGGTGCCCACCCGAGAAAAGGGGGCATGATGGAAAGCCGCACGGAGACACGGGTCCGCTATGCCGAGACGGACGCCATGGGAGTCGCCTACCACGGGTCGTACATTCCCTGGCTGGAAATGGCCCGGGTCCAGCTGCTCGACGACCTCGGCCTGCCGTACCGGAAGATGGAGGAGCGCGGGTTCCACCTGCCCGTGGTGGACCTGCGCTGTGAATACCGCCAGTCCTGCCGGTTCGACGACCGGCTCGAGGTGCTCGCCCGGATCACGGAGCGTCCGCGGGCCCGGGTGACCCTCGCGTATGAGATTCACTGCGGGGAGCGTCTCCTCGCGCGGGCGTGGACCGTGCACGCGGTCGTCGACGACTCCGGCCGTCCCGTGCGCCCCCCGGAATTCTTCCTCGCCGCGCTGGAGAGAGTCGGGCTCTGAGGCGGCATCGCGGGTCGGTCGCCGGGCTGCAGGCTGCCTTCCCCGGTCCTCAGAGCACCTGTTCGATCTTCGCCTCCAGTTCCTCCCGCGAGGTGTAGCCCACCATGCGATCGGCGATGGTGCCCTCCCGGTCGATGAGCAGGGTGACCGGGATGGCCCGGATCCCGCCGAAGGCCTGCACTTCGCTGGCCGTGCCGAGGACGATCGGGTAGGGGATTCCTTCCTTCCGCACGAAGGGCCGGACGGCCTCCCAGCCCTTCTCGTCGAGGGAGACTCCCACGAAGGTGACCCCGTCGTCGGCGAATTCCCGGGACAGCTCGACGAATTCCGGGATCTCCTTGCGGCAGGGTGGACACCAGGTCGCCCAGAAGTTCAGGACGACGACCTCCCCGGCGAGATCGGTGTGGTGGAGGAAGCTCCCGTCACTGCGGGGAAAGCTCCAGCCCGGGGCGGGGCCCTCCGGGGAGAGTTCGGTCTCGTGGCTGCTCGCGACCGTCGGCCCAAAGGTGAAGACCCCCACGACGACAAGGAGCCCGAAGAGAAGGGGGAGGACCGCCCGGTGGGGCCGGATGCGGCGGGAGGACGGACGGGACTCGGTCATGGGAGGAGCGTAGGGGCGGGACTCCGCCCGGTCAATCGGGCCCGGCCCCGGGGAAAGCCGGTTTGACAGGCGCGTCCCGGTGGGCATCGACTGGCTCCCATGGACCAGCGAGCGGCGATCATTACCGGGGGGAACAGCGGGATTGGGGAGGCGGTCGTCCGGCGGCTGGCCTCCCGGGGGTGGCGGGTGGCCCTCGCCGGCCGCCGTGCCGCGGAAAACGAGCGGGTGGCGGCCCTCGCCCGGGAGGACGGGGCGGCGGAGGTGCTGCCCCTCGCCCTCGATCTTTCCCGGGAGGAGGATTGCCGGACCCTTGTGGGAACCGCGCGGGAAGCCTTTGGGCGGATCGACCTCGTCCTGAACAACGCCGGGAAGATCAACCGCTCGCGGGTGGCGGACTCGACCACCGAGGAGTGGGAGGACCTCCTCCGCACCAACCTTTCCTCCGTCTATTGGTGCTCCCGCGAGGCCTACCGGGTGCTGCGCGAGCAGGAAATCGGGCCGGAGGGCGTGCGGGGAGCGATCCTGCAGATGTCCTCGGTGTGTGGGGTCGACGCCTGGGCGGGCACCGGGCTCTACTCGGCGACCAAGCACGGCATGATGGGCCTGACCCGGGCCATGGCCGACGAGGGAGCCGAGGACCTCATCCGGGTGTGCGCGCTCTGCCCGGCCCTCGTGGCCACTCCGCTGTCCGGGGCGAACGGGCCGGAGGCGATCCAGCCGGAGGATCTTGCCGAGACGGTCGACTATCTCTTGCGGCTGAGCCCGGCGGCCTGGCCCACCGAGATCGTGGTCCCCCGCCGCGGGGCGGATTGAGGGCGGGGTTCCCGGTGGGGCGGGGTGGAACCGGGATTGACACCGGATCCCGGGCGTCCATGCTTAAGGGTTTTCCTATGGCTCTTCGAATTCGTCTGCAGCGTCACGGCAATCGCCACAACCCTTACTACCGCATCGTGGTCGCGGAGAGTTCCGCGCGCCGGGACGGCCGCTTTGTCGAGTGGATCGGCACCTACGATCCCCGGCGCAAGAATTCGCAGCACGAGTACCAGGTAAACCTGGAGCGCGTGGACTACTGGGAAAAGGTGGGCGCGAAGCCCTCCGAGACCGTGCGCTCGCTCATCCGGAAGGCCCGTCGCCACGGTGGCGGGAGCCCGGAGGAAGGGGCGGCGCAGACAGCGGTGGCCTCCCCCGCGACCCCCGCTGCCGAGGCGGGCCCGGCTCCCGCGCCCGCCGCGGAAGAAGGAGCTCCCGCTGGGGCGGAGGCTCCGGTTGGGGAAGACTCCGCCACCCCTGCGGACGAGCCGCACCCCGAATCCTGAGGGGAACTCAGTCCGCCGGTGCCTCGCGCACCTCGACGCTTCCCGGAGCCCAGCGAGCGGTCGCGCCCGGCGCGAGGTAGCCACCGAAGGGAAGGTTGGGCCCGACTTTCGCCCCGGCTGCGAGCACCGTGCCAGGCTGCAGTACCGCGTTGCACCCGACTTCCGCCCCCGCCCCGAGGAAGGCACCGACCTTCCGGCGCCCGGTGGGAATCCGACCCGCGGGCAGGCGCAGGGTGACCTCCCCGCGGTCCAGGCGCAGGTTGGAGAGGATCACCCCCGCGCCGAGGTGGGCCCCCTCCCCGAGGATGGAATCGCCGACATAGTTGTAGTGGGGGGTCTCCACATGGCCGAGGAGGAGGGCGTTCTTGTACTCGCAGCTATTGCCGAGCACGCAGCCCGGCCCGGCGAAGACATTGCCGCGCAGGTAAACCCCCGGGCGCAGCTCACAGCCCGGAAAGATCCAGGCCGGCCCGAGGATCGTCCCGTAGGGAGGCAGCTGGACCCCGTCCTCGATGCGCACCCGACCGGCCATGTGCAGTCCCGGCGGTGGGTCCTCGGGAAATTTCGGCACCAGCCGCTCGAGGGCGGCACCCAGCTGGTCCAGCCACGCGTGCAGCGGTGCCTCCGGGTCGAGGGATTCCGCAAGGGGATGCTCCGGGGGCAGGGGAAAGAGCTCACGCGCTTTCATGCCGGAATGGTTGGGGTGCCCGGAGTCGGGTCAATGGCCTATTTACAAACCGGTCGCATCCGCCTTGGGTGGAGGCATGAGCGAAGGGGCAAGCAGCGAGCGGGGAGCGAAGGATCTCCGCGTCTTTGTGTACGGCATCCTCCAGCCCGGCGAGGCCGCCTGGCCCAGCCTCTGCGAGGGCCGGGTGGTGGAGGCGACCCCGGCCCGGATTCGCGGGCGGCTCTACAGTTTCGGCCGCTACCCGGCCGTGCGGACCGGAGGTGAGAGCTGGGTCTACGGGAGCCTTCTCCAGCTCGCCGACCCGGAAGCCCTCGCCGCCTTTGACGACCTCGAGGGCTACGAGGAGGGCCGGGCCGCCGAGGAGAACGAGTACAACCGCATCCGCGTGGCCTGCGAGGACCGGACCGGCGCCGCCCTTGGCGAGGCGTGGATCTATGAGATGAGTGAGGACCGGATCGTGGCGCTGGGCGGTGAGCCCGTCCCCGGGGGATCCTGGCCCCCCGAAAAAAGCGGCTGACCGGCGGCCGAATCGGCTCGTCAGGCCCGGGGGTGCGGGCCAGCTTGCCGCCATGCATTCGACCCGGCCCGACGACGAGACGGCGGCCCGCTACGCCCTCCTCCACGACCAGCTCGTCCGCCTGCGCAACCGAGGCTCCCGCTACGGGGTCGAGCGGATGCGGGCGCTCGTGGCGGAGCTCGGGCATCCCCAAGCCTCTTTCCCCTGCCTCCATGTCGCCGGAACGAACGGGAAGGGATCGGTGTGTGCCCTCGTGGAGGCGGCCCTGCGGCGGGCCGGCTACCGGACTGGCCTCTACACCTCGCCCCACCTCCGTCACCTCGGCGAACGCGTGCAGGTGGACCGGGTTCCCCTGGGGGCGGCGGATTGCCTCCGCCTGGTGGAACGGGTGCGGCCGGCGGCAGCGGCGGTGGCCGCCGGG
Organism: uncultured Opitutia bacterium; assembly: GCA_913056175.1. Classification (GTDB taxonomy): domain Bacteria; phylum Verrucomicrobiota; class Verrucomicrobiia; order Opitutales; family Puniceicoccaceae; genus CAJXLM01. The sequence goes on along the minus strand of CAJXLM010000023.1, from coordinate 18,884 downwards.
CCCCTCGGGGAGGAGCCCTCCTTCTTTGAATGGATGACCGCGCTCGCCTTCCTTCGCTTTGCGGAGGCGGGGGTGGATTGCGCGGTGCTCGAGACCGGGTTGGGCGGCCGGCTGGACGCGACGAACGTGGTCGAGTCGGAGGCGGCCGCCCTCACCTCGGTGGGCCTCGACCACTGCGAGCAGCTCGGCCCCACCCGGGCCCGGATCGCCGGGGAAAAGGCGGGCATCTTCCGGGCGGGGCGTCCTGTCGTGCTCGGCCTCCTCGCCCCCGACGCGGAGGCCGTGGCCCGCGGGCGGGCGGAGGCCCTCGGGAGCCCCGTCCTCTCGGTGGCCGAATCCTTCGGGGGCGAGGAGGACTATCCGGAGACGAATCTCTTCGGAGCCTACCAGCGCCGGAACGCGGCGACCGCCTGGCTGCTCCTCGACGCGGTGGCCGATCGCTTTCCCGTACCCGCGGAGGTCCGGCGGGCCGCCTTCCGTACCGTTCACTGGCCCGGTCGCTGGGAGGAGCGGACCGTGGGCGGCCGCCCCGTCATCCTCGACTGCACCCACAACGAGGAGGGCGCGCGGGCTCTCGGCGAGAACCTGCAGGCGCGGCTCGGCCCCCCCCGGGGAGAGTTGGAGATCGTGCTGGGTACGCTCGGCCGGGACCGGGTGGAGGCCCTCCTGCCGGTCCTCCTCCCGTACGCGCGGTCCCTCCACCTCGTGGTCCCGGACCAGCCCCGGGCCCTCCCCGCCGAGGAGATCGCCACCCTCGTGCCGTTGTCCTTTGCTGGTGAGGTGCGGGCGGCCCGTCTCGAGGAGATTTTCCCGTCGCCGGAGACCTGTGGCCTGCCCGGGGCACCCGCCCCCGTCCTCCTCACCGGCTCCCTCTACCTCCTCGCGGAAGTCCTCGAGCGACTCGAGCCGGACCCCGGCCAGCCGGGGCCCTCCACGGTGACCCTGCAGGACCGGATCTAGGGAGCCGGCGGTCCTGGCCGGGCCAGGAAGTGGTTCGCCCGGCCCGCCGCGGCTGGACCGACCCCCCTACTCACGAAGGGTTCCCGGTGCTTCCGTCGCCCCCGCTGTGCCGATGGGAGCGGTCGATGATTCGTTCGACGAGGGCAAAGATCGCCGGGATGAGGAAGATGGCGATCCCGGTGGCGAAGACCATGCCCCCGATGACCGCGGTGCCGAGGATCTGGCGGGAGACCATGCCGGCCCCGAGGGCGATGGCCAGCGGGACGCAGCCGAGGATGAAGGCGATCGAGGTCATCAGGATCGGCCGGAGGCGGAGCCGGGCGGCGGTGAGGGCGGCGTCCCGGATGGAGAGCCCCTCCTGTTCCTTCTGCTGGCGGGCGTACTCCACGATGAGGATGGCGTTTTTCGCGGCCAGCCCGATGAGGAGAATCAGCCCGATCTGGGTGTAGATGTTGTCCTCGAATCCGCGCACGAAGAGGAAGAGGAAGGCGCCGAGGATGGCCACCGGGAGGGAGAGGAGCACGCTGAAGGGAAGGCTCCACGATTCGTAGAGGGCGGCGAGGATCAGGTAGGCAAAGACGAGGGAGAGACCGAAGATGGCGGCCGGCGGGACGCCCTCGGCGGCCTTGCGCTGCTCGAAGGAGAGCCCGCTGTAGGCGATGTCGGTGCCCGGGGGCAGCTTGGTGCCGGCAATCGTCTCGATGGCCCCCATGACTTCACCGGTCGAGTAGCCGGAGGCGGCCACCACGTTGAAGGAGGCGGAGGGGAAGAGGTCGTAGCGCTTCACGTACTCGGGTCCCTGTCGCCTCTCGAAGGTCGTGAAGCTGGAGAGCGGCACGGTGTCGCCCTCCCGGTTGAGCACGTAGAAGGATTGGAGGTCCTCCGCGCTCTGGCGGAACTCCGGCTCGGCTTGCATGTAGACCTGCCACTGGCGGCCGAAGCGGTTGAAGTAGTTGACGAAGGCGCCCCCGAGAAAGGTCTGGAGCGTCTGGTAGACCGTGTCCAGGGGAACATCCTGGCGGAGGACCTGGGCGCGGTCGACATCGGCGTAGTACTGGGGGATGTCCGCGCGGTAGAAGGAGAGGGCGGCCATGACCTCCGGCCGTGCCTCGAGGGCCTCGGTCATCGTCCGGACCTGCTCGGCGAGGAACTGGGGCCCCCGGCTCTGCCGGTCGCGGAGGGCGAAGTTGACCCCGCCGGAGGACCCGAGGCCGGGAACCGCGGGGGGCGGGCTGACCAGGGCCGTGGATCCGATGATCCCGCTGAGTTCCCCCTGCGCCTTGCCATAGATGGAGAGGAGGTTCTGCGAGGAAATGTTCTTGAGGGAGTAGCGCTCGGACCAGGGGGTCAGGGTGACGAAGAAGAAGGCGTTGTAGGAGCTCTGCACATTGGTGAGCAGGTTGTAGCCGGAGACCGAGGTGACCGCATCGACCCCCGGGATGGCCATCAATTCCTTTTCCGCCTCGGCGGTGATCACTTCGGTGCGCTCGAGGGAGGAGGCCGGAGGGAGGGTGAGGGTGGCGAAGAGGTAGCCCTGGTCCTCCTGGGGGATGAATCCGGAGGGAAGCTTGGCCCCGGTGAACCAGGCGGCCACCGCCGCGACCAGCAGGGCGAGCATCGCGAGGAAGGTCTTCCGGACGAGTCCCCCGCAGACGGCGACATACCCGTTGGTCGCCCGTTCGAAGACGCGGTTGAACCAACGGAAGAAGGCGGCGAGGGGGCCGCGGGCCTCCTTCTTCTTCGGACGGAGGAGGAGGGCGGCGAGGGCCGGGCTGAGGGTAAGGGCGTTGAAGGAGGAGATCAGTACGGAGACCGCGATGGTCACGGCGAACTGCTGGTAGAGTTGCCCGGTGATCCCCGGCAGGAAGACCGTGGGGATGAAGACCGCCGCGAGGATGACGGAGGTCGCGGCGATGGGACCGCTGACCTCGCTCATCGCCTTGAGGGTCGCCTCGCGGGGCGCCAGGCCGTTCTCGATCTGTCGCTCGACCGCCTCCACCACGACGATGGCGTCGTCGACGACCAGCCCGATGGCGAGGACCAGGCCGAAGAGGGAGAGGGTGTTGATGGTGAAGCCGAGGACCGGGAAGAGGATGAAGGTGCCGATGAGGGCGACCGGCACGGCCACGGCCGGGATGAGGGTCGCCCGGAAGCCCTGCAGGAAGAGGAAGACCACGAGGAGGACGAGGACCAGCGCGATGAGGAGGGTCTTGACCACCTCCTCGACCCCGGCGGAAACGGCGTCGGTGGTGTCGAGGGAGACCTGCGCGGCCATGCCGTCGGGGAAATTGGCGGAGAGTTCCCCGAGGAGGTCGCGGGCGTCCTGGGCGGCCTTGAGGGCATTCGAGCCCGGGGATTGGTAGAGGATGAGGACGGCGGAGGGGTCGCCGTTGTAGCGGGCGCTGAATCCGTAGGAGCTGGCTCCCAGCTCGACCCGGGCGACATCGCCGAGGCGGAGGACGGAGCCGTCGTCCTCGAGGCGGAGGATGATCTTCTCGAACTCGCGGGGATCCTTCAGGCGGCCCTGCGCCTGCACCGTGTAGGTGTACTCCTGCCCGGGCGGGACTGGCTGGGCCCCGATCTTGCCGGCCGGGTTCACCTGGTTCTGCTCGTTGATCGTGTTGATCACCTCGGAGACGGTCAGCCCGCGGGCAGCCAGCTCGGTGGGATCGATCCAGACGCGCATGGCGTAGTCCCCAACGCCCTGCATGACCACGCGGGAGATCCCGTTGATGCGGGTGAAGGCGTCATTGAGGTTGATCACCGCGTAGTTCCCGAGGAACAGCGAATCGCGGGAACCGTCCGGGGAGGTCAGGGTGACCACCATGAGCGGCGAGGCGAGGGACTGCTCCACGGTGATGCCCTGCTCGCGGACGGACTGGGGAAGCTGGGGGTTGGCCTGGTCGGTGCGCAGCTGGGTGAGGATCTGGTCGATGTCCGGCTCGGTCCCGATCTCGAAGTTCACGGTGAGGCCCATCCGCCCGTTGTTCGAGCTCGTCGACTCCTGGTAGGTCATGCCCTCGACCCCGGCCATGGATTGCTCGATGGGGGAGGCCACCGAGTTGGCCACCGTCTCCGCGTCCGCCCCCGGGTAGGTGGCGGTCACGCTGATCTGGGGCGGCACCATGTTCGGGTACTGGGTGATCGGCAGGGTCGACATCACCACCAGCCCCACGATGACCGTGAGGATGGCGAGGACCATGGCGAAGACGGGCCGGTCGACAAAAAACTTGTACATGAAAAAAAGGAACGGGCGGGGGCCGAGCTCAGCTCGCGGAGGACGAATTTCCCGAGGAGGCGCCGGAGGAACCGGAGCCGGACGGGTAGGAGGCGGGCGGTTGCCAAGGCTTCGTGCGTACCTTCTTGCCGGCGGAAGCCTTCTGCCAGCCCTCGACCACGATGGTCTCGCCGGCCCGCAACCCCGAGCGGACGACCACGCGGGGCCCGTCGGTCACGCCGAGGACGACGTCGGTCACCGCGATGGTGCCATCGCTCTTCACGGTGTAGACCTGGTAGGATCCCTGCACCTCGTGGAAGGCGCGCTGGGGGATGAGGATGGCCTTGTCGATGGTGCGGGCGAGGACCCGGACCCGGGCGAACTGTCCCGGCCGGAGGAGGTCGTCCGGATTCGGGAAGAGGGCGAAGACCGAGAGGGAGCCCGTGCCGGCGTTGACCGCGCGGTCGACCGCGTTGATCCGCCCCTTCCGGGGATAGGTGGTGCCGTCGCTGAGGATCAGTTCGACATTGGCCGGGCGCTGGTCGGCGGGCTCGGCGAGGGCCTGGCGGATCTCGGCGGCCCGCTCGAGATAGTAGCGGTCGGGAATGGAGAAGCGGGCCTTGACCTCGTCGATCCGGGAGATTTCGGCGAGCGTGTCGGAGGCACCCACGAGGTCGCCGACCTGGGCCTCGGCCTCGCCGACGAGGCCATCGATCCGGGCACGGACCGTGGTGTAGGAGAGGTTGAGCTCGGCCTGCTCCACCTCGGTCTCGGCGGCCTTCACGTTGGCCCGGGCGGCCGCGAGGGCCTGGCGGGAGTTGTCGAGCTGGCGTTGGCTGATGGCGTCCCCCTTGATCAGTTCCTCGTCGCGCTGGACGTTGATCTCGTTGCGGGTCAGTTCCGCCCGGGCCCGGGCAAGGTCGGCCTCGGCCCGTTGCAGGTCGATCTCGTAGGGGGCTTGGTCGATCCGGAAGAGGATGTCCCCCTTCTCCACGAAGGTCCCGTTCTCGTAGACCTGCTCGTCGAGGTAGCCCTGCACACGCGGGCGCACCTTGGTATCGATCACTCCCTCGAGGGTGGCCACCACCTCCCGGTACACCGGAAAGGATTCCGTTTGCACGGTCATCACCTCCACCTCGGGGGGAGGGGGGGGCGAGCTCGCCGAGGAGCCACCGCCCCCGCAGGCGGCGAGGAGCAGGAGGGACGACGGGGCGAGGGCGAGAAGGAACGGGGAGGTCTTCATGGTCATCAGGAGGAGGGAGCGGCGGGGTCTCCCGGGGAAGCGGACGGGTTGTTCGCGGCGGCGGCAGCAGCGGGCGGGGGCGAGGGCTGGGAGGGGATCGGACCGGGCGCGAAATTGCCGCCGAGGGCGAGGAAGAGATCGACGCGGTTGGTCAGCCGGGTACCGGAGACGGTGATCAGGCTGGAGCGGGCCCGGAGGCTCTGCCGTTGGCTGTCGAGAAAGGCGGTCAGGCTGGTATCCCCCTGCTGGTAGCGCTGCCGGGCGATGGCCGTGGCCTTCTCGTAGGCGTTGGCCGCCTTCCGGAGGGAATCCTGCCGGGAGCGGAGGGTCTCTTCCGCGCTGAGGGCGTCCTCGGCCTCAAGGAAAGCACGGAGGGCGGCGGTCCGGTAGGACTCCATGGACGCGCGCTGCTCTGCGGTGGCCTCCTCGAACTGGGCCTGGAGCAGGCCGGCGTCGAAGAGGGGCTGGAAAAGGCTCGAGCCGAGCCGGGCGAGGCTGGTCGTGGGATCGAAGAGGTCACCGATCCCTTCTCCGCTGGTGCTGGCCTCGGCGGTGAGGGTGATCTGGGGAAGCCGGGCGGCGGAGGCGGACCGGGCGAGGCGGAAGGCGGCCTGGACGCGGCGCTCCGCGGCGACGAGATCGGGCCGGCGCTCGAGGATCTGGGCGGGCTGGCCGGCGGGGACCGGGGAGATCTGCGTGTCGAGGTCGGCCGTGGGCTGGAGGGCATCCGACGGGTAGCGCCCCACAAGGATTTCCAGGGCCCGGACGGCCTCCCGGTAGGCCTGGAGGGTTTCCTCCTCGCGGCTGCGGGCGTCCGCGAGATCGGCCTCGGCGGTGAAGGTGTCCTGGGCGGAGACGTCGCCGGCGCGGAAGCGGAGCCGGGCAATCTGGTCGGACTCGCGGGCGTTCTTCACGAACTGCCGGCTGAGGGCGAGCTGGTCGCGGGCGACGAGGACCTGGAAATACGCCTTGGCGACCTGGGCGGCGAGGCTCTGGCGGGCGTAGGCGTAGTCGGCGGCGGTGGCCTGGGCGCTGCGGGCGGAGGCGCGGGCGGCGTTGGAGAGCCGCTGCCAGAGGTCGACCTCCCACTGGGACTGCAGTCCCATGCCGAGGGTGTCCTGGTTGGCGGGCTGGGTGGGGACCTCGCCGTCGATTTCCACGGGGAGGGGCGGGGACTCCGCATAGGTGGTGCGATCGGCCGAGGCGGTGGCGTTCAGCACCGGGAAGAGGCGGGCACGGGACTGGCGGGACTGGGCGAGGGCGGCCTCAAGCCGGGCGGCGGAGGCGGCGAGGTCCGGGTTGGAGGCGAGGGCCTCCTCGACGAGAGCGGTCAGGGTGGGATCGTCGAAACTGGCCAGCCAGTTGTCGGGGACGGGTCCTGCGGTGGCGTCGGCCGTCCAGCCCGTGGGCGGGGTGTCCGCGCCGAGGGAGGCGGCCATTTCCGGGGGCTGGGAGCGGCAGGCGGCGAGCGTGAGCCCGACGAGTACGGCGAGGAGTCCCGGAAGGCGGGGGGAGCGAAGCGGGTGCCGGGTGCGGGTCATTCGCGCGGGGGGACGGGATCGGGAGGAAGAAGTTCGCTTGTTTTCATCGACGGGAACCGAGACCGTAGGGGACCAAAGCCTTTGTGGGAAACACCGAATTCCAACCATTCCGGGCAGCGCGAGGAAAGAACCGAATCCTCGGCGTGATAGGCCTTCTCCTGCTCGGTCTTTGCCTCGGTTTCCCCGAGGGCCGGGCCGGTCCGGAGCACCGCCTGCTCGACGGGGGCGGCCGCGGGGACACTTGGGCGCTGCTCCCGCGGGAGCGCGCTTTTGTGGTGGAGCTGCCCGACCCGCTGCCGCCGACCCTGCGGGCGGCGCTGGACGAGCTCCGCTCGGTGCTGGCAGAGCGCGCGGGAGGTGATCTGCGTTGGGTGGAGACCGATGGTGCCGGGTCGGGACCTCCGGCCGACCTCCGTTTCCGCAAGCGATCCTTCCCGGCGCGGGGCCTGCGGCCGGAGGGGGCGGACGACCGTTTCGACTGGGTGGTCCGGCGCGACGGGATCCGCATCGAGGCGGCCGACGCGCTCGGGTGGGAATTCGGGCTGTACGCCTTCCTTGAGGAGGCCGGGGGCGTGCACTGGTTCTGGCCGGGGCAGTGGGGGCGGTCCGTGCCGGAGGGGGAGGCCTGGCGGATTCCCCTCGGCCGCCGGGCGGAGCGCCCCTCCTATGTCTCCCGGGGCCTGCGGGTGGGCGGGGGCGAGGACGGGCGCCTCTGGGAACGGCGGAACCGCCTCGTCTTCCGCTACCGGTACTCGCATCACTTGCGGAATCTCTTCGACCGGGAGTTCTTCCTCGCCCACCCGGAGGCTCTCGGGGAGGAGTGGGACCCGGCCGATCCCCCGCCGCCCGGCGATCCCCTCTGGCGGTCGCAGCCGGACTTCACGGAGGAGGTCACCGTGGAGCGCGCGGCGGAGGCGGCGATCGCCTACTTCCGGGAGAATCCGCAAGCCCTCAGTTTTCCCCTCGGGACGAACGACAATCGCCGCTACGGCGACAGCGCCGGGCTCCGGACCGCGGTCCGTCCCCTCCGGTACTTCCGGGACCAGCCGGACTACAGCGACCTCTACTTCGGCTGGCTCAACCGGGTGGCCGACCGGGTGGCCGGGGAGTTCCCGGACCGTTACCTCGGGGCTCTCGCCTACATGTGGACGGAAAACGTGCCCTCCTTTCCCGTGCATCCGCAGGTGTTGCCCTACCTGACCGCCGACCGGGCGCAGGGGGCCTACGACCGGGCCTTCGCGGCCGGGGACCGGGCCCTCGTGGAGGCGTGGGCGGAGGCGGGTCCCCGCCTGCTCGGACTCTGGGAGTATCCGTCCCCGGGTACCTACGAGTTCCCCCGGCGGGCGGATCGGGAGTGGCTGGAGCGGGTGCGGGACTCCCGCCGGGCCGGGATCCGGGCCTACTATGGGCGGGTCTCCCCGGTGTGGCCCTTCCAGGGCGGATTTCCCTGGCGGATGGCGCGGATGCTCTGGGATGCGGAGGAGGACCCGGAGGTGTTGCGGCGGGTGTTCCTGCAGCGATTCTTCGGGCCCGCCGCGGAGCCCATGGGGCGGTTCTACGGGTGGGCGGAGGCGGTTTGGTCGCGACAGGGGGGGCGGGCCACTTGGCTGAAGTACTACCGGAACCAGGCGGGCGTGCGCTTGTTCACGGAGGAGGACCGCGGGCGGATGAGGGAATGGCTGGCCGAGGCGGAGCGCCGCACGGCCCCCGGCAGCGTGGAAGCCCGGCGGGTCGCGGCGGTGGTGCGGGCCTGGCGGCTGGTGGAGGCGGCCGCGGACCGGGAAGCGTTGGCGGCCGCCCTGCTGCGGGTGCGCACGGTCGGGGACTGGGAAGAAGTCTTTCCTGCCTTCCTGGAGGCACGGCGGGAGTGGCGGGAGGTCCGGGAGGCGTTCCGCGGGGAGGAGTGGACGAGGGGGGCGGCTCGTCGGCTCGACTTTGTCCGGGCCAATCCCACCTACCCCGCGGCGCGGCAGGTGCTCGCGGGGGAGGATCCGGCGGTGGCCCGGGCGGCGCTGACCTCCTCGTGGCGCCGGGCCCGGGAGGCGGGGGACGGGGCCACCGCGCTCCTGCTCGGCTGGGCGTTGCTCGGGGAGGACGCCCTGGGGGCCGGAAAGGTGGAGGAGGTGGCGGGACCGGGACGGTTTCTCGTGCGAACGGGCCCGGAGCCCTGGGAGTATCGCCTGGCGGCGCCCCTCGGGCTCTCCGTGCGGCCCTCGGAACGGGTACGGGTGGAGCGGGCGGAGGGCGGCGCGCTCCGGATCCGCGATGCGTACGCTGCGGGGGTGGGCCTGCGTTTTCCGGCCCGGCCCGGCGACCGGGCTTTCGGGGAGGTGGAGCTGTCCGCGCGGTGCAGTTGGGGCAACCGCACCCGGGTGGCGCTCTACTGGGAGGATGCCCGCGGGAATCGCCTCGCCCGGAGCACGCCGGTCCGCCTGCCGGGCGGGGGCGGAGTGGGCGAGGACTACCGCGGGACCGTGGCGGTCGCCGGCCGGGCGCCGGAGGGAACCGCGGCCGGCGTCCTTCAGGTGGAGGCGGTCCGCCAGGAGACGGGCGACTGGCTGGAAGTGGACCGCCTGCGGGTGGCGTTCCCCGGACGGTGACAGCCGCCGGTCCGGCGGGCGATCGGGTCGATCGCCCGCGGACCGGGGCAGGAACGGACCGCGTTTCCGGCCGAGGGCGGAGAGGGCGGGGCAGCGGTGCCGGGGTTCCGCGCCGCGCCACCGCTCGGGCGGACGTGGGGTGCGGGGATCAGTGGCGGATTCCGTAGACGGTGAGGGACCCGCTTACCTCGCTGGAGACGAGCAGGAGGGGATCGCCGTTGGGGCTGTGGGCGGCCGGGACGAAAACGATTCCCTCCGGTCCGAGGTCCTCCTGTTCCTCGACCGGCAGGGAAAAGTCCCGGTCGTTGCGGTAGGTGACGAACTGGGGGCGATGCGGGTTGCTGATGTCGTACACCACGATCCCGCTGACCCGCTCGAGACCGATGAAGGCGTAGGTGCGCCCTTCGAGGATGCCGAGGGCGAGCGCCTCGGGCTCCGGACCTTTGTTGTCGGAGCGGTCGTCGAGGGAGTTGTCGTCGTTGCTCGCGTTGAAGTGCCCGGGCAGGGCCTCCGCGGTGATCTGCTCGAGGGCGGAGCCGGAATCGAAGACGAGGTTCCCCTGGCGGGCGTCCCAGATCGAGAAGGAGCGGGCCCCAAAGATAACGATCTCCTCGTACTGGCCGTCCCCGTCGAGGTTCCCGTCGATCCGGGAGACGTTCTTGTCGCCGAGGCCCTCGCCGTCGCGCAGCTCGTCCTCTTGGGGGAAGACCGCATCGTCGAGGTCGATCTCCTCGAGGGCGATTTCGTCGCCGTAGTCACCAAAGTCCGCCGGGTCGCGGGCGTCCCCTTCGTTGGCGGTCACGAGGAAGGGAACTCCGTCGACGGAGTAGGCGGCGATGGCGTCCGGGAGGAAGAGTCCGTGGAAGGGCTGGGTCTCGAGGCGGGCGACCCCGTCGTTCTTGTTCGCGTCGAGGGCGTTCCGGGGATTGGCGTGGTTCTTCCAGCCGAGCGGGAGGATGCGGTCGACCTCGCGGGTGCGGATGTCGATGACGGCGACCGCGTTGTTCTCCTGCAGGGTTCCGTAGGCGAGGGTGCCGTCGGGGGAGAAGGTGACGTATTCCGGCTCGAGGTCGGCGGCCACGGAGGGAGCCTGCGGGTGGATGCGGACGTAGGGGGCACCCCTCGCCGAGCGGGGGGCGGAGATCGTGGCCATGTCGGGACCGAGGGCCTTGGCACCACCCGGCTCGAAGGCTCCGAAGCTGAGCTGGGTCGTGCGGAGGACCCGGAAGGGCCGATGGGCGACCTCCACGAGCGTGAAGGAGCCGGGGGGGTTGATCGCGGGAAGGCCCGCGCCGTCTTCGACCTCACTGGCCTCTCCCTCGTTGGCGGAGAGCACCTTCGTGCCATCGGGGGAGAAGGCGACGGCGTCCGGGAGGAATCCGGCCGGTACGAGAGCGAGGGGCTCGGCACAGTCAGCGAGGGGGCGGCACGCGCGGTAGAAGGCGATGAGCCCGCTTTGACCGGTTTCCGGGGCCTCCAGGGAGACGGCGAGGATCCCACGGGCGAGGGAGACGCTGTTGGAAGCGAATTCACCGGGGTGTCCGGGCAGCGCGTCGAAGCGCAGGCTCCCGGTCTTTGCGGGTGCGGAGGGGTCGGTGAGGTCGATGATATCCACCGTGTCCTCGTTGCCGTTGGTCACGTAGACCTGCCGGGTGGAGGGATCGTAGGCGGCGATCTCGGTGGCGGACTCGTCGAAGACCCGCGACTCGTAGGAGCCGAGCCGGTCGAGCTCGAGGGCGGCGTGGGCCGGGGAGAGGATGCCGACGGCGAGAGCCGCCGCGGGGAGGATCAGCATTCGTGGGATCATGGCGAGGAGGCTTCCCCGATTCAGGTGGAAACAACAACCGGGAAGTCGGCCGGGAATGTGACAATCCCGTCACACACCGCGGGCGGCGGGCAGGAGGCAAGCAGGCGGGAGGCAAGCAGGCTCTCCCGTCGGCATCGGCTCCGCCCGCCCACACCCGGTCCGGAAATCCTCGACGGCGGCGGCCTGCCTCAGTCCGGCCGGTAGAGGTTCCGGGCCTCGATCGCATCGGCGACCGAGCGGGGGAGGAGGGAGCGGCAGGGTTGGCCGTTCGCGAAGAGTTGGCGGATCTCCGTCGCGGAAATGTCGATCCTCCGCGCGGGAAGGACCTCGAACTCGATCTCGCAACCCTCCGGCGGGCGCAGGGGCTCGTCCTCGTAGCGCTGGGCACACAGGAAGACGACGAGCTGGCGGAGCTCCCCGATGTCCTTCCACTCGGGGAGCCGCTCGAGCTGGTCGGCCCCGATGAGGAAGTAGAGCCTCGCCTGGGGGAAAAGCGTCCGGAAGTGGCGGGCGGTTTCCACCGAGTAGACCCGCCGACCCTGCCGGACCTCGAAGTCGTCCACCTGGAACCGGGGGAACTCGGCGATGGCCCGGGCGAGGAGGTCGAGCCGCTGCTCCGGCCCGGCAACCGCCTCGGTCCAGCGGAGGGGGGCCGAGTAGGCGGGCAGGAAATGGACGCGGTCGAGCCCGGCGTGGCGCTGGGCGTCCTCGGCGAGGATGAGATGGCCGAAGTGGACGGGGTCGAAGGTTCCCCCGAGGAGCCCGATACGCGGTGTGGCGGACATGCGGGGAAGGAAGGGAGCGCTGCGGGAGTCCGGCAACGGGAAAAGTTGTGGGTTTAGGGAATGTTGAGAAAATTCCTTTTTGCGCCGAAGGCCGCTGTGCGCTTGGCTCCCGCGCCATGGCGGGCGTGGTCTTGTCGTGGGCGGGCGTCGGGAAGGATTTTCCGTTGCCGGGCCTGTCCCGGGCCCGTCGCCCGGCTCTTGCGGGGGTGGACCTGGCAATCCGGGCGGGCGAGCGGGTCGTCCTGCTCGGGCCGAACGGGTCCGGGAAGAGTACCCTGCTGCGGTTGGCGGTGGGCCTCGTTCACCCCGACCGGGGAACCGTACGCCTGCGGGGGCTCGATCCCCGGAGGGCCCGGGCACGGCGGGGCGTCGGTTATCTTCCGGAACTGCCCCCGGGCGATCCGCAGGCACCGGCGCGGGAACTGGTCCGGGCCAGTGCGCGCCTCGCCGCGGCCGGTCGTCGGGGAAGGGGGGCTGGGGAGCGGGAGGCTGCTCTCGAAGCGCTGGGGATGGTCGGCACGGCGCGGGCACCGCTGCGCTCCCTTTCCCGGGGCCTGCGGCAACGCGCGGTCCTCGCCGCCGTACTCGCGGCAGGACCGGACCTGCTGGTCCTCGACGAACCCTGCGCGGGCCTCGATGCCGCCGGCCGGGAACAGGCCGGCGAACTTCTCGAATCGTGGCAGGCGGGAGGGCGGACCCTGCTGATGGCCTCGCACCGCTGGGGACGGTTGGAACGGGCCTCCGATCGGGTGGTGATCCTCTGGGAGGGAAAGGCCTGCTGGGAGGGATCCCCGGCGGAAGTGGAGGCGAGGGGAGTGGGAGGGCGTCCGGGGTTGGTTTTCCGGAGCCGGGCGGAACGGGACCGGGCGGCGGGCCTGGTTGCCGGCGCCGGGGTCGCGGCGGAGGCCGTCGAGCCGGGCGAGGATTTTCTTGAGAATCTTTTCAAGAGGCTCTGCCGGGAGTCGGGATCCGGCGAGGAGGGCGATCCGTGAGGGGTGGGCGGGGCCTCTGGGTCGTGACGGGCCTGACGCTGCGGGAGGCCGGGCGCAACCGGGCGCTCCTCGCCGCCCTCCTGGCCGCGGGTTTCCTGCTGGTCCTCTCCGTACCGCTGGCCGGGTACCACTTCGGGGATTCGGAGCTCCGCTTCCTCGCCAATGTCGGGAGGGGCACGGTGGCGCTGTTCGGGACGGTCCTTGCGGTCCTCCTTCCGGCCACGATCCTTCACCGCGCGGAGGAGAACGGGATGGCCGCGTGGCTCCTCGGTGGGGAGCTGCCGCGCGGTTCCTACCTGGCCGGTCGTCTCCTCGGGATCGTCCTCGTGCTCGGTTTCTTTACCGCCGGACTGCTCCTCGTCCTCGCGGGACTGCTCGCCGGGCGGCGGGCGGCCCTGGGCTTGACGGGGGCCGGAGGTCTCGGAGAGCTCTGCGGTTTCGGATTCTCGCAGCTGCTGCTCTTCGCGGTGGTCGCCGCGATGGTGACGGCACTGGCGGTGGTGGTGCGCTCCACTCCCTTGCTCCTCGTGCTCTCGGCGGCGCTGGTCCTCGGCGGGCACCTCGTCGGGCTCGCCCGGGCCGCCCTGCCCCCGGCGGAGGGAGTGGCGGGCTGGCTGCGGGATACGGTCGTCCTGCGGATCCTGCCGGACCTGCAGCAATTCAGCGAGGCGGCGTTGGCGGACGAACCGGGGAGTCTTGTCGCCTACGGATTGCTCTACGGGCTGGGCTACGCTGTCCTCGCGTGGTTGGCTTTTGCCGGGAGGGACCTGTGAGAGGGTGGGGCGGACGCGACCCGGCCCTGCGCCTTGCCATCGGGGTGTTCCTGTTGGGGGTTCTCGGAGGGGTCGTCCCCGGGGTGCAGGACCGGCAATCAGCCGGTGCTGGTCCGGAGGCGGAGGACGGTCGGGAGGAGGATTTTGTCCCGCGGGAAAGGCCTGCTTCGCTCGGGAGGGCCCTCGGCGGTTTTCGTCCCCTCGCGGGAGACCTCTCCTGGTTGCGGGTGTACGAGGCCTGGTTGGCGCGCGAGCCGGAAGCGGTCCGCAAGCGGATTCGGCAGACGGTGACGCTCTGCCCGGAGGAGTCCTTCTTCTGGCGGGAGGGAGCCCGTATCCTGGCCTACGACCTTCCGGTGTGGCGGGCGGGCCGCGCTCTCGGGAGCGGAGGAGAGCGGTCTTACCGTCGCTGGAAGGGGGAGGGGGCCCGGGAGGCCGTCGCCCTGCTCGCCCGCGGCCGGCTCCATCGACCGGAGGACCCCGTCCTCCCGGGGGAGATCGGGCGGCTGTATTGGCAGCGGCTGGGGAATCCGGAACGGGCGGTCCGCTTTCTCGCAGAGGCGGAGCGGCTGGCCGAGGGAGGGCGGGCCTCCCGCTTCCGTCGATGGAGGATCCTTGCTGAGCTGGAGGCCGACCGCCCGGACCGCCCGGGAGAGGGGACGCCGGGCGGTCGGAGCGGTCCGGGCGATCCCTGAAGGTCGCCGCCCCTCTTGAGGAGGTGCCTCGACCCGGTCCGCGCCGGGGGTCGGGGGCGGGTTCGCCGGTGGCGGTCGCCGGCGGGGCGTTCTCCGCTTTTTCCCGGCCCCGGCGAATCCCGCGGGGGGAGTCCGCCTATTCGGCCGACTCCTCATCCGGACGGGGTCGGAAGTCGACCACGGCAATCCCGGGGAGAAGGTGGTAGCGGGCGGGGTTTCCGGTGAGGATCCGGAGCTGGTGCACGGTGGCAAGGGCCCCCTCGATGGCGGTCTCCAGGGGAAGGTCAAGGGTGCGGAAGAGGGATGCGGCCCGGGTGAGCACGGCCCCGTCGAGGGGGAGCACGGGAAAGGCTTCGAGGAAACGGTTGCCGGCTTCCTCGTCGTGGGCCCCGGCCGCCGCGAGGAGGCGGATGCTGGTGTCCACGCTGATCGCGAAGGAGGCGCGGCGGTGGGCTTCGGCAAAGCGCCGCGCATCCCCGGTTTCCCCGGAGAGGGCCTCGCGCCAGAGGCTCTCCACGAAATCAATGTCGGCAAGGAAGTGGCTCACGAGCGGGAGGTGTTGGGGGGAAACCGGCGAACCGTGGACGCGACGCGAGGAGCCGGGGGGATGGGGGCTGCGCCTCCGGCGGATTTGGAGCCCTAAAGGCGTTCCTCCTCGGCGGCCTCCACTTCCTCCCGCTCGTCCCCGTCGTCCCAGCGCATGGTGTCGTCTTCCTCGAGGGTCTCCTCCTCCGCTCCCTCGAGGTCGGCCAGCTCGTCGGCGACTGCGGACTCGGTGTTCCGCGCGCTGCTCTCCTCCGCCATATCCAGCTCGAAACCCTCGGGCACGTACTCAAGGATCGAGGTGATCTCCTGGAAGAAATGGGTGGCCCGGCCCTCGAGGAAATCGGCGTTCTGGCGGTCCCGGATCTCCTCCTCCAACTCCTCGACGGTGAGCGCCTCGTTGAAGTCGATGAGATCGTTGAGCAGGCGGACCCGCAGGCGGGTGATGTGCGTGAGGAAGTCGGCGTAGGGCCCCTTCTCCTCGTCGATCACGTCCGGCAGTGCAAAGAGTACTTCCTCGGAATCGAGCAGGGAATTGTTGCTGCGGGTGAGCCGGACGCGCTCCTTCTTGAGTTCCTTGTCGATGGCGAAGCCGTAGAAGGCGTTCTCCACGATCTGGGGCTCGAAATCATAGGCCTGGAGGGGCTCGAGGAGATCGGTGATGTGGGAGAATTGGCGGGGGTCGAGAATCCCCAACCCGTCCACGTCCCAGTGAATCTCGTCACTGATCTCCTCCACCCACCAGTTCATGTCGTTGCCGAGCCGGACGGTGCACCAGTCCAGATTGGGAGTTGCTTGCGCCATCGTCCTTTCGTCGGTCGTTTTTTTGGGCACTTGCAAACCAAAAACAGTTGGGGCACCGATTTTCCCCGGGGCGACTGCCCCCCGGTGATGGACTTCCTCTACGAACGACTGCTGCGGCCTCTGCTCTTCCACCTCGATCCCGAGCGTGCCCACGAGTACGCCCGTAACCTGTTGCAGAACGCCAGCCGTTTGCGCCCAGTCTGTACCTGGATGAGCCGGCGTTCCCAGGTGGGGGAGGGCGTCAGCCTGTGGGGGCTGCAATTCCCGAACCGGGTGGGGCTCGCGGCGGGGATGGACAAGGATGCCGAGTTCGTTCTGGGGTCGGCCGCTTGCGGATTCGGCCATGTGGAGGTGGGCACGGTGACTCCGGAGGCCCAGCCGGGCCAACCGCAGCCGCGGATGTTTCGGCTGCCGGAACACGAGGCCCTCATCAATCGGATGGGTTTCAACAACAAGGGAGTGGGTGCGATGCGGGTGCGGCTGGAGAAGCTGCCTCCCCCCGGCCGGCGCCCGGTCCCGGTCGGGATCAATATTGGCAAGAACAAGAGCACCGCGCTGGAGGACGCGGGCCGCGATTACGAGTATTGTTTCCGCCAGCTCGCCGACCTCGCCGATTATTTCGCCGTGAATGTGAGCAGCCCGAACACGGAGGGACTCCGGCAGCTCCAGGAGAGTGAGCGTTTGCGGGCTTCGCTGCGGGGCGTGCAGGAGGCAAACGCGGCCCGCGGTGCCCACCGCCTCCCTCTGCTCCTGAAAATTTCCCCGGACCTCACCTTTGCGGAGGCGGAAGAACTGCTCACCACTGTGGAGGCAATGGGCATCGACGGCCTGATTGTCGCCAACACCACCGTCGACCGCGACATGCTGCCCGCGGGCGCATGGGAACGGGGTGGGCTCTCCGGGAAGCCGCTCCTCCGGCGCTCCACGGATCTTCTCCGCTTCGTCCACGAGACCACGGGGGGACGGCTGCCGCTCATCGGGGTTGGGGGAGTGGTGGACGCGGCGACCGCGGCAGCCAAGCTCGAAGCGGGCGCCTCCCTGGTTCAGGTCTACACGGGATGGGTCTACCGGGGACCCTTCTTTCCCCGCACCCTTGCTCGTTCCCTCCGCCGCCACGAGGAAGCCCCGCTGCCCCGCTGAGGCCCCTCGCGGGCCCGTTGGCATGAGACCCGAGGTGTCCAGGGCGTTCCGGCGCGGTGCCGCGGCGGGCTTGCCTTTCATCCTCGTGCTCGGGCCCTTCGCCCTGCTCTTCGGGGTGGTGGCCACCGAGGCGGGACTTCCGGTGCTGGAGACTTTCGTGATGAGCGTGCTGGTGCTGGCTGGGGCCGGACAGTTCACCGCGGTGCAACTCCTCGCCGAGCAGACCCCCGTCCTCATCCTGCTCGCCGCCGCCCTCACCGTGAACCTGCGCATGGCCATGTACTCCGCCTCCATCGCCCCCTACCTGCGCGGGGCCAGCCACTGGCAGCGGGCCCTCGCTGCCTATTGCCTCGTCGACCAGAACTACGCCCTCGGGCTGCTCGAGTACGAGAAACGCCCGGAGCAGGGGATCGCCGAGCGGCTTGGCTTCTACTTTGGAGTGGTCGTGCCCATCATGCCGGTCTGGCACGGCTTTACCCTGGTCGGTGCCCTCGTCGGCGCAAGGATCCCGGATGCCTTCGCCCTCGATTTCGCCCTCCCCATCACGTTCCTCGCCATGGTGGCCCCCGCCTTGCGGACGATTCCGCACGTGGTCGCGGCCCTGGTCTCGGTGGGAGCAGCCCTGCTTCTCGCGTTCCTTCCTTACCAGATCGGCCTGCTCGGAGCGGCCCTCCTCGCCATGTGTGCCGGGGCCGCCACCGAACAGGCCCTGCGCCGACGGCGCGGAAAGGGGGTGGCGTGGAGCTGAACGGCGGCAAGGTCTGGCTGGTCATTGTCCTTCTCGCCCTCGGGACCTACCTGATCCGCTGGTCCTTTCTCGGGCTCTTCGGCCGGAAAACCTTTCCCGAATGGGTGCTCCGCCACCTCCGCTATACCCCCGTGGCCGTGCTCCCCGGGTTGGTCGCTCCGCTGGTCCTCTGGCCCGAGGCCACCGGCGGGGAGCCCGATCCCGCCCGGCTCGCCGCCGCCCTCGTCACTCTCGCCCTTGGCTGCACCACCCGCAACGTCCTCGCCTCCATCCTCGGCGGGATGGCCACCCTCTACCTCGCCCTCTGGATCCTCCCCTGATTCCCCTGCCCCCTCCCCGCGAACGAGGGAAGTTTGACAACGCCAAGCGGAACGCCAAACGGAATTCACAGCCGAGGGACAGCGGTGCGCGCGAAGGCAGGCCCGGGAAGTGCCGAAGGCACCGCAGGGAAGCGCCAGAGGCGCAGCGTGGATGTGCCGGGAGCATCGCATGGATGCGCCGAAAGGCGCCGTCTGGGCATGATTCCCCGAAAAAACCCGAACCCATCCCCTGCCGCGGGCCTCAGCCCGCTCCCCCGCCATGGGCCCCGCCCACTCCCATGATGCGCCGCAGACGCTTCCCATGCCCACAGGCCCGCAACGCCCCGACCCCCAAAGGCACCCCGAACGCCCCGCCGCCCCGCGCGACTACCCCGAGCCGAAGCGCAGGGAAGCGCCAAAAGGCGTGGCATGGATGGGTTGGTGCACGGGATGGAAACGTTGAAAGGCGCCACATGGATATGCCGTGAGGCACGGCAGGGAAGCGCTGCAAAGCGCGGCCGGGATCTGCCGGGAGGCCCGACAGAGAAACGCCGCAAGGCGAAGGCTCGTTGAACTCCTCGAAAAAACCCGAACCCCTCCCCTGCTGCGGGCCCCCGCCCGCTCCCCCGCCATGGGCTCCGCCCACTCCCCTGATGCGCGGCAGACGCTTCCCATGCCCACAGGCCCGCAACGCCCCGACCCCCAAAGGCACCCCGAACGCCCCGCCGCCCCGCGCG
>CAJXLM010000022.1 GCA_913056175.1 uncultured Opitutia bacterium | reverse complement strand
GAAACCGCACCCCTCGCCTTGTCGTCTCCCCGCCGCAAGGGGCATTGTGGCGGTCTGTCCCTCTGCAGTGTGGTAGTCGTGGGTTTCGGTAGGCGAGGATGGGGGGTGGGGAAGGATGGCGGTGGGGGTATTCGCTGTTGCTGACTCCTGCGGGACGACCGGAGGCAAGACGAGGGGGTGGCTGGGTGGGGGGCTGGGATCGGCTCGCTTCCTTCGCGGAAGGTGGGTCGGTCACGGTCGGTTCCCGAATCGCATGGAAGGCGCGGGGTTCACGGGTTGCCGCTAGGGTGAAGGCGGCCACGACGAACCGAGGTGGTCAGGTCCGGGCGATCGGGTCAGGGCGGCGAGGGTGTGGGGCAGGACCGGGGCAGTGGGAGGCGACGGCGCTCGGTGAGGCGGCCCTGCGGGCTGGCGGGGCGCAGCCGCGGTCACTCTGCGTCCACTGGAGGAGGAGGGGCGGAGGGGCCGCAGCGGCTTCCCCGGTGGTTGCGCTTCCTACCTTGCCCGACGGATCTCCGGAGCCGACCGGGCTCGGGAAGGACGGACGGACTTCGACCCCGAGGGGAACGGCCCGCGAGGGAGGTTCAGAGGCGGGCGGCGAGGAGGAGGGTCAGGTCGTCCGCGGAGAGGGGGACCGGGTTGGTCTTGCCGGAGGCACCGGTGGCACTGGCCGCAAGGGCGGGGAGGGCATCGGGTTTCACGCCGAAGGCGCCAAGACGGGGAAGGGCGAGTTCCTCGGTCCAGGAGCGGAGCAGGTCGACGAGCCGATCGGCCTCCCTTTCGGGGTGATCCCGCGCGGTGCGCTCGTCCTTCGCCCCGAGGATGGCACCCGCCCAGGCGTACTCGGCGAGAGCGGGGTGGTCGGGCTGGAGGTCGCGGAGCATCTTGAGGTTCTGGTTGGTGGCCTCGGCGACGAGGGTTCCGCAGACGACCCCGTGGGGGATCGGGTAGTGGGCTCCCAGCGGCGAGGCGAGACCGTGTACGGAGCCCAGACCCGTCGCGGCGAGGCACACACCGGAGAGGAAGGCGGCGAAGAGTGCCCGGCCGCGGGCGTGGACCAATTCCTCTTCGCAGAGGCTTTCTCCCTTGATCCAGGGGAGGGCGGTGGCGAAGGCACGAATCCCCTCCCGGGCGAGGGCCTGGGTGAGTGGATTGGCCCGCTGGGACACCAGGGATTCCAGCAATTGAGTGAACGCGTCCATCCCGTTGGCGGCTCGCTGTTCCGATGGGCAGGAATCCAGAAGGTCCGGGTCGAGCACGGCGAGGCGGGGCACGAGGGCTTCCGAGCGGAAGGACTTCTTGAATCCTTCCGGTCCGACCCGGCTGAGGACCGCGTTGCGGGTGGCCTCACTCCCCGTGCCCGCGGTGGTGGGGGCAGCGAGGAAGGGCAGGGCGGGTCCCTGGTAGGGCACCCCGCGACCGACGCCTTCGAGGTGGTCCATGACCGACCGGCCGCTCGGGAGGAGGCCGGCCACGGCCTTGCCGGCATCGAGCGGGCTTCCCCCTCCGACCGCCACCACCGCGTCGATTCCCTCGGGCTGGTACTGGCGGACGATCGCGTCGACCCCATCCGGGGAGGGTTCGCCCTCGACGGTGAGGTGCTCGTACTCGATCCCCTGCTGCGCGCAGCCATCGGCGAGCCGTTCCCCGAGTCGGTTCCGCTGCAGGGTGCCCGCTCCGGTGAGCAGCAGGATTCTCCGTCCGTAGGGGACCGTACGTGCCGGCAGTTCATCGATCGCACCGGGTGCGAGGAGGAAATCAGGGATGTGCATCATCGGTCAGGGGTGGGTTGGGGTCCTGCAGGGAGGAGACCCGGCCGGGCCCTCGGTCGGAGGTGAACCGTGGGCACCGGTCAATCGTTCTCCCAGGGGAAGACGATCCAGCAGGTTGCCTCGTCGACGAAGTAGTCGGGCCGCACGGTCGAGGTCCGTTTCCAGTAAAGAGTGGCGAGGGTAAAGGCGGCCCCCGTGATGCGGGGCAGTTCCCGCAGGAGGAAATCGGAGGTCCGCCCGCTGTCGGCGAGGTCGTCCACGATCAGGACGCGGCCCTTGCAGCGTTGGAGGACTTCGAGGGGAGTCTCGCACTGGACCTCGCCTTGGCTGCGGTCGTCCTTGTAGCTCTTGATCTCGACTGGGGTGAGGGGCACGCGGAGCCGGTGGGAGATGGGCACGGCGAGAGGGAGGCCCCCCCGGCTGATCCCGACGACCCGGTCGAACGGCTCGGCCGCGTGGGCATCGAGCAGGCGACTGGTGAGCGTCTCCAGGAGTTGGGCGAAGCGGTCCCAGGAGAGGTACTCCTGCTCGGCGGCGGTCGGAGTGGCCATGGGCAAGGAATGGGAAGGGAGGGGGAGGGGAGCAAGGGTAGAAAGCCCCCGGCCCGGCGCCTACCCGTGGGCGAAGGCGGCCACGTCGACCCTCCGGGCCCCCGCCTTCCGCAGGGTCAGGCTGCACTCGTTGAGGGTCGCCCCCGTCGTGAAGACATCGTCGAGGATCACGAACCGCTGGTGGCGGTTGAGCGGGCGTGCCTCCGGGCGCACCGCGAAGGCATCGCGCACCTCGCGGGCGCGCTCCTCCCGGTTCTGGTGGGTCTGCGATTCTCCCGGAACACGCCGGAGGAGCAGGTCGCCCGGCGTGAAGACCCCGGGCAGTTCCCGGGCGAGGGGTTGGAGGATGGCCTCCACCTGGTTGAAGCCCCGCTCGGCCCGCTTGCGCGGATGGAGGGGCACCGGGCAGACCACCGCGTCCCGGAGGAAGTCGACGAACTCCGGGACGCGCAGGAGCAGCCGGGCGAAGTCCGAACCCAGCCCCCATTGTTTCCGGTACTTGAACTCGTGGAGGATCAGGCGGACATCGTCGGAGATTTGGTAGCCGCAGCGGGCCTCTCCGAACCGCGGTCGCAGGTTCCGGCAGCGGGGACAGGGTTCCCCGTCCGGTGCGTTCGGGCCGACGGCGGAGCCGCAGCGCGGGCAGCGCGGGGCGAGGATCGCCGGGAGGCGGCCGGCGACCGAGGCGTGGAGGAAGCAGAACGGGCCCCCGTCGAGGGGCTCTCCGGTGACCGGGCAATCGCGGGGATAGAGGAGGTCGATGAGGTTGCGGCCCAAGTGGCGCAGCGGGCGCTCCCGAAAGCGGGCTTCGGGCGGGAGGGTCTCGGCTTCTTCAGCCATAGAACACCTCGTCGAGGATCAGCCCGGCCGCCGGGGCCGTGTCCACCTCCGGCGTGCGCACCCCGCCGTGGAGAAGGGTGACCGGCCGGGCGGGGTCGAGACGCCCGGCGGCCACCCGCACCAGCGTCCCGGCAAGGGACCGCACCATCCGGTAGAGGAAGCCGTCCCCTTCCACGCGCAGGCATCCCCCGCCGTCCTCCTCCTCCCATGCGAGCCCTCCCAGGGTTTTCACCGGGTTCTCCGCCGGGTCGACCCGTCCGGCGAAGGCCGAGAAGTCGTGTCGGCCGCACAGCGCGGGGAGTGCCGCGCGCAGTCTGCCGACATCGAGCGGGCGGCCCGGATACCAGCGGTAGCGAACCTGCAGCGGGTCCGGCTCGCCGAAGCCGATGCGGTAGAGGTAGCGCTTGCCGCGGGCGTCGTGACGCGCGTGGAAGTCCGGGGCGGCCCTTTCCAGCTGGCGCAACCGGACCGTGGCGGGCAGGTGGGCGTGGCAGGCGCGGCGGAGGGCCTCCGCCGGATGGGCCCAGGCGGCGTCGAAGTGGAAGACCTGTCCCCGCGCGTGCACCCCGGCGTCCGTGCGGCTGGCCCCGTGGATGCGTGGGGCGCCCGGCAGCACCCTGCCGAGGGCCTCCTCGATCCGGTCCTGGACCGCATCGCGGCTGGCCTGGCTCTGCCAGCCCGTGAAATCCGTCCCGTCGTAGGCGCAGATGGCCCGCCACCGGCTTCGTCCCCCGCTCACGATGCCTCCCTTTTCCCGGCGACCGAGCCCCTTCCCGCGGCCGGCCGACTCAGGTCGCCCCCGGGTCGAGGACCGCCGTGCCGGATTCGCCGTCCCGCAGGAAGAGGCGGGCGAGGCGGACCGCGTTCGAGAAACTGTGGTCGGAGGCCTCCCGCTTGCCCGCCAACTCGAAGGCCGTGCCGTGGTCGGGGCTCGTCCGGACGAAGGGCAGGCCGAGGGTGACGTTGACGGCGTCCTCGAACTCGACCGTCTTCATTGGGGCGAGGCCCTGGTCGTGATAGAGGGCGACCACCCCGTCGAACTCGCCCTCGAGGTGGCGGAGGAAAAGGGTGTCCGCCGGCAGGCACTCGCTCAACTGGGGATGCCGCTCGCGCAGGCGGGCGAGTACCGGGTTGAGCAGCTCGACCTCCTCCCGGCCGAGGACGCCGCCCTCGCCCGCGTGGGGATTCAGCCCGCACACCCCGATCCGCGGATCCTCCACGCCCGAGGTTGCCCGGGCGAGGGCCACCGCGTGGTGGACGGTGCGCTCGAGGGTGGCCGCGGTGATCCGGGCGGGCACTTCGAGCAGCGGAATGTGCCAGGTGACCAGGGCGATCCGCAGGCGCCCGCCGGCAAAGGCCATGGTCGGGTCGCCGCCCCAGCGGTGGGCGAAGAACTCCGTCTGGCCCGGATGGGGAAACCCCGCGCGGGCCAGCCACGCCTTGTTCACGGGGCCCGTCACCACCCCGCCATAAAAGCCCTGCAGGCAGCCGTTGGCGACGGACTCGAGGGAGGCCAGCGCGGTCCGGGCGGACTCCAGGTTCGGTCGCCCCGGCGTGGCTCCGGTGCGACCGATCTCCACCCCGCGCACCGGCCTGATGGCGCGGAGCCGCGCCAGCCAGTCCGGCGGGCCCACGAAGACATAGTCGCGGGCGGCGTCCCCCTGCCGGGCCCACCAGCTCTCCACGATCTCCGGCCCGATCCCCGCCGGGTCCCCACACGTCACCGCGAGGGGCAGGCGGAGGCAGTCCTCCCGGACCGGCTGCGGATCCGGTTGGGTGAGGAGCTCGGGCTCAGGTGCGGATTCTCCGGGCATAGCCGCGCTGGTTGGGGACGAAGAAGGAAAGGAAGCGGCGGGCCTCCTCGGATCGGGGTGCCGGGGCTCCGTTGGCCTTTTCGTGGGGAGAGCCCGGCGACCCGAGGATCTCCCGGAAGAGGGAGCGCAGTTCGGAGAGGGCGGCCGCGTCCACCCCGGAACGCCGCAGCCCGACGCGGTTCAGGCCGACCAGCCGGTCCTCCTCCGCCACCATTGTGTAGGGGGCGACATCCGCGCGGATCCGGGCGAGGCCCCCGACCATGGCACCGGCCCCGACGCGCACGAACTGGTGGATCCCGGCCATGCCTCCGATAAACGCACCCGCTTCCACCTCGACATGGCCGGAGAGACCCGCGTGGGCGGCGATGATCACCTGCTCGCCGACACGGCAGTCGTGGCCCACGTGGACATGGGTCATAAGGAAGGCCTCGCGGTCCACCATCGTGGCGCCGCCCTCCTCGACCGAGCGGTGCACGGTGACGTGTTCCCGCAGCGTCACCCCGTCGCCCACGCGCACCCCGGAACGAACCGCCGGGTCGAATTCCAGGTGGTTCGGGTCGCCCCCGACCACCGCGCCGCTGTCCACCAGCACCCGCTCGCCGAGGACGGTTCCCCGGCGGAGGACCGCGTGCGAGCGGATCGTGCTGCCCCGGCCGACTTCCACCCCTTCCTCGATCACTGCGAAGGGTTCGACCCGAACCTCCGGCCCCAACCGGGCCTCCTTATGCACCACAGCCAGCGGATGGACCATAGGCGGGACGCTAGGTGCCTTCGGGGGGTGGAGCAAGAATGCTTGCGCCCGCGGGCCGTTTTCCGCCGGCCGGCCGGCTGCGGGGAGAGGGGCCGCTTCCCCGCGGTCCTCTCGCGACGGATGGCCCCGGACCCTTTCCCCCACCCCTGCAGGGCGTCGGCCCGGGGTCCCTCACTCCCGGGTCCCCCAAACCTCGTTCCGTTGTTTCCTAGCCGGTTTCCTTATGGCGGAGAGCCTTTGGGCCGGTCCCTCTCCTCCCGGCGGAAGGCCCGGCGAGAGGGGGCAGGAGGGGGGGATGGTGGTTGACAAGTGGGGCAAAGTGGGGCGATGTGGGGCAAACGTGAGGGAGTTGGTGGATTGAAGTGCAAGGATGGTGTCGGCGTTGCGAGCGTTCTATGTTGGCGAATTCGTGCACACTGTGGACGCGAAGGGCCGCCTCACCGTGCCCTCCAAGTGGCGCTTCCAGGGGGACGAAGCGGAGGTCTACCTCGCGCTCCCGAACCCGGCCGGTTTCATCACGGTGTATCCCCCGCGGATGGTGGAGCGCTTCGAGGAGCAGGTATCCAAGATCAGCCTCGGGGACGCCGAGGGGCAGCGGATGCTCAAGCAGCTCGGGGCGATGGCGCATTCCTTCGGCTGCGACCGACAGGGGCGGATCAACCTCAACGAGAAGCTCATCGCCCACGCCGGGATCGGGAAGAAGGCGGTCCTCGTGGGCAACTTCACCTACTTCAGCATCTATGCGGAGGAGCGCTACGAGAAGGAGGGCAGTGACGATCCGGACCTCGTGAACCGGATCCTGCGGGAGATTCATGTCTGAGGCGGCGACAGGGAGCGGGCACCAGCCCGTGCTGGAGGCGGAGGTACTGGCGGGCTTGCAGGCGGGTGAGCCCGGGGAGTACCTCGACGCGACCTTCGGCGGGGGCGGCCACACCCGGGCGATCCTCCGGGCCCATCCGTACAACCGGGTGCTCGGTCTGGACCGCGATCCCGCCGCGGCCGACCGGGCGGCCCGGCTGGAGCGGGAGGAGCCCGGCCGTTTCCGCTTCCGGGCGATGAATTTCGGGGAGATGGACGTCCTCGGGGAGGCCCCCCGCTTCGACGGCATCCTCTTCGACCTCGGCGTGTCCTCCTACCAGCTCGACGAGGGAGAGCGCGGTTTTTCCTTCCGGGAGGACGCTCCGGTGGACATGCGGATGGACCCGAGCACCGGCCGGAGCGGGGCGGAGTTTCTCGAGGAGGCGGAACGGGAGGAACTCGTCCGCGCCGTCCGCGATCTTGGGGAGGAACCTTTTTGGCGTCGCGTGGTCGATGCGTTGTTGGGTGCCCGGGGCACCGGCCAGCTCGGCCGGACCGGGACGCTGGCGGAGCTGGTCGCGGGAGCGATTCCCGCGGCCGCCCGCCGGCGGTTGCGAATCCATCCGGCGACCCGCACCTTCCAGGGCATTCGCCTTGCGGTGAACGGGGAACTGGAGGCTCTCGAGCGGGCCCTGCCGACTTCCTTTGGCCTCCTCAAGGAGGGCGGCCGCCTCGCCGTGATCAGTTTCCACTCGTTGGAGGACCGCCGGGTGAAGCGTTTCTTCCGGGAAAAGGCGGGGCGTCCCGTCTCCGCGGAGGACAGCCGCCCGCAGGACGAGCGCGTGCGGGTGGCGGACCTGCCCGGTCGGCAGCCCGTGCGCCCGGGATCTGCCGAGGAGGAGCGCAACCCCCGGAGCCGGTCGGCCCGGCTGCGGGTGCTCGTGCGCAGGGAGGAGGGTCTTTCATGAGTCGAAGCGCTCCCCGCCCCTCGGCCCTCTCCCCGGTCAACCTCGCCCTCCTCGGAGTACTCCTCGCCGTTTCCCTCTTCGGCGGGCTCTCCTTGGTCTGGATCCAGCAGCAGATCGGGGAGACCGCCAGCCGCATCGAGTCGCAGGAGCGGGAGCTGCGCGACCTCGAGCGGCGCAACCAGTACCTCGCCGCCCGCATCGCCGAGGAGCACCGCCCGGACGTGCTCCTCCGGCGGGCGGGCACCACCCTGAAAATACCGTCCACCCGCCAGGTCGTCCGGGTCGAGCGGGAGTATGCCGGGGATGGGACTTACACCGTGCGCATGATTCCCTTCGAGCAGGAGGGGAGCGTGGCCCTGCGGCGCTGACAGCCATGACCGGACGGTCGGACAGAGGCGCGGAACCCCGGTTCCCGCGGAGCTTCGGTGCCCCCCGGACGGGCGCGCGCGATTGAGGAGGCAGCGGGAATGGGACCTCCTTTCATCGGCGGTTTTCGCTACGGTCTTCTCGGGCTGGTACTGCTGGCCGGATTTGCGGCGGTCTTTGCCCGGCTCCTGCAGCTCCAGGTCGTGGACAACGATGCTCTCGCGCGCGAGGCGCAGGCCTCCCGCGAGGGGTTTGAACGTTTACCGGGCGCCCGCGGTCCCATTGTCGATGGCTCCGGCAATCTCCTCGCGACCACGCGCACCGTGGTGGAGGTCGGCGTGGACCCGCAGGCCCTCGTCCGGGAGGATTTCGCCCGGATCCCCCAGCTGGCCGCGCTTCTCGGCGTGCCCGAGGAGGAAGTGCGCGAGGCTTTTGCCCGCCCGGGCACTCGGTGGGTCAAGCTGGCGGACGCCGTTGCCCCGGAGGACTACGACCGGGTCCGCGCGCTCGGGATCCGCGGGGTCTATGGCAATTTCGAGAACCGCCGCCTCTACCCGGCCGGCTCCCTTGCGGCCCATGTGGTCGGGTTCGTGAACGCGCAGGGAGTGGCCGACATCGGGGTGGAGCGCTCCATGGATTTCTACCTGCAGGGCCAGGATGGCTGGCGGGAGAGTGAACGCGACGGCCGGCGCCGGGAGCTGGCCCAGTTCCGCTGGAGGGAGGTGGCCCCGCGGCGGGGGCTCGGGGTGGAGCTCACCCTCGACCTCTTCCTGCAGGCGGCGGTCGAGCGGGAGTTGGACCGGGTCGTCGCGGAGTATCGGCCGAAGAGCGCCTCCGTCCTCGTCTCGGATCCCCGTACCGGTGACGTCCTCGCCCTCGCCAACCGTCCCACCTTCGACCTCAACCACTACAACGAGGCCGGCGAGGCCATTCCCAACCGCGCCCTCAGCAATGTCTACGAGCCCGGCTCCACCTTCAAGATGGTCACGACCGCTGCCGCCCTCGAGGCCGGGGTGGTCGAGCCCTCCTCGGAATTCGACTGCGGGATTGGCCGGGTCCGCTACAACGGCCGCCTCGTCTCCCTGCCCTCCGACTACCGGACCTTCGGGGTCCTCTCCGTGGAGGAGATCCTCGTCCGGTCGAGCAACCGCGGGGCTGCCTGGCTGG
This sequence comes from uncultured Opitutia bacterium, assembly GCA_913056175.1. Taxonomy (GTDB): domain Bacteria; phylum Verrucomicrobiota; class Verrucomicrobiia; order Opitutales; family Puniceicoccaceae; genus CAJXLM01. The sequence goes on along the minus strand of CAJXLM010000022.1, from coordinate 31,059 downwards.
GCATGCGGCTCGGGCCGGAGCGTCTCCATGAGTCCGCCCAGCGCTTCGGTTTCGGGGAGCGGACCGGGCTGCGACTTGGCCCGGAATCGCGGGGCATCCTGCACCCGCCGGCGGACTGGGACGGGCTCACCATCTCCCGCCTGCCCATGGGCCACGCGATCTCGGCGACTCCCGCCCAGGTCCACCGGGCGACCATGGTGCTCGCCTCCGGCGGCTGGCTGCGCCCGCTGCGCATAGTCCGCAGGGTCTTCGACGAGGAGGGGGAAACAGTGGTCCGCTTCGAGTCCGGGCCCTCCGCTCGCGTCCTCTCCGGTGAGGTGGCCGACCGGGTGAACCGGCTCCTCGAGCGGGTGGCCAGCCCGGACGGCACCGCCCGGCGGGCGCAGGTGCCCGGATACCGCGCTGCGGGGAAGACCGGGACCACCCAGATGATCGTGGAGGGGAGCTATTCCCGCGAGAATCACGTGGCCAGCTTCACCGGATTCCTCCCGGCCAACGACCCCGAGGTCGTCATCACTGTGGTCATTGAGGATCCGCAGGTCCCGGGAGTCGGCTCCGGTGGCCGCGTGGCCGCTCCCGTCTTCCGGGCGATCGCGGAGAGCGCGATCCACCAGCTGCAGATCGACCCCCCTCCACCCCCGGCCGCGCCGGATCTTCCCCTCGCCTACCAGACCCCCGCCCCATGAGCCCCCTTCGCCAATCCTTCGGTTCCTTCCTCCAGGATGTCATTTCCCCCCGCTTCGTGGAAGGCGGTGGCGGTGCCGGCGGGGGTTCCCCCGCCGGGTCGGGTCGGCCGCTCCGGGACCTCGTCGCCGGGGTGACCCTCGCCGACCGGCGGGGATCGCTGCAGGTCCCCATCCGCAACATCATCACGGACAGCCGCCGGGTCGGTCCCGGCAGCCTGTTCGTGGCCCGGCCCGGCCAGCGCACGGACGGTCGCCTCTTCGTCGAGGAGGCCATCGACCGGGGGGCGACCGCCGTCCTCAGCGAGGACCGGCCCGGACTGCACAAGGGAGTCACCTTCCTGCAGGTGGCCGACCTCGGGGCGGCCCTCGCCCGGCTCGCGGGCAATTTCTACAACTGGCCGGACCGCGACCTCCGCCTCGTCGGGATCACCGGGACGAACGGCAAGACCACCGTCGCGTGGCTCGTCCACCAATTCCTCGCCGCGGCCCGCCCGAAGGCCCGCAGCGGCCTCATCGGCACCATCCACTACGATCTCGGAGGGCGCACCGTGCCCGCCTACCGGACCACGCCGGAGTCGGTGGACACGGTTGGTCTCCTCCGCCAGATGGCGGAGGCGGGCTGCGACTCCGCCGTCATGGAGGTCAGCTCGCACGGACTGGCGCAGGGCCGGGTGGACGGTCTCGCCTTCGACACCGCCGTCTTCCTCAACCTGACCCGCGACCATCTCGACTATCACCGGGACATGGAGAGCTACTACCGGGCGAAGCGGAAGCTCTTTGACGGAAGCACCGGGCACCGGCCAGGCCGGATGGTCCTGCCGGTGGATGAGCCCTACGGGCGGCGTCTCCGCGAGGACCTTGGCCCGGTGGAGGGTGTCGTGACCTACGGCGTGGAGGTGCCCGCCGACTACCGGGCGGAGGAGGTCGAGGTGGGCCGCGAGGGCTTGCGCTTCCGGCTGGTGGCCGGCGACCGCTCCTTCCCCGTGCAGAGCCCGTTGGCCGGCCGTTTCAATGTCCGGAATCTCCTCGCCGCGCTCGCCGTGGCCGGGGAGGAGGGTCTCGACCTGGCGGCCTGCGCCCGCTTCCTGCGGACTTTCCCGGGGGTGCCCGGGCGGCTCGAGAGGGTGGGGGAGCCGGAGGCCGGCGAGATCTTTGTCGACTATGCCCACACCGATGACGCCCTCCGCAATGTACTGGAAACCCTCCGGGAGATCACCCCGGGCCGCCTCCTCCTCGTCTTTGGCTGCGGGGGGGACCGCGACCGCAGCAAGCGGCCCCTCATGACCCACGTCGCCCAGACCTACGCGGACGAGGTCTGGGCCACCGCCGACAACCCGCGCTCCGAGGACCTCGGCCGGATCCTTGCGGACATGGAGCGGGGAGTGAGCCGGCCGGAGGCCATCCGTTTCGTGGAGGACCGGCGGGAGGCCCTCAGCGAGGCGATCGACGCGCTCGGCAAGGGCGACACCCTCCTCGTGGCGGGCAAGGGGCACGAGCCTTTCATGGAATTCGCGAGTACGGTGGTCCCCTTCGACGACCGCCAGGTCGTTCGGGAGCTCCTGTCCGTCAAGCGAATGCGCTCGGAGTCGGCACCGTGAGGAAGGGCGGGGAGGGTCCGGGCCACGTTCTCGGCCGGGAGTGGATCGAGTCGGTTCTCGAGGGTCGTTGGGCCGGGCGGACGCCCTTTGCCGGGGCCAGCGGGGCCGGCGTGGACACCCGGCGGCTGCGGCCGGGCGAGCTCTTCGTGGCCTTGCGCACGGAGCAGGGAGACGGGCACGACTTCCTCGCCGAGGCGGGCGAGCGCGGCGCGGCCGGGGCCCTCGTGGCCGAGCCCGACGAGAACCTAGCCCTGCCCCAGCGAGTCGTTCCCGATCCGGCAGCAGCCCTGCGGGCCCTCGGTCTGGCCTGGCGGAGGAGTTGGCCGGGCCGCCTCTACGCGATCACCGGCAGTTGCGGGAAGACCTCCACCCGCGAATGCCTCGCCCACCTGCTCGGGAGCGAGCACACCTTCGCCAGTCCGGAGAACTTCAACAACCTCATCGGGGTCCCCCTTTCGTTGCTCGGCCTGCGCGCGCACCATACCCACGCGGTCCTCGAGGCGGGGATCAACCAGCGCGGGGAGATGGCGGGCCTGGCGGCCCTCCTCGAGCCGGACGCGGCCCTCGTCACGACCATCGAGGCGGTCCATCTGGAGGGTCTCGGCAGCCTCGGGGGAGTCGCCGAGCAGAAGGCGATCCTCCCGGCGGCCGTAGGTCCCGGCGGGACCCGCTATTTCGGTCCGGCCTGTGCCGGGTACGAGGTCTTCCGGGAGCTGGACGGGCCGCGGACCCGCTGGCTCCGCCCGGCCGGTGCGGAGCCCGGGGGCGAGGCGGCCTTCGCTCCCGCGGGCCCGGCCTGGACCTTTCGGGTGGAGCCCGGCACGGGGGTCGATCGGTTGGCGATCCTCGGCCCGGCCGGGGCAGGATGGGAGGGCGACCTTCCCCCCATGCCCGAGGCGATGGCCGCCAACGCGGCTCTCGCGGTCGTCGTGGCCCGGGAGGCCGGCGTAGCGGAGGGTCTCCTCCGCGAGCGCCTGCGCACCTGGCAGAGCGCCCAGCACCGCGGCGAGATCCTCCGGCGGGGCGGGTGGACGGTGTACGCCGACTGCTACAACTCGAACCCGGCGGCCCTCCGCGAGGCCGCCCGTTTCTTTGCCCGCTCCTTCCCGGAGGCCCCCCGCTGGTGGGTGGTCGGGTCCATGGTGGAGCTCGGGGAGGAATCGGCCCGTTGGCACGCCGAGGCCGCCGGATTCCTGCCGGTGGTCGCGGAAGACCGGGTTCTCCTCGTGGGGGAGGAAACCCGGCCGATGGAGGTCCTTCTCCGCGAACGGCTCGGGCCACAGGCGGTGCGGTGGATGGCGGCGGCGGAGGAAGTGCCCGCCCACCTTCCGTCCGGGGGGGGCGTTCTCTTCCTCAAGGGTTCCCGGGTCCACCGGCTGGAAAAGGTTCTCGATTCCCTCGCTGGGGAGGGCTGAGGCTTTCGCATGCTCTCCTTTCTCGAACACCTGGAGGACCTCTGGGGGCCGCTCCGCCTCTTCGGTTTCATCACCTTCCGGGCGATGCTCGCGGGGATGTTCTCCTTCGTCCTCGGGCTCGCCGTGGGCCCGCCCCTCATCCGGGCGCTCCAGCGTTGGAAGATGCGCGAGGCCGGCCGGGGCGAGGAAGTGGTCGGCCAGCTCGCCGTCCTCCACGAGGGCAAGCGGGACACCCCGACCATGGGGGGGCTCCTCCTCTTCCTCGGGGTGGTCTCCTCCTCCCTGCTCTTCGCCCGCCCCAACCTTTTCGTGGCCGCGGCGCTCTTTGTGTACGCGGCCCTCACCGCGGTCGGATTCGCCGACGACTACCTGAAGGTCTCCCGCCGGAACAGCGACGGTCTCCCCGGGCGGGTCAAGCTCCTCGCCCAGGCCGTCATCGCCCTCCTCGCGCTCGGCCTCCTCTTCCTCGAACCGGGCATGGCGGCCAACGCCCGCGAGCTGTGGGTGCCCTTCTACAAGGATGTCGCCGTGCAGAGCCTTCCCCTCGTGGCGGTGTTCCTGCTCTTCTTCCTCGTCCTCGCCGGCTCGAGCAACGCCATCAACCTCACCGACGGGATCGACGGCCTGGCCATCGGCTGCACGGTCACCTCGGCCTTCGCCTTCGGCCTGATGGCCTACTTCGCGGGGAACGCGATCATTTCCGACTACCTGCTGATCAGCTACCTGCCCGGGGCCGGCGAGCTCACCGTGGTCTGCGCGGCCCTCCTCGGGTCCAGCCTCGCCTTTCTCTGGTACAACTCCCACCCGGCGGAGATCTTCATGGGGGACACCGGATCGCTGGCCCTCGGCGGGCTCGTCGGCACCATCGCCTTTCTCATCCACCAGCCCTTCACCCTCATCCTCGTGGGCGGGATCTTCGTGGTGGAGGCGGTCTCCGTGCTCCTCCAGGTCTTTTCCTACAAGACCCGGCGGAGGCGCGTCTTCCTCATGGCCCCGATCCACCACCACTTCGAGCTGAAGGGCTGGCACGAGAACAAGGTCGTCATCCGCTTCTGGATTCTCTCCCTGCTCTGCGCGATCGCCGGGCTCGCCTCCCTCCGCCTCCGCTGAGAGCGACCATGGAACCGCTTCCCGTCTTCCCCCCGCCTCCCGCCCGCGTGGCCGTGCTCGGTGCCGGCGAGAGCGGGCGGGCAGCCGCCGCCCTGCTGCGGGCCCGGGGGTACACGGCCCTCCCCTGCGACGAGGCCGCCCCCGGGGCGGAGGCGCGCCGCGCGCCCGATCCCTCCTCCACGGACGCGGCGGTGATCAGCCCGGGCTTCCCGCCGGACCATCCCTGGCGGCAGGGGTGGGGCGGGCTCCTCCTCGGCGAATGTGCGCTCGCGGCCCACTGCTGGCCGGGGCCGGTCCTCGCGGTGACCGGGACGAACGGCAAGAGCACGCTCGTCTCCTTCCTCGCCGCCGCCCTCGAGGCGGCGGGTGAGAAGGCCACCGCCTGCGGCAACCTCGGGCGCGCCTGGAGCCGCGCCTGCCTGGAGGAGGGCGCACCCGACCGTTGGGCGGTCGTCGAGGCGAGCTCCTTCCAGATTCACGACTGGCCGGCCCCCGCGCCCGACGCGGCGCTCTGGACGAATTTCGCGGTGGACCACCTCGACTGGCACCCCGACGAGGGACACTACTTCCGCAGCAAGCTCCGGCTGGTCGCCGGGGCCCGGCGGGCCTGGGTCGGTGCGGATGTGGCGAGGGCCGCGCAGGTCCGCGGCGAGGTGCTTCCCGAAGGAGTGAGAACGGTTGCGGCCGATGCCGGGGAGGTCCCCCCGCCGGGCTCCCTCTTCGCGCGGCCCCCCTTCCGCGAGCTGTACGCGCTGGCGTCGGCCTGGTGGTCGGCGACGGGCCGGGATCCCGCCGCCCTCGCGGCGGCGGCGCGCGATTTCCGGGGCCTGCCCCATCGCTGCGAGAGCCTCGGCACCCTGCACGGCTGGCGGGTGGTCAACGATTCCAAGGCGACGAACGGGCACGCCGCGGTGGCCGCGGCCCGGGCCGCGGCGGGTCCGGTGCTCTGGATCGGGGGTGGATCGGGCAAGGGGGAGGACCCGCGGACGATGGCCGACGCCCTCGCCCCGCTCGTCGAGGCGGCCTTCTGCTTCGGGTCGACGGGTGCGGCCCTCGCCGCGGCTCTCGCCGGGGCGGGGGTGCCGGCGGATGCCGCCCCGGACCTGGAGACCCTCTGGCCGCGGGTGCTCGCCCATCTGGCGTCCCGGCCCGGCGGTACCCTCCTCTTCAGCCCGGGCTTCGCCAGTTTCGACCAGTACGGGAGCTATGCCCAGCGCGGGGATCACTTTCGCGAACTCGTCCGCCGCTCCTCGGATCAGGCTGGCCAGCCGGGGGCCGCGGTTTTATTCGTGGAGAGGCGTGAATGATCCGATCGGCCGGGAATCCAACACCTGAACGAATGATGAAGAAAACCCTTCCCATCCTTCTCGCGGTCCTGCTGGGCCACGTTTTCCTCGTCTCCGCTATCTTCCTGCAACCGGGCTGCCAGACCGTGGCGCCCCGCGGGGAGGAAAGCGTGGTGGACATCGCTGACCCGGAGGCCGAGGGCCCGGTGCTGCCCGACCAGAGCTTCAACGACGGGCTCGGGCCCGGCCCGGAGAGTCCCGAAGAGCGGTACGCGCCCACCCGTCCGGAGGGGTCGGCGGAGACGGCCGGCGCCGGGGAAAGCGCGCCGGTGCCGGACGGTGGCATGCAGGGACCCCCGCTGGTCGAGGGCCTTTCCGGGTTCAACGCCGCGGACGAGGCCTTTGTCGAGGAAACGGTCGTGGAGACATCGCCCACCGCGGGCTACGAGACCTACACCGTGCAGCGCGGTGACAGCCTCTGGGGAATCTCCCAGGAATTCGGGGTGCCCTTCCCCACACTCCTCGAAGCGAACGGCATGAGCCGGGACACCCGGCTGCAGGTCGGCCAGGAAATCCTCGTGCCCCAGGGTTATGGCGAGGAGGTCGTCGAGGAAACCGTCGCGGAGACCGTTCCCGCGGCGCGGGAGGACACGAGCCTGTACACGGTCCAGCGGGGTGAGACCCTATCCGGCATCGCCCAGCGGGCCGGCACCACGGTGAGTCGGCTGCGCTCCCTGAACAATCTCTCCGGTGATGTCATCCGGGTCGGCGAGGAGTTGCTGGTCCCCGGGGAGGTGGCCCCGGCTCGCTCCGGATCCAGCCCCCGTCCCTCCGCCCGCTCCCGGTCGGGGACTCCTCCCTCCGGGCTGACCGGGGAGCACGAGGTCGCCCGCGGGGAGACGGCCGGGGAAATCGCCGCGCGCTACGGGATGAGCGTGAACGAGCTGCTCGAGGCCAACGGGATCGCCAACCCCCGCCGTCTCCAGGTAGGGTCCGTGCTCTTCGTCCGCGAGGGGGCCGGAGGAGGCCGGGGCACCGGCGCGGACGCACCGGTCCGGCGGGAGGAGACGGTGGTCGTGGAATCGGTGGAGGAGCCCGCGCCCGCTCCCGCACCGGTGGAGCCGGTCCGCCCGGCTCCCGACGAGCCCACCGCCCCGCGGGTGAGCCCGCCGGTCACCCCGGTCGATCCGGAACCGATCGAGGACGAGGAAACCTTCGGGGACGAGATTTTCGACGACTTTGGCAACGTGGAGGAAGTCCCGGTGGAACGCCGGGACAGCGGCGGCGGCAGCTGAGCGCGGAGCGGCAGCGGACGCACGGGGGCGAATGGCGAGTCGGCGGGAAGCGGACGGAGATTTCTCCCCCTCGCTGGCGGGGCGATTCCCGCTGCGGGGGTGGCTCCTTCTCCTCACGGTCTGCGCCCTTCTCGCCATCGGCCTGACGGTCCTCTCCAGTGCCGGGGACGCCGGGCGGACGGGAGGGGCCGACTACTTTCGTCGCCAGCTCCTCTGGCTGGTCGTCGCCGTGGGGGCCGGCGCCTGCACCTACGGGCTCGGGGTGCGTCGGCTGCGGGTGCTGGCCCTGCCGCTGGCCGCGCTCTCCCTGCTCGCCCTCGCCCTGGTCCTCGTCCCCGGTATCGGGATCGAGGTGAACGGCTCGCGCCGCTGGATCGCCCTGGGCGCTTTCCGCTTCCAGCCCTCCGAGCCGGCCAAGCTCGGGATGCTCTGCCTGCTCGCGTGGTACCTGGACCGGGAGGCGCGGCATCTCGACCGCTTCGGGAGCGGCTTCCTCGTGCCCGGCTTGCTGGTGGCGCCTTTCGCGGTGGCCCTCCTCCTCGAGCCGGACCTCGGGACCACCGCGCTCTACGGGGCCGTGGCCGGGGCCCTCCTGCTCGCCGCGGGGACCCGCTTCAGCTACCTGCTCCTCGGGGCCACCGCCGGGCTTGCCGGGCTCCTCGCCCTCATCCTGCGCAGCCCGGAACGCCTCGACCGGATCCTCGCCTTTCTCGAGCCGGCCGCCCACCGCAGCGATGGGGGCTACCAGCTCTGGCAGAGCCTGCTCGGTTTCGGCACGGGCGGGCTCAGCGGGGTCGGCGCGGGCCGGGGCCGACAGCACCTCTCCTTTCTCCCGGAGGCCCATACCGATTTCATCTTTGCGGTCGTCGGGGAGGAGCTGGGTTTTGTGGCCACCGGCAGTGTCGTCCTGCTCTTTGTCGTCTTCACCCTCCTGGTTTTCCTCCAGCTGCGGAAGGCGCCGGACCTGTTCGAATTCACGATTGTCTGCGGGGCCCTTCTCTTCCTGTGCGGGCAGGCCCTCTTCAACATGGGCGTGGTCACCGGCCTGCTCCCCACGAAGGGAATGTCGCTGCCGCTGATCAGCTACGGCGGCTCCAACCTGGTCCTCGTCTTCGCCCTCCTCGGATTGATCCTCAGCGCCTTCCGGCTCTGGGAGGCCCCGGTCCTCGCCCGGCCCCGGGAGATCGGCTCCGCGGCATGAAGTTCCTCATCGTCTGCGGGGGGACGGGTGGGCACCTCTCGCCCGGGATCGCGGTGGACGAGATGCTCGTCGCCCATGGGCATCGGTGCGCCCTTGTGGTCAGCCGCAAGGAGGTGGACTCGCGGCTCCTCCAGAAATATCCGCACCTCGAGGTCCGCCGCCTGCCGGGGGCGGCTCCCGGGCGCAGCCCGGTCCGGCTGGCCCGTTTCCTCGGCGGACTGGTCGCCGGCTATGGGCAGGCGGTCCGCTGGATCCGGGAGGACCCGCCCGACCTCGTCCTCGCCTTCGGCGGCTTCCTTTCCCTCGGGGTCGGCCTGGCGGCGGCTCGCCGCAGGGTGCCCCTCGCCTTGCACGAGGCCAACCGCCAGCCGGGCCGGGCGATCCATTTCCTCCGCCGGTTCGCCGAGAGGGTGTACCTGCCCGCGGGCATGACCCTGCCGGGGTTGTCCCCCGCCCGGATCCGCCACTTTGGCTATCCGGTCCGCCGGGAATTCCGCCGGATGGACCGCCGGGCGGCCCGGGAGCGCCTCGGCCTCCCCGTGGAGGGACTCCTCCTCGTGGTGATCGGGGGGAGTCAGGGAGCCGCCCCCTTGAATGGCTGGATGGACGAGCAAGTCCGGGATCTCCTCCGCGAGGGCGTCCACGTCTACGGGGTGCGCGGTCCGGGCAAGGGGGCGGAGGGCGTCCTCGAGGAGCGCGACGAGCAGGGGAGCCTCCGTACGGCCCGTATGGTGAGCTTCTGCGCGGAGATGAATGTTCTCCTCTCCGCGGCCGACCTCGCGGTTTCCCGGGCGGGGGCGGGCTCCATCGCCGAGTTGACCCAGTGCCGGCTGCCCTCGGTGCTGGTGCCCTACCCGCACTCCGGGGACGAACACCAGATGGCCAACGCCCGTTTCCTCGAATCCCAGGGGGGATGCGTGGTCCTTCCCCAGGCGGACATCGGCCGCCTGCGCGAGGAGATCGACGCGCTCTTCGAGCGGCCGGAACTGCGCGACCGGATGCGGACGAACCTCGACCGGGCCATCGACGCCAACCGCAAGGAGGATCTCGTCGCCGACCTCGAGGGAATCGCGGCAGCGGGCTCCTCGCGCGAGCCTCGCTTGCCTTCGGGGAGGTCGGCCGGATGAAGGGGGCCGGCGAGGAAATCCTCCTGCTGGGAGCCGGCGGCATGGGGATGCTGCCGCTGGCCCGCTACCTGCACGAGGGTGGGGCCCGGGTGACCGGCTACGACGACGCGCTCTCCGCGGAAGCCGCCCGTTTCTACCACGCCCTCGGCCGGCCGCTGCTCGGTCCGGGGGAGGCACCGCCACCCTGCCACCGCTGGATCCGCTCCAGCGCCATCCGGCCCGACCACCCCTGGCTGGAACGGGTGCGGGCCCGCTCGCCGGAAGCCGGGGGCTGGCGGCGCGGCGAGTGGCTTGCCGAACTCGCCCGGGACAAGCGCCTCCTCGCCGTGGCGGGCAGCCACGGCAAGACGAGCACGACGGCCCTGCTCGCCTTCCTCGCGGAACGGGCGGGTTCCGCCTGGGACTACCTGGTGGGGGGGCTTCCGCTCGGTGGGTGGGCCCCGGCGCGCTGCCGCGGCGGGGAGTGGCTGGTCGCGGAAATTGACGAGAGCGACGGGACGATGGAGGCCTTCGCCCCGGAAATCACCGTCTTCCTCCACTTCGATTGGGACCACGCCGCCCGCTATGCCCGGCCGGAGGATCTCCGGGAGGCGTGGGCACGCCTGGCGGCCCGCACGGAAAACACCGTGCTGCTGCCGGCGGAGGGAACTGCCGGAGAGGAGCCGTCCTGGCCGGAGGGGGTCCGCCTGGAGCGCTTCCCGGCCGAGCCCGACGGCTTCCGCCAGACCAACCGCCGCGCGGCGGAGGCGGCCTACCGGGCCGCTACGGGAGAGCCGGCCCCGACGGGGTGGAGCGGGAACTTTCCGGGAATCTGGCGACGGCAGGACTGGCACTACCGCGGGGAAGACCGCGCCGTGGTCGAGGACTACGCCCACCACCCCCGGGAGCTGGCGGCCGTCCTCCGCTGGCTCCGGGCGGCGGGGGGACCCTCACCGCTGCGGGTCTTCTTCCAGGCGCATCGCTACAGCCGCACCCGCCACCTCGCCGGGGAGTTGGCCGCGGCCCTCGCCGGGGCCGACGAGGTTTGGCTCTTTCCGGTGTATCCGGCCGACGAGAAGGGGGCGGACGATCCGGAGGAGGTGCTCGCGCTGCTCGAGGAGGCGGTGGCGGCGGCCGCCCCCTATGCGGGGCGGGTGTCCCGCCGGGAGGAGTTCCCGGGTTGCGGTGGAGGGGGTGGGAGCCCGGCCCCGGGCACCTGGGCCTTCCTCGGGGCCGGTGATTCCCACGCCTGGGCCCCGGTCCTCGCCGCCCTCGCCGGCACCGGGGGCGACCGGGAACGAGCCATGGCGCACTGGAGCCGCGAGCACCTCCTCCCGCTCGGGCTCGACGTCCGGGAGCATTATCCGCTGGAGGGATTGACGACCTTTCGGGTGGGGGGACCGGCCCGGTTCTATGCGGAGCCGGCCGATGTCCCGGCGCTGGCCACGGCCCTGCGGGGAGCCGCCCGGCTGGGGATCCCGGTGGCCCAGCTCGGCCGCGGGTCGAATGTGCTGGTGCCGGACGAGGGCTTCCCGGGCCTGGTCCTCCGGTTGGTCGGACCCGCCTGGGAAGGCGTGCAGGACGCGGAGGACGGCGCGGGCCGCTTCCGGGTGGGTGCGGGCTGTCCGTTGCAGCGGCTGGCGCGGTGGGCCGCCCGCGAGGGTTGGGCGGGGTTCGAGTTTCTCGAGGGCATCCCCGGGAGTGTCGGTGGGGGTCTCCGCATGAATGCGGGAGCCATGGGTCACTGGATGGAGGAGCGGGTGGTCCGGGTGGAGACGCTCTCGCCGGAGGGCGAGCCGGAGGAGTGGCCGCGGGAGGCGCTCGCCTTCGGCTACCGGTCCTGTCCGCAACTGGAAGGGCGGACGATTCTCCGGGCGGTGCTCGAGGCGGCGGGGCGGGAGGACCCTGCGGCGATCCGCGAGCGGATGCGGCAGATGGCGGGGGAGCGCCGGGCCCGCCAGCCGGGAGGGCCGAGCGCGGGTTGCGTCTTCCGCAATCCGGAGGGTGCTTCGGCGGGGGCCTGCATTGAGGGAGCGGGGTTGAAGGGGCTGCGGCAGGGTGGGGTCCGGGTCTCCGACCAGCACGCCAATTTTTTCCTGACCTCGCCGGGAGCCCGGGCCGCCGAGGTCCTCTCGCTGGTCCGGTTGGTGCGGGAGCGGGTCGCCGACCACTCGGGGGTCTGGCTCGAGCCGGAGGTCCGGTTGCTGGGGGGGCACTGGGATCCCGGGGACCGGGAGGTGCCCGCGGGGAGGTGCACGCGATGAGCTCGCCGCACCCGTCGATCGTCGTCCTCTTCGGCGGGGTCGGGCCGGAGCGGGAGGTCTCCCTGCGGAGTGGGGCCACGGTGCGCGAGGCGTTGCGGTGCAGGGTTCCGGGGGAAGCGGAGGGGCCGGTCGTTCGGGCGGTGGAGCTCGCCAAACCCTCCCTCCCCCCCGGTCTCGATCCCGGACGCGAGGTGATCCTCCCGATCCTCCACGGGGAGTACGGGGAGGACGGAACCCTGCAGGCGGAACTGGAGGCGGCCGGCTTCGCCTACGCGGGGTCCGACGCGCGGGCCAGCCGGCTCTGCATGGACAAGGTGGCCGCCCGGGACAGGGTCGCCGCGGCCGGCGTGCCGGTACCGCCGGGCTGGAATGGGAGTGGGCCGGGTGGTCCGACCGCCGAGGCCCTCCGCGACCGCCTGGGGGAGGCCTGCGTGGCCAAGCCGCGCCGGGGCGGGAGCAGCGTGGGCGTACACCTCTGGCGAGGCCTCGCCGAGGTGGAGCAGGGTCTGGCCGCGCTCGGGGAGGGGGAGTGGTTGTTCGAGCGCTTCGTGCCGGGCCGGGAAATCTCGGTGGGAATGCTCGGGGACGAGGTGCTCGGGATCGTCGAGGTGCTCCCGGACCAGGAGATCTTTGACTACGAGCACAAGTACACGGAGGGAGCCTCCCGCTACCGGGCCCCCGCAAAGCTCTCGGAGGGGGAGGCCGCCGCGGTGGCCGGGCTCGCCCGGACGGCTTTCCGGGCCTGCGGGTGCCGGGACTTTGGGCGGGTCGATTTCCGCCTGGAGGGGGCAAAGCCGTGGTTCCTGGAGATCAACACGCTGCCGGGCATGACCGCGCAGAGCCTCTACCCGCGCTCCGCCGCCGCGCACGGGCTGGACCTGCCCGCCCTGGTCCGGGCGATGGCGGCCCCGGCCCTCGAGCGTTTCCGGGAGGGACGCGGATGAGCCGTCCCCCCTCCCGGCAAGCGCGACCTCCGCGCAACCCCTCCTGGCAGAAGATCCCGCAGCCGGTGGGACCGTCGGCCCGCCGGCGGGGAGGCGGGCGGCGCTCGCGATCGCGCCGGGGCTGGGTCTGGGCGCTGGCGGTGGCCATCGCGGCGCTGGCCATCTACGGGAGCTATCGTCTGCTCTTCCCGGGCGCGGGTTTGCCGGGCCCGGAGGTGGGCGAGCCGGTACGGGAGATTCTCTACGAAACCGATGGCACCCTCGACCGGGCATGGCTGGAGAGTCGGCTGGCGCTGCCCGCGGGGGCCCGGTTGCCGGAGTTGGACATCTTCGCCCTGCGGGAACGCCTGCAGGAGGATCCCCAGGTGCGCGCGGCCACGGTCCGGCGCCGGTTCCCGGACGCGCTCCAGGTAACGGTGGAGGAACGGGTACCGGTCGCCCGGCTGGTGGTGCGCGAGGGGGCGGAGCGCAAGGTGCTCCTCGTGGGCCGGGACGGGGTGGTCTACGAGGGCCGGGGGCTCTCCGGCCAGCGGACGGGCACCCTGCCTTTCCTCACGGGGGTGCGCCTGCGGGCGACGGGGCAGGGGCGCTACGAGCCGCTCGAGGGCTTCCGGGAGATCACGGACTTGCTCGACACGGCGCGGGCCGCCTACCCGGGAATCGCCGCCACCTGGAGGATTGTCGACCTCTCCGGCTTCTCCCCGGGCAGGGAAGACCCCTACTCGACGGTGCGCGTTCACTCCACGGTGGTGCGGGACGTGCTCTTTGCCCTTGGGGACTACCGCGGCCAGTTGCAGCGGCTCCGCGATATCCTCGATGTGGTCCAGACGGAGGAGGTCGACGGGCTGGAGAGGGTCGACCTCCGCTTCGGGGAATCCGTGCCCGTGGTGGTTGCACGGGAACGCGCGGGCTGAGAAAAAGGGAGGGCGATGAGCGTTCGGGTGGTCGCAGCACTGGAGGTAGGCAGCTCGCGGATGCGGGCACTGGTGGGGGAGGTCTTCCCCGACCAGAGCCTCAACATCATCGGGCGGGCGGAGGTGGACTCAGTGGGCATCGCCAAGGGCCGCATCCAGAATTTCCGGCAGGCGAGCGACCGCTTGGGGGAATTGATCGAGCGGGCGGAATCCGGGGCGGGGGTGACCATCGACTCGGTCTACCTCGCCCTCGCCGGGGCCCACCTCGAGGGGGCCAGCCACCCGGCGGTCACCCGCGTTCGCGATCCTTCCAATCGGGTCTCCCCCCGGGACCTGCAACGAGTGGACCGCGAGGCGAAGAGCAAGGAACTGGCCGCGGGCCGGGTCTACATCCACTTCATCCGCAACTCCTACCGGTTGGACGGCCGCCGCGTGGAGGATCCGGTGGGGATGACGGCGGAGGAGGTGGGGGTGACCTACTGGTTGCTCCACGGCGGGGAGAAGGCGGTTTCCGAACACATTCACCTGGTCAACAGCCAGAGTCTCAAGGTGGCGGATGTCATCGTGTCCTCGGTCGCCTCGGCCTGCATGGTCGCCAGCGCGGAAGAGAAGCGGGCGGGCTGCCTGACGGTCGACATCGGGGCGGGCACCACCGACTACGCCCTCTACGAGCACGGGAGCATCGTGCGAACGGGCTCCATCCCGGTCGGGGGCGGACACCTCACCAACGACCTCACCGTCGGCCTGCGGGTGCTCCCCGACGCGGCCGAGGAACTCAAGTGCGAGCGGGGCGCCGCCGTTACCGAGCCGGGCGACCGCGGTGAGACCGTGCACCTGTACGGGGACCTGACCATCGGGGACAAGGCCATCGATCTCTCCTCGCTGAACCGCATCCTCGAGGTGCGGCTGGAGGAGCTTTTCGAGTTGATCCGCGACGAGTGCGGGGAGTCCCGGCTGCGCGAGGGCTCCTCGGGGGCCCTGCTCACGGGGGGGACCTCTCGCCTCGCGAAGGTGGACACGCTGGCCGAGCGGGTTCTCGGCATTCCCGCCCGGGTCGCTTCCCACCCCGACTGGGTGGCCGAGGAGCTGCAGGGTCCGGAGTCGAGCACGGTCCTCGGCGTCCTCCACTACGCCCTCGAGGCCGAGGCGGACCGCCAGGCCGCGCAGGCGAGGCGGCGCGGGCCCGGAAGGGTCGGGCGGTTCTCCCGTTTCCTGCGCTCCTCATGAATCCTGCGGACGAGAGGGGAGGCCCGGGGGCCGGGGGGAGGCCCCGCATCACGGTGGTCGGGCTGGGAGGGGGCGCGCTCCGCGCCCTGCAGCGCTACCGCCGGGAGGGCTGGGCGGAAGTCGGGTTGCTCGGGCTCGACACGGATGCCCGGGACCTCGAGGCGGACCGGGACCTGCCGGGACTGCGCCTTGGGCGGGAATCGCTGCGGGGGCTGGGCTGCGGGGGAGAGCCGGAGGCGGGCCGGCAAGCGGCGGTGGACGGCCGTGAGGAGATCGTAGCCGCCCTCGGTTCGCCGGACCTGCTCTTCCTGGTGGGTTGCCTGGGCAAGGGTTTCGCCACGGGGGCCCTCCCGGAAGTGGCCGCACTCGCCGCGGAGAGCGGGGCGCCCTGCGTGGTCCTCGCTGCCACCCCCTTCTCCTTCGAGGGGGAACAGCCCCGCCGCCGGGCCGAGGAAAGCCTCGCGGGTGCCCGGAGGGTGGCGGATTGCCTGATCCCGCTGCCGAACGATTTGCTGCTCCAGACGGTCGATGGGTCCGACCGGGCGGATCGTCTCTTCGAGAGGGCCGACCTCTGGATCCAGCGGGCGATCTCCGGGGTGGCCGGTCCGCTGCTGCGCCCGGGGCGGATGACGGTGGATCCGGGGACCTACCGGGCCACCCTGAAGGGCGGGGAGAGCCGGGTCCTTTTTTCCACCTGCCGGGTCCCGGTTGGCACCGACCTTGCCGCGGTCCAGCGGGAGCTGGTGGCCTCCCCGTTGGCGGGAGCCGGCTGGGAGCGCGCCCGCCCGGATCGCCTCCTGGTCAGCGTGGGCTCGCGGGAACCGCTGCCGATGAGCACGTTCTCGGAGTGGTCCACGGGACTCACCGCATTCTTCCGCGCGCGGGAGAGTGCCACCGTCAGCCTGTGGAACGATCCCTCTCTCGGGGGGGAGGTCGAGGTCACCCTGATCGCGCGCACCGAGATCGGAAGGGGCGGCCGGGAGGGGCCGGAGGAGCGAACCCGGTCGCCGGACCACCCGGTGCACCAATCGAAACTCGCCTCCAAGCGGCGGCAGGCCGCGGCCCGCCCGGGGGCCCGCCAGGAGGAATTTGACGATTTGCTCGCCGGGCAGGAGAGGGGGTTCTTCCGCGACGGGGCGAGCGAGCCCTACGCGGGCATCGATCTCGATAAGCCGACCTATCTCCGGCGGGGCATCCGGATCCGCCATCCCTGAGTCGAGACCGGGGGGCGCAACCGGAGGGAAGACCGTTGCAGGGGGACGGCTCGTGGATTGGAGTGGGGGCATGTCCACCTTCGACTCTCCCGCGCGCCACCTCGCATGAAGCCGCACCTGCTGGTCACCAACGACGACGGCTTTGACTCGTTCTTCCTCCGGATCCTCGTCGACCGGCTGCTCGAGCGGTTCCGGGTGACGGTGGCGGCCCCGGCCGACGAGCAGAGCTGGGTGGGCCGCCGGGTGACCCGGGCCCAACCGGTGGAGGCAGTGGCGGACGATTCCCTCGGCTGCCCGGGGTGGCGGGTCTCCGGCACGCCCACGGACACGGTCAACATCGCCCTCGACCACCTGCTGGCGGATCCTCCCGATGCGGTGGTCGCCGGGATCAACATCGGGTTCAACACCACCCTCCCGCTGGTCCTCAGCTCGGGCACGGTCGCCGCCGCCCTCGAGGGATCCTTCCGCAAGGTGCCGGCCCTTGCCCTCAGCAAGGTAGTACCGCGGAACCAGTTCGAGGAGGTGCGCTCGCGCAACGGGTTCGTGGAGGGGGATTTCTTCCTCTCCCTGGAGCAGGCGGCGGCCCGGGCCCTCACCTTCGCGGACGCCCTCGCCGTGGGGGAGTGGGAGAGTCGTCCCGGGCTTGTCCACAACATCAACTTCCCCTACGGGATCACCGCGGAGACCGAGATCCGCGCCACCTATCCGGCCCCCATGGAAATGGGCCCGCTCTTCTCGCCCGACGGGGAGGGGCGCTTCGCCTTCCGGCTGGCCCCGGGACGAATGCCCGTTGACCTGGAGGGTTCCGACGTGCGGGCCCTCGAGGAGGGGGCGATCAGCCACTCCCGGATCGATTTCGCATCGATCGGGCGTCCTCCTCGCTGACCGCGGGCTCGACGGGCTCACCGGGCTCCACCCCGAGGAATTTCGCGGAGGGGTCCTCCTCCCGGTGCACGGAGGCGAGCGGCACCTCCACCTCTGTCGTCCGGCCGAGGAATTCGAGGAGTACCCGGATCCGTTGGCGTGAGCTGACTACCTGCGTGACGATGGCATCGACGTTGCGGAAGGGGCCCTCGGTGATGCGCACCTCCGAACCGACCTCAATGACGGGATCGGGGTGGTCGTAGAGTTCCTCGGGCAGCCGGGACCGCAGGTTGGCGATCAATCCCGCGGGGACGGAGGGAATGTCACTGCCGTAGCGGACCACCCCGGTCACCCCGGGGAGGGACAGCAAGTGGCGGAGGTTCTCCGAAAGCGGGCAACAGCAGAAGAGGTAGCCGGGAAAGAGGGCCTCGGTGAAGCGGACCTTCCCCCGGCGGGTGGTCTTGGTGTACCGGATGCGCGGGGCGAAGACCTCGGCCCCGACCCGCGCGCGGATCTGGCCGGCGGCCTGGTGCTCCTTCTTGACGGTGCTTCGCAGGCAGAACCAACGGGCTGCTTCCGTTTCCTCATCTCCCATCCGGGCGATTCAGGAACCTTCCCCGCTCTCGGTCAACAGGGGGAATCGCGACGGGTTGTGCCCCTCGGCTCGCAGGGCCCGGCGGAGCGCCTCCCGGTCGATCCGCGCCCCCGGGGCAATCCCGTTCTCGGCGAACCAGCCCCGGTTTACCTCGACGGCCAGGGCGATGTCCCGCCGGGCTGAGCGCACGTGCACCTCCACGTGCGGGTGGAGGGGATAGACCTCCCGGAGGACGCCGTCCGCGGTGAAGAAGCCGATGTCGAGGGGCAGGGGCGTGTTCCGCATCCAGAAACGCGCCCGCTGCGGCCGGCCAAAAAAGAAGGCCATGCCGCGGTCCGCCGGCAGGAACTCCCGCTCCTGCAATCCGCGGCTCCTCTCCCCGGAGGTGACGGCCAGCTCGAGTTGCAGGTCGGCGTCACCGAGCCGGACGGGGTGGGGACCGGCCCCGGCCGTGGTCCCGGCGGGTCCGGAACCACACGCGGCCAACAGGAGGAGGGCGACACCGAGGGCGAGGCTGTGGCGAAGGGTGCGAATGATTGCACGGTGGGCCGGGGTACCGCTCCCCGGCAAGGCGGAATCGGGACGGGGCGGGGCGGGGGCACCGGGGAAGTGGGAGGCGCCCCGGCGGCACCCGGGTTTTCGCCTCGTCCCTTGGGGGAAGCCTCCGCTAGAAGACGGGCCATGCGGATGACGGTCTTCTACGCCTCCCCGGAGCAAGACGCGGATCTCCTCTACGGGGGCGGGTTCCGCGCGCCGGACCCCTTTCTCGCCTGGGAAATCGAGGGCTCCTTCCGTGCGGCCCTCTCCCCGCTGGAGATTGACCGCGCCCGCCGGACGAGCCGGTTTGCGGAAGTGCTCTCCCTCCAGTCGCTGGGGGAGGAATCGGGCGCGGGCCGCGACCCGGTCGGCCAGGTCCTTTGGTTGGCCCGGCAGGCAGGCGCCACCACCCTGGGCTTGCCCGAGGACTTCCCGGGCCGGATGGCCTTTCGCCTGCGCGAGGAGGGGGACCTCCCCATCGAGTGGCTGGACCGTCCGGTCTGCAGCGGACGTCTGCGCAAGACCGCTTCCGAGGAAAAGGCGATCGCCGAGGTCAACGCGGTCATCGCCGGCGCCTTCGCCCGGGTGCGCGCGCGCCTGGAGGCCGCCCGGGTCGACGGGGACTGGATCCGCGACGAGGAGGGGGAGATCCTCACCTCGGAGGAGCTTCGTCGCACCATCGGGAGGCATTGCCTCGATCAGGGCTGCACCGCCGAGGGCACCATCGTGGCCGCGGGCGACCAGGCCTGTGACCCGCACGAGCGGGGCCACGGTCCGCTCCCCGCCCACGAGCTGATCATCATCGACATCTTTCCCCGCAGCGATTCCACGGCCTACTACGGCGACCTCACCCGCACCTTCCTCAAGGGCCGGGCCCGCCCGGAACAGCGGCGCATGGTCGAGGCGGTCCGGCGGGCCCAGGAGATCGCCCTCGCCGAGACCCGGGCGGGGATCACGGGGGAGGCGGTCCATGGCGCGGTGGTGCGTTCGTTCGAGCGGGACGGCTGGGAGACGGGCACCTCGCCGCAGGGCTCCTACGGCTTCCTCCACGGGACCGGCCACGGCCTGGGGCTGGAGTTGCACGAGGAGCCGCGCGTCTCCCCGCGCGGGGGAGAGCTGGGCGAGGGCATGGTGGTGACCCTCGAGCCGGGCCTCTATGTGCGCGGGATCGGGGGCTGCCGGATTGAGGATGTGGTCTCGGTGCGGGCGGAGGGCGTGAAGAAGCTCTCCGAGGTCAGCCGGGAGTGGGAAATCCCATGACGGGCTCCGGGCTGGAGCCGGATCTCCGGGCCTACGGGGAACTTCTCGCCGCCATCGCGGGTACGCGGGTGCTGGTAGCCGGCGATGTCATGCTGGACCACTACATCTGGGGGGACAGCCTGCGCATCTCGCCGGAGGCCCCGGTCCCGGTCGTCGAGGTGGAGCGGGATACCTTCGCGGGGGGCGGCGCGGCCAATGTGTCCCTCAACCTCGCGGCCCTCGGGGTCGGCACCCTCCTCTGCGGGCGCACGGGTGCCGACGAGGCGGGGGAAAGGCTGGGGGAGATCCTCCGGGCCGAGGGGGTCGGGCGGGTTCCCGGGCCGGCGGCACCGCAAACCCTCGAGAAGACCCGGGTGATGGCCCGGAACCAACAGCTCTGCCGGATCGACCGGGAAGCCCCGCGGGAGGGGTACGCGCTCGGGGGGGTTGGCCTGGAGGACGATCTCGCCACCGCCATGGAGGACTGCCAAGCGGTGATTGCCTCGGATTACGGAAAAGGGGCGATCGCGCCGGCCTGGCTGGAATGGGCGCGCGGGGAGGTGGGCCGCCGCGGGATCCCTCTCGCCCTCGATCCGAAGCCGGCTCTCTCCGATCCGGTCCCGGGGCTCGACTTGCTCACCCCGAACCGGACGGAGGCTCTTCGCCTGGCCGGGCTGCCGGAACGGCCGGAAAGGGGGGCCTTCCCGGTGGCGGAGGTCTGCCGCCGGATCCGCCAGCGCTGGCAGCCGCGTTTCCTCGTGGTCACGCTCGGGCCGGAGGGCATGGTGGTGAGCGTGGGGCCGGGCGAAGAGGAAGTGATCCCCACCTACGCCCGCAGTGTCTTCGATGTTTCCGGGGCGGGCGATACCGTGGTGGCCGCCCTCACCGCCGCCCTCGCCGCGGGTACCGACTTGCGCACGGCCGCCTGCCTCGCCAACCGCGCCGCTGGGGTGGTCGTGGGGAAGGTGGGCACGGCCACGGCCACGCCCGGGGAAATTCTCGCCCACCGCGAGCGCCATCCCGCCCCCTGAATGGTGCCACGACCACGGGCAGGAGAACCGGGGCCGGGCGGGCGGGCCGTCTTCCTCGACCGCGACGGTACCCTCATCGTGGACCGGCACTACCTCGGGGACCCGGAAGGGGTCGAGCTGCTCCCGGGCGCCCGTGAGGGAATCCACCGCCTCCGCGAGCTGGGCTATCGCTTGTTCCTCTTCACCAACCAGAGCGGGATCGGGCGGGGCTGGATCACCCGCGAGCAGGTCGACGCCTGCAACCGGCGGACGGAGGAACGGCTCGGGCTGGCGGAGGGCTTTGCCGGGATCGGGGTAGCCCCGGAACGGCCGGACGAGCCCGCCGTCTACCGGAAGCCCTCGCCCCGCTACCTGCGGGAATGTGTCGACCGTTTCCACCTGGATCCGGCCGCCTGTTGGATGGTCGGCGACCAGCCCCGCGACGTCGAGGCCGGCCGGGCGGCCGGGATGGGGGTCGCCCGCATCCTCGCGGAGGGGGACCGCTGCCCGGAGACGGGCGCCCCGGCTTTCCCCGACCTGGCGGCCTTCGCCCGCTGGCGGGCGGAGGAGGAGACCGGGAGGACCGGAGGGGACCATGGGTGAGCACCGCGAGGGCGAGGCTCTCGAGGTTCTCTACCGCATCAGCAGTCTGGTCGGGGAGGTGGAGGATCCGCGGGAAGCCCTCCAGAGGATCCTCGACGAGATCGCCGCCTTCTTCGGCGCGGCCAGTGCCTCCGTCTCGCTGCTGTACCCGGAAACGCGGGATCTGCGCATCGAGGCGAGCGCGGGCCTGCCGGCCGGCTCCGCGGACTTCGCCCTGGAACTTGGGGTGGGGGTGACGGGCTGGGTCGCCCTGCACGGGGAAGCTCTGGTCCTCCCGCATACGGAACGGGATCCGCGCTACGTGGCCCTCCGCCCGGGTGTGCGCTCGGAGATCGCCGTGCCCATGGAGGAGCGCGGCCAGGTCATCGGGGTCGTTAATCTGGACAGTGACCAGCCGGAGCGCTTCGGACCGGGCGATCTCCCGCTGTTGCGCCTCCTCACCCGCGAGGCCACCCGGGCGGTCTCCCAGCTCTGGACGGTCCAGCAACTGCGCACGCGGGCGTCCCAGTTGGAGGTCCTCGTCCAGCTGGGCCAGTCGATCGTCTCCAAGCGGGACCCGGACCAACTCCTCGACTCGGTCGCCGAAGCGGCCCGGCTCCTGCTCGGGGCCCGCCTTGCCGCCGTCTTCCTCCGGGGCGACCGGGATGGCCGCCTGGTGCTGCGGGCCCTCCGGGAAGAGGCTGGGCCCCGCGCCTACGGGGAGGAACTGGGGGTGGAGGAAAGCTCGCTGGGCACCGCGGTCCGCCAGAAACGTCAGGTAGAGGTACTCGACCTCGCCCGCACGGAGGAACACCACTTCGTCCGGCTGGTCCAGGAAGAGGGCCTGGTCTCCATGCTGGCCACGCCGGTCCTCTTCGAGGGGGAACCGCTCGGCGTGCTGTCGGTCTACCTGGACCACGCCCACCGCTTCAACAACGACGAGAAAAAGCGGATGACCGCCCTCGCCAGCCTCGGGGCGGTCGCCCTCGAGAACGCCCGGCTCTACCGCCGGATCTTTGAGTCCGAGGAGCAGCTGAACCGCAACGACAAGCTCACCACTCTCGGCCTGCTCTCCGCGGAGATTGCCCACGAGATTCGCAACCCGCTCACGGTGATCGAACTGCTCTTCAGCTCGATCGACTTCGAGTGGCCGCAGGGAGACGAGCGGTACGAGGACATCCGCATCATCCGCGAGAAGATCGCCGAGCTGGAGGGCATCGTCTCGCGGGTGCTCGACTTCGGCAAGCCGGGGGCGGCCCTGCGCTCGCGCTACCGCTTGGCCACCCTCGTCGAGGAAAGCCTGCAGCTGGTGCGCATCAAGCTGCAGCAGGCGCGGGTGGAGGTGTCCTTCGCCTGCCCGGATCCTCTCCGCGGGGCCGAGGTCGACGCGAACAAGGGCCAGATCCAACAGGCCATCCTCAACTTGCTGATCAACTCCCTCCAGGCGATGCCCGACGGGGGCCGCATCGGGCTGGAGCTCGCCGCGGAAGGGGAGGGGGAGGAGATCCTCTGCCTGGCGATCGAGGATACCGGTACGGGGATCGACCCCGGGCTGGAGCGGCGGATCTTCGACTCCTTCCTCTCCGGAGAGTCGGAGGGGTCGGGGCTCGGGCTCTCCATCGTCAAGCGCATCCTCGCCGCCCACCGCGGCGAGATCACCCTCGCCCGCACGGGGCCGGGGGGCAGCCGCTTTGAGCTGCGCCTGCCGCGGGCTCAGTAAAACACCCGCGGTACCGCCCCCGGGGGAACTGCGGGAGGCGGTCCTCCGGGGCGGGATCCACCGATTGGTAAGTCACTCGGGATCAATCCCCTGTGGTTTGTTACAAAAATGTCACAGAGTCCGGCCGCTTTGCTCTTGTTGGCGACCGCCTCCCGGCTCACCCCATGGAGGCGCAACCTAGTTGCCAACCAACCAACCTCACATCGAAAGCAACCTAGAATCCATGAAGGATACCAAGAAACTCCTCAGCGTGGTCGGTCTCGGCGCGGCGGTCACCGCCTCGGCCGTGATGGCCCGCGACGAGATCCGCATTGTCGGATCCTCCACGGTCTTCCCCTACACGCAGGCGGTCTCGGAGCAGTTCTCCAACTCCACCGGGTCACCCTCCCCGATTGTGGAATCAACCGGCACTGGCGGGGGGATGAAGATCTTCTGCCAGGGGATCGGCGCGTCTTACCCCGACGTTACCGGTGCCTCCCGCGCCATGAAGGCGTCCGAGTGGGAGCTCTGCCAGGAAAACGGGGTCACCGACATCACCGAGGCGATGATCGGCTTTGACGGCCTTTCCATGGCCCTCTCCCGCCAGAACGACTTCGACTGGGACCTCTCCCTCGAGGAAATCTACCTCGCTCTCGCTGCCGAAGTTCCGGTCGACGGGGAGTGGCAGGAAAACCCGTACCGGACCTGGTCGCAGATCAACCCGGAGCTCCCCGACACCGAGATCCTCGTCTACGGGCCTCCCCCGACCTCCGGCACCCGTGACGCCTTCGTCGAACTGGCCATGCACGCCGGTTGCGAGGAGCTCGACTACGTGCAGGAAGGCGGATTCGACGGCGATTGGGTCGAGGAAAACTGCTCGCGCATGCGCACCGACGGCCAGTTCGTCGAGGCTGGCGAGAACGACAACCTCATCGTGCAGCGCCTCAACGCCGACCCGAATTCTTTCGGAATCTTCGGCTACTCCTTCCTCTTCGAGAACCTCGACGCCCTCAAGCCGGTCGCCATCAACGGCGTGGACCCGTCCCCGGAGACCATCGCCGACAAGTCCTACCCGGTCTCCCGCCCGCTCTTCTTCTACGTGAAGAACGCGCACCGCGGCGTCATCCCGAACATGCAGGTCTTCATCGAGGAGTACATGTCCGAGGACGCCCTTGCCCCGGGGGGCTACCTCAGCGAGCGCGGGCTGGTCTCCCTCAGCGATGACCGCCGCGCCCGGCTGCAGGACGCCGTGATCAACGGCAAGAGCATGTCCGGCAAGTAACCGGCCGCGCTTCTCCCGGAAATTCTGGACGGGACGCCGGGACAGTCCGATCCTTCCCGGCGTCCTTTTCCTTTTCCCCGCCGATGGCCCTCACCGCCTTCACCGTACTCTTCGCGGTTTCGATCGCCGGCTACCTCTGGAACCGGAGGGCCGCCAGTGTCCTCCGCGAGGGGGGCGCCCGCCTCCATTCGCTGAGCGGCTTCCACGGGCTCTATTCCTTCCTCACCGCGGCCATCCCGGCGGTGGTGGTGGTCCTTTTCTGGTTGATCCTGCAAGGTCCGATCATCGACTGGCTGGTGATGAGCGGCCTGCCCGCGGGCACCCTCGACGGCCTCTCCAAGGGAGCCCGCCAGCTCACCCTCGCCGAAATCAAGTCCATTGCCGGCGGCCGGATCTTCGGCACGCCCGAACCGTGGAAACTGGAGGCCGCCGAGCGTCTCAACTCCCTCCGCCAGGTCGGCTCGGTCCTCATGGTGATCGTGGCCGCCGCCCTCAGTGGACTGCTGGTCCTCCTCGCCCGCCAGAAGGTTTCCGATATCTTTCGTGCCCGCCACAAGGTCGAGCGCACCCTCTCCGGGCTCATGATTTTCTGCGCGACGGTCGCCATCTTCGTGACCTTCGGGATCGTCGCGTCCCTCCTCTTCGAGACGGTCCGCTTCTTCGAGCGGGTCCCGGTCGGGGAATTCCTCTTCGGGCTCAACTGGGAGCCCCAGATCCCTCTCCGCGAGGACCAGGTCGCCGCCGAGGGCGCCTTCGGGTGGATCCCGGTCATCCTCGGCACGATCGTCATCACGATCCTCGCCCTCCTCCTCTCCATCCCGGTCGGCCTGATGTCGGCGATCTACCTGAACGAGTTCGCTCCCAAGCGCGTGCGTGCCGTCGCCAAGCCGATTCTCGAGATCCTCGCCGGGGTTCCCACGGTCGTCTATGGCTTCTTCGCCATTCTCGTGGTCGCGCCGGCCCTCCGCTCCTTCGGCGCCTCCCTCGGCATCCCGGTCTCGCCGAACACGGCCATGGCCGCCGGCGGGGTCATGGGGATCATGCTCATTCCCTTCATCTCCTCCTTTGCCGAGGACGCCCTCTCCGCCGTTCCCCAATCCCTCCGCGAGGGCTCCCTCGGGCTGGGCTCCACCCGGGCGGAGATGGTCACCAAGGTCCTCTTTCCCGCCGCCATCCCGGGCATCGTCGGGGGGATTCTCCTCGCCGTCAGCCGGGCCATCGGCGAGACCATGATCGTCGTGATGGCCGCCGGCCTCATTGCCAAGCTCACCGTCAACCCGCTGGAGAGCGTCACCACGGTCACGGTCCAGATCGTCACCCTGCTGATCGGCGACACCTCCTTCGACAACCCGAAGACCCTCGCCGCCTTCGCCCTCGGCATGATGCTCTTCCTGGTGACGCTGGTCATCAACATCTTTGCCATCCGCATCGTCCGCAAGTACCGCGAGATCTACGACTGAGGACCCGCCCCCACCACCATGGACCTACCGCCCGTACTCCGCTCCGAGAAAGGAGCCATCGAGACGATCCGCAAAGGGGTGCGGAAGCGGAATCGCTCCCAGATCTTCCTGCAAATCCTCGGCATCGGCGCGATCTCCTTCGCCTTTCTCATGCTCGCCATCCTCCTGCTGTCGCTGACCAGCACGGGGTACAAGGCCTTCGTCCAGACCTACCTCACCCTCGATGTCTATGTGGATCCGGCCGAGGTCTCCGAGGAACAACTTCCCCGCGGAGGGTTCGACGATGTCATCGAGGCGGCCCTTCTCCAGTACTTTCCCGAGGCCGGTGAAGACCGGGCCACCCGGCGCGCCCTCGGTGGCCTTCCCTCCAACGGCGCCCAGTTCATCCTCCGCGACAAGGTGGCCGCCGATCCCTCCCGGATCGGCGAAACCATCCGGATCTCCGTACCGGTTTCCGATCCCTACGATCAGCTGAACAAGGGGCTGATCGACCGGGAAACGCCCGAGCAGCGCCGCCGGGTCGACAACCGCGAGGTCGCCTGGTTCGACGCTCTCAAGGAGGAGGGCCTCATCCGCACGAAGTTGAACTGGGGCCTGATTACCCGCCCGGACAGCCGCTTCCCGGAGCTCGCCGGCCTGAAGGGTGCCCTCATCGGGTCCTTCTGGGCGCTGCTGGTCTGCTTCGTGATCTCCTTCCCGCTCGGGATCGGGGCGGCCATCTACCTGGAGGAATTCGCCCCGAAGAACCGGGTCAGTGACCTCATCGAGGTCAACATCAACAACCTCGCCGCGGTTCCCTCCGTGGTGTTCGGGTTGCTCGCCCTCGCCGTGTTCCTCGGCTGGTTCGGCATGCCGCGGTCGGCCCCACTCGTCGGGGGGATGACCCTCTCGCTGATGACCATGCCCACGATCATCATCGCCACCCGCGCCGCCCTCAAGGCGGTCCCCCCCTCCATCCGCGAGGCCGCCCTCGGGGTCGGCGCCTCCAAGCACCAGGTGGTCTTCGGCCACGTCCTTCCGCTCGCCTTCCCGGGCATCCTCACGGGCACGATCATCGGGCTCGCCCAGGCCCTCGGGGAAACCGCCCCGCTCCTCCTGATCGGGATGAACGCCTTCATTACCTCCGCGCCGGCCACCCCCCTGGATGCCTCCACCGCTCTGCCCACCCAGATCTTCATCTGGGCGGACAGCCCGGAACGCGGCTTCGTCAGCCGGACCTCCGCCGCGATTCTCGTCCTTCTCAGTTTCCTGATCGTGATGAACGGGCTCGCGATCTTCCTTCGCAACAAGTTTGAGCGCAAATGGTGACCGACTCTTCCAGTACCCAGCCGATCCGGGAGACCGCACGCCCGGTCCACCAGGAACGGACCAAGATCTCCACCCACGAGGTCGATGTCTTCTACGGGGCCGCCCAGGCCATCCGGAAAGTCAGCATCGACCTCTACGAAAAGGCGGTCACCGCCTTCATCGGCCCCTCCGGCTGCGGGAAGTCCACCTTCCTCCGTTGCCTGAACCGCATGAACGACACGATCGATGTCGCCCGGGTCGAGGGCACCATCCTCCTCGACGGACAGGATATCTACGACCCGAAGGTCGATCCGGTCCAGCTGCGGGCCCGGGTCGGGATGGTCTTCCAGAAGCCCAACCCCTTCCCCAAGTCCATCTACGACAATATCGCCTACGGCCCGCGCATCCACGGCCTCGCCACCCGCAAGTCCGACTTCGACGACATCGTCGAGTGGTCCCTCCGCAAGGCCGCCATCTGGGACGAGGTGAAGGACCGGCTCGACCAGCCGGGTACGGGCCTCTCCGGCGGACAGCAACAACGGCTCTGCATCGCCCGCGCCCTCGCCGTGCAGCCGGAGGTGCTCCTCATGGATGAGCCCTGCTCGGCCCTCGACCCGATCGCCACCGCCAAGGTGGAGGAACTGATCGCCGAGATGAAGATGGAGTACACCATCGTCATCGTGACCCACAACATGCAGCAGGCCGGCCGCGTCGCCGACCGCACGGCCTTTTTCTATCTCGGTGACCTCATCGAGTACGAAACGACGGCCAAGCTCTTCATGAACCCCCGCGAGGAACAGACGGAGGCCTACATCTCCGGCCGCTTCGGCTGAACCGCGAACGGTGCGCGCCCCCGATCCGCTTGCCCTTTCCTCCCCGCGTCGTTAAGGAATCGATATGGAACGCTACTACGAAGCCGAGCTGAAAGGCATCCAACAGGACATTATCCTGATGGCCGAGAAGGCGATATTCAACACTCGCCGCGTGCTCGAGCTCTTTGAGAAACGCGACCGCGACATCTGCCGCCAGATCATCGCCGAGGACGAGGAAATCGATCAGCTGGAGCTGAAGATCGACCAGGCCGCCGTCCAGTACATGACCCTCTACCAGCCGGTCTCCGTCGACGTGCGGCTGATTGCCATGGCGATCAAGACGACCCACGACATCGAGCGGATCGGGGACGAGGCCTCCAGCATCGCCAAGCGCATGCTCCGGCTCTTCGAGAGGGATGAACTCCCGGGAGACAACCGCAGCGAAATGCTCGGGATCCCGGAGGCCACCTCCATTGCCCTCGCCATGCTCAAGGACGCCGTCGACGCCTTCATCGAGAAGGATGTTGCCAAGTGCCACTCGGTCGTCGACCGGGACGCCGAGGTCGACTCCCTCAACCACGAGAATTTTGAGGGTTTCCTCGAGCGCTTGACGAGCGAGCGGGACAACGCCGAGGCCCTCATGGAGCTGGTCCTCATTTCCAAGTCGATCGAGCGGATCGCCGACCACGCCAAGAACATCGCCCGGGAGGTCGTCTACTACGTCACCGGGGAGGAGCTCCGGCACAGTGGCAAGGGGCCGAGCCGGAGCGAGCGCGGCGTCCAGGGCTGATCCGCCCGCATGGGCCTCCCCGAAGTTCTCCTCGCCCTCGGCCTGTTGGTGCTGGTCGCCGGGGTCGCCCTCGGTCTCAACGCCCACAGCCACCGCTCCCTCCGCCGGAATGTGGAGCGCCTCGCCGGGCGCTTCGGACTCGAGGAGGTCAGCGGCCCTCAGCCCCGGATCGGCCTCTGGCCGCGACCGCCCGCCCTCCACGGGACCTGGGAGGGCCGCGAACTCGCCCTCGAACCGGTCGCCACGGGGTGGAAGGGGACTCGCCAGTCGGTCACCGCCCTCCACATGGAGACTTCCCTCCGCAAGGACGCCATCGTTCGCCTCCGGTCCCGGCGGGGACTCAACCGTCTCGAGCGCAGTGATCTCGGCAAGCTCACCCGCGTCGCCGGTCACAAGCCGGAGTTCGACCAGCGCATCTCCGTCGCCACCAACCTTCCCGCCTGGTTCGTCCTCCGCTTCCCCGCCTCCACCGCCGACCGCGTCCTCGACGAATTGGGGACCACCGCCGGTTCCATCACCCTCGCCCAGGGCCGTCTCTCCTACCACGAACTGGGCCTCCCCGCCGGCAAGAACACTGCCGCCCGCCTCGAACGCGTTACCCTCCTCCTCGCCCACCTCGCCACCACCCTCGAGTCCCCCTCCGATGAGGCGGTCTCTCAGGACACGGGTGAGCCCTGAAGAGATCGATCGTCTTCTCGGTCTCGCTCTTCAGGTCCGGTGAGCCGCTTTCCCCGAACGCGGGTAAGCACTGACGAGATCGATCGTGGTTTCGGTTTCGCTCTTCGAGTCTGCTAAGACGCTTTACCCGAACGCGGGCGAGCACAGCAATGGACCGGAAAAGCGACCCGCCCATCGCCGGTAGCAAGGAGGGGGCGGAGGAGAACGGCGAGAGGGTAGCACCCTCAAAGAGCTCTTTTGCCCAACAAGCGGTCCCGCGGGGACGGACCAAGAAAACGACAGTTCGGTCCCGTTCAGATCATCTCGCCCTTTGAGTAAGCCATCTCA
This sequence comes from uncultured Opitutia bacterium, assembly GCA_913056175.1. Taxonomy (GTDB): domain Bacteria; phylum Verrucomicrobiota; class Verrucomicrobiia; order Opitutales; family Puniceicoccaceae; genus CAJXLM01. The sequence continues at coordinate 1,637 of CAJXLM010000022.1, read as the reverse complement.
AGGACGGTTCCCGGGTGTTCTTAAGCCGTTGGGTTGCGGACGGTCTGTCCCTCACACAGAGCCCAGCCGGGGCCGGCGAGGATCGGGAACCCCTCGATCTCCGCGCGCTGGGGCAGGGTCCGGAATCTATCACCCTTTGGGTGAACCGTCCCGGGAAGGTTCGCGGGTGTTCCTCCATCGTTGGGCAGTCAGCGGTCTGTCCCTCACACGTAACCCAACCGGGGCCGGCGAGGATCGGGAACTTCCCGATCTCCGCGCGCCGGAGCATTGTCCGGAACCTTTCACCCTTTGAGTGAGCCGCCCCGGGAAGGGTCGCGGGTGTTCCTCCATCGTTGGGCAGTCAGCAGTCTGTCCCCCAAACGTAACCCAACCGGGGCCGACGAGGATCGGGGAACCCCCCGTTCTCCGCGCGCCGGAGCATTGTCCGGAACCTTTCACCCTTTGGGTGAGCCGCCCCGGGAAAGGTTTCCGCAGTTCTTGCCTCTGTGGGTTACAGACGGTCTGTCCCTCATACAGGGCCCAACCGGGGCCGGCGAGGATCGGGGGATCATGCGATCTCGGCCCGTGGGTGTTCCGACTTCGGATCTACTTCGTCGGGATAGCGCCCGAGTCCCACCTGGTTCTGGCCACCGGGAGGAAACGCCCGCACTCGAGCCGCTGCGCGCTCCGGCCGTCGGGGTAGAGCGCCGACTGTCCTCCTCCCTCCTCGGTCGCTCGAGGGCATGCTATCTTCGCGGCGAACGCTGGGGTTCCCGGGGGAACTCCACGGCGCAGAGGGTCTCTCCGGTGGAGTCGACGATTCTCGAGGCCCCCTGGGGAAGCCTCTTCCAGCTCTGGAGCCTTGGCTCTTCGGGCGGTGCGGCGCCCGGGAGAGCTCTGCGGGGGGAGAGTGACCGAGGATGGAAAAGGCGCTGTGTCGTGGCGGGCAACCAACCCGCTGGGATTCCCGGGAGGGGAACGGTACGTCGCGGGAGGAATCGTGCTAGGATGGCGCTCCGCCGGTGAAATTACTTCCACGAATTCCGGGAAAAGATCCCGCAGGTCAAGCTTGTCGACCTCAGGGCTCCTGTTATCCATCATTGCCAAAGTGCCGGGAATCAGGGGAGAGACGGTGAACCTCGAAAAAAAAGCCGCCGTCCCCGACAGAAGCATCCCGCCAACCGGAGCCGGCCGAAGGCCGCAAACCCTGGGGGGCTCTACCGGACGGATATCCCGGAGGCCCCACCGGGCCGGACACCCCACGCCCCGGACCGCTTCCGCCCGAGGGAGCCGACCGAGCCCACCGCGACCAAGACCCCCGCCCGCCTCCTCCTCGCACTGCCCCCCAAGAAAGTCCGCCCTCCCAACAAAACGCCCCCCGCACCTTTCCCCAGCAACCCCCCCGTTGCCCTCAAGCTTTCCCCTACAGGGGGGGGGTTGCTGCACGTCTGTCCCCCACATTGAGCTTGCAAAGAGAGAAAACATGTTTTCTGGTGGGGTTACGATGCGGATGGCGCGTTACAAGGTGGAGGGGAGTGGGGTGTACTACGTGCGGAGTGAGCTGGTGGACCGGTTGCCGGTGTTGGGGGAGGAGGACTGCCGTGTGCTGTTGGCGATGATGGGGAAGGTGGCGGAGTTCTGCGGGGTGGTGGTGCTGG
>CAJXLM010000021.1 GCA_913056175.1 uncultured Opitutia bacterium | reverse complement strand
ACAGCCTCAGCTGTTCCCTCGCTGCCGTCCTTGGCCCCGTTTCACAACCCGCGGACCACGGTGGCCCCTTGGCCCGATCGACTGACGCGTGGGGCGTTTACAAGGTTTGTCCCTCATAGAGCCGATCATTCCTTTGATCCGCCCGGGTTTGCGACTGGCTAACCCGTCGCCCTTCGGCCCCTAACCCGTTCGCCCTTCGACCCGACTTTTCGGTAGTCCGGTCCGCAGAGGTCTTCTCTGCCGCTCCCCTCCCTTCACGACAGCCTCAGCTGTTCCCTCGCTGCCGTCCTTGGCCCCGTTTCACAACCCGCGGACCACGGTGGCCCCTTGGCCCGACCGACTGGCGCGTGGAGCGTTTGCAAGGTTTGTCCCTCATAGAGCCGGTCATTCCTGTGATCCGCCCAGGTTGGTCGGGGGATAGGGTTTTCTTTGGGGGGAGGGTTTGCGGGGGTCGGTGGGAGGAGAGGGGATTCGTCCGGGTTGGGGCATTTCGGTAGTCCGCTCCCTGCGCAATCGTGCCGGCGTTTCCGGGAGGCTGGAACGGAGGAGAGGTTGGGGTGGGATCGCTGCAGTCGCCCTCTTCTCTGTCTCTCTCTCTGCAAACCGGTCGCCCGCCGGGGGTCCCCCACCCGCTTCGCGCGGGCCGTCCTTGGGGGACCGCTTTCTTTCCGGAAAGAGTGGGACCACCCGCCGACTGTGCCTTCCTTCCGTCGGTTGCTGGTCTCAGCGAGGAAAGGAGGGAGCTGACCTGGTCCGTCCCCCAGACCTTCGCTTGTTCCGCCCGCAGCCACCCTCGTCTTGCCGCGGTTTTCCGTCTCCCTCCCCGAGAAACCGTTCCAGCCCGGCGAGCTTCTTCACCGACCCACCGCCCTCCGCGATCGACGGATGGCTGCCGACCGCCGGAGATCTTCCCGAATCTTCCCTGGGCGACATTCCTGCTGCCTCGTCCACGGCCCGTCCCACCCGAACTTCTGACCGTACGATCCTACCGTCCTCACTTTTTCTCCCGCGACAAGGAACCGTGTTCCGGGCCGGGCGGGCCCGCCGTTTCCTCCTCCGCGTTTCCCCGTTTCCCACGCCCGGGAGCCCGATCCACCCAAAAAGGCTCGGTCTCCTTGCAGTTCCCTCCAGTCGGTTTCGGTTTGTGTCCTGTAAGGTTCCTCCTGCCTTTCGGGCTCACCCCGACACGGATTTCCCGCGCAGCCGTCCTTCATGATCCGACGCAAACGCCTCTACCTCGGAATTCCCCTTGCCGGAATCGCTCTTCTCCTGCTCCTCCGCGTGCAATTCGCCGAGCGCAGCCAGGAAGCGGTCATCAACGGCACGCTGGCCACCCTGGAAACCCCCATTCGCGGGATCCTTGACCTCGGTTCACTCCAGACCGGAGACGCCATTCACGAAGGGGAGAGCCTCGCGACGGTGACCGACCCCTTGTTCGATGACACCGAGATCCACGACCGCGTGTACCAGCGCGAGATTCTCCTCTCGCAGATCGCGCAGCGGGACCGGCGATTGAAGGACCTACGACAAACCTTGAACCGCCTGGAGGAGCGCGAGGCAGTCTTTCACGAGCTAAAAATCGAGGAGCTCTCCGCGGAACTGGCGGTCCGTCAGGCCCGGCTGGCCGCCGCGCAAGCCCGGTCGGAAGTCGCCGAGGACGACCTCGCGCGCTCAGAAGCCCTGATCCAACAGGACGCCACGGTTCTTCAGGAACGCGACCGCCTGGCGGCCCGGGCAACCGAGGAAGCCCAGGCCGTGGAGGAACACCGCGCGCGGATCCGCACCCTGGAAACCCGTTTGAAGGCCCATCGACAGGGCCTTTCCATCGAAGCCGGCCAGAACGACCTCTCCGCGACCGAGGAGCGCCTTTACGACCTCCGCCTGCTTCGCCGTTCCCTCGAGAACCAGCTCCTCACCGACCGCTCCCGCCTGCAGGCGCTCGACCGGGAGATCCGGGAAGAAAAGAAGTACCGCATCCAGCGCACCCAATTTACCCTCCGTTCCACCGCCTCCGGCCGCGTCTGGTCGCTTCCTTCTGAGGACGGCGAACTTGTGCGGGCAGGAGAAACCGTCCTCGAGATCGTCGACTGTTCCTCGGTCCTGGTCACCGTCCGGGTCCGGCGCTCCGTCTACAACCAACTCCGCGCCGGTGACCCCGCCCTCTTCTTCCCGGCCGACGGCCCCCGCCTCGAGGGGGAGGTACTCCTTCGCTACGGGGAGCAGGCCGGCGGACTGGACGGCCGTTTCGCCAGCAGCCTACCCGCGGAAAAGGAGGAAGATCTTTTCATTGTCGCCGTGAAGGTTCCCGGACTCCACCACCACCCCGAACTCGACTGCGCCATCGGGCGGACCGGACGAGTCTACTTCGAGGATGGGCCCGTGGGCTGGCTGCGCCGACTCCTCGGGTGAGCGAATGAACTTCCTCCTCTACCCGGGAGAACTCGGGGTCAGCTTGTTCTGGCTGCTCCTCACCCTCGGCGCCGTCCTGCTCTCCCGGTCACTGCTGCGCCCCGAGCGCACCGCCGACCGCGTGCTCGTGCTCGGGACGGCTCTCGCCCTGACCGGCAGCTACCTGCACTGGCGCGTCACGGAAACCCTCCCTCCCCCGGACGACACCCCCGACTTCACGGCGGCCCTCCTCTTTCTCGGGCTGGAAGCAACCGCTGCCCTTGCCTCGGTCACTTCCTTCGTCCTGCTCAGCCGCCAGCGGAACCGTTCCCCCGAAGTCGACCGCGCCCTCCCATGGTGGCCCTCCGAGGGGGAACCCTCCGTGGCCGTGCTCGTTCCCACCTACGACGAGGAAGCCGAGGTCGTGGAACGGACGGTCACCGGCGCCCTCCAGGTGGAGCACCCCGCACTCGAGGTGGTCGTCCTCGACGATGGAGACCGGGACTGGCTGGAGAAATTCTGCCAAAGCCGCGGCGTCACCTACCTCCGCCGCGACGAGCACCATCACGCCAAGGCTGGCAACCTGAACGCCGCCCTCCACCACCTCCTCAGCCGGGACCACCCCCCGGACTTCCTCGCCATCCTCGATGCCGATTTCGTCCCGCACCGGGACTTCCTCGAGCGCACTCTCCCCCTCATGGCCAATCCCTCGGTGGGCATCGTCCAGACCCCGCAGCACTTCTTCAATCCCGACCCGGTCCAGCAGAACCTCGGGATTGGCACCTCCTATCCCGACGAGCAGCGTTACTTCTTCGATACCGTCCAACCGGCCCGGGATGGCTGGGGCATCAGTTTCTGCTGCGGGAGCTGCTCCCTCCTGCGGGTGAAGGCGCTGCAGGCGGCCGGGGGCTTCCCCACCGAGAGCATCACCGAGGACTTCCTCCTCAGTCTCGCCCTGCAGGAGCACGGCTACACCACCGTCTACCTGAACGAAGCCCTCACCGAGGGCCTGGCTCCCGAGGGCATCAAGGAGTTCGTCACCCAGCGCACCCGCTGGTCCCTCGGGCTCTTCCAGATCGCCCGCAGCCGACTCGGTCCCCTCGGCGCGAACGGACTGCGGCTGCGGGACCGCTTCAGCGTGCTCGACGCCGCCCTCTACTGGACCGGAACCTTTTCCTTCCGGCTCGCCGCCGTCCTCGTGCCCCTCCTCTACTGGTGGTTCGACCTGGTACTGGTCGACACCGACCTGCCCGCCGTCGTTCTCCACTTCGGGGTCTACTACCTATGGATGCTCGGCGTGTTTTCCTTCCTTTCCCGCGGCAAGCTGCTCCCCCTCCTCAACGACGCCAGTCAACTCATCGTGGCCCCGGCCGTGCTCCGGTCCATCGCTTCCGGCCTGTTCTCCCGTCGCCCCCATCCCTTCGAGGTCACCGCAAAAGGCGGAGACCACTCCCAGGTCCTCCTCCAGTGGCGATTCCTCGTGCCCGTGCTCGCCGTGCTCGCCCTCTACCTCGGAGGATTCGCCTACGGCTTGCTCCTACCCGGGCCCGGCTACCGTGCGGGCACCGACGGGAAATGGATCGTCCTCTTCTGGTCCCTTTACAATGTCCTCGTCCTCGGACTCACCGCGCTCCTCTGCATCGAGATCCCGCGCCCTCCCGGCGATACCCGGCGCTTCCTGCGGCCCTGTGCCCTGCGGCCCGCCGGCGAGGGTCCACGCCCCGGGAGGGTCCTCGAGCTCGGTCTCGACAACGCCCGCATCCGCGGGGAGGACCTGCCCGACTCCGGCGAGGGCACCCTCGAGCTACCCTCCGGCCCCTCCGTGCCCTGCAGCGTCGAAGAGGATTCCGAGCGGGCCGACGCCCGCCGCCTGCGGCTGCAGCCCCGCCCACGGGACTACGACCAGCTCGTCGCCCTCCTGCACAGTGCGCCCCGCACGCCGGACACCCTCACCTACCGGATCGGCCGCCTGCTCCGCGACCTCTTCCGGCGCCTCGCCACCCCCGCGCGGGAGATGCGGTGAGGCTGCCGAAGCTCACGGCCCTCCCGGCTCCATCCTATCCGCTTGCCGCCGGGTCGTGCCGTCCGCGCAATGGGAGGATCGGCGATGCGCTCCCAGACTTCCTCCAGCCGGACGGACCCCGCTACGCCACCGTGGTTCCCCTCCGGGCCGGAGACCTCCGTCTCACCTACCGGATTCCACCCGCCCTCGCGGAGGTCGGGCCCGGCTCGCTGGTGATCGTACCCCTGCAGCGCCGCCGGGAAAATGCCCTCGTCCTCGCCGTGAGTGGGACCACTGACGTCCCGGAGGATCGCATCCGCAACCTCTCCGGACACCTCGCCGACGGGCGCCCCGCCCTGCCCGGGGACCTCCTCGAGCTGGCCCAGTGGATCGCGCGCTACTACCTCGCCCCCCTCCCTACCGTCCTCGAGGCCATGATCCCCGCCCCCGTGCGCAGCGGGACCGGGCCGCGGCGGGAGAGCGTGCTCGAGGCCGTCCGTCCCGTCGGGGAGGAAACCCTCTTCACCCTCCGGCGCCGGGCCGCCAAGCAGGCCCGGCTGCTCGAGGTCCTCCTCGAGCAGAACGGCCCGGTCCCCCGCACCCCCCTCCTCCGCCAGCTCGGCCTCTCCACCGCTGTCGCGGACGGCCTCGTGGAGAAGGGCCTCGCCCGCATGGCCCACCGCACCCTCCACCGCGCGGCCTACAGCGACGAGCTCGCGGACGAGGCTGCCGAGGAAGGGGAGCCACCCCCGCTGACCGCAGAGCAGGCGGAGGCGGTCCGCATTCTCGAGGAGGCCCGCGCGGGCGGCGGTTATGCCGCCTGGCTTCTCCACGGGGTGACCGGCTCGGGCAAGACCGAGGTCTACCTTCGCCTGATCGAGCGCACCCTCGCGGAAGGCCGGCAAGTCCTCTTCCTCGTCCCGGAGATCGCGCTGGCTCCCCAGACCGTCGCCCGGGTGCGGGCGCGCCTGCTGGCGGCGGGCACCCGTGTGGTCGTCTGGCACTCGAACCTCTCCGCCGGAGAGCGGGCGGACGCCTTCCGCGCCACGGTCTCCGGGGAGGCCGCCGTGGTAGTGGGGGCCCGTTCCGCGGTCTTCGCGCCGTTCCGCGACCTCGGCCTCGTGATTGTCGATGAGGAACACGAGCCGGCTTACAAGCAGGAAGAGGCCCCGCGCTACCACGGGCGCGATGTCGCCCTCCTGCGCGCCTCCCGGCGGGAGGTGCTCTGCGTGCTCGGCTCGGCGACCCCTTCCCTCGAATCCCTGGCCAATGTCCGTCGCGGCAAGATCCAGCTCGTCCGGCTCACCAAGCGGGTCGACGACCGGCAGCTGCCCCTCTTCCACATCGTCGACCTTCGCCGGGCCTCGCGGACCGGGAAAGCCGGCGGCATCTTCACCCCCCTGCTCCGGGAAAAGCTCGCCGAGCGCGTGGAGCGCGGCGAGCAGAGCATCCTCTTCCTCAACCGCCGCGGCTTCGCCACCACGGCACTCTGCCCGGACTGCGGGGCCACCCAGGAGTGCCCCCACTGCTCGCTCACCCTCACCCTCCACCAGACGGACCGGATCATGCGTTGCCACCTCTGCGGTTACGAGAGACCGGCCCCCGCCAAGTGCCCCGAGTGCGGCTCGCGGAACTTCCAGTGGAAGGGCACCGGCACGCAGAAAGTGGAAGCGGCGGCCCGGCAGCTGCTCCCCTCCGCCCGGATCGTGCGGGTGGACGCGGACGCCTCCCGCCGCCGCCACGAGCTGCGGGGTATCCTCCGCGAATTCCGCCGGGGGCGGATCGACGTGCTCGTGGGCACCCAGATGATCGCGAAGGGGCTCGATTTCCCGAACGTTACCCTCGTCGGCCTTGTCGACGCCGATCTCTCCCTCCACCAGGAGGACTTCCGGGCCGCCGAGCGCACCTTCCAACTGCTCGTGCAGGTGGCCGGGCGGGCCGGGCGGGGGGAACGCGCCGGTGAGGTCGTCGTGCAGACCCTGACCCCCTCGGCCTCCCCCATCCAGTACGCCCGGCAGCGCGACTTCGAGGCCTTCCTCGAAGAGGAGCTCGAACAGCGACGGGAATTCCGCTACCCGCCGGAGCGCCATCTCATCCGGCAACTCTTCACCGGCCGCAACGAGGAGAAGGTCTGGTTCGTGGCCGACCAGTGGGCGAGGGCTGCCGAGGAACACCTGCCCGCCAGTGTGGAGATCCGCGGGCCCGCCCCCGCCCCCATCGAGAAATGGGCGGACGAGTACCGCGTGCAGCTCTGGTACTTTTCCTCGGCCGTCCTCCAGACCACCGGACGACTCACGGCCATCGACGCCCGGATGGAAGTTCCCGAAGATGTCCGAATCGCCTTTGATGTGGATGCGGTCAGCTTGCGCTGACCCCTTCCCGTCCCTCATCCTCCCGTCCTCCCCCCTCCGTGCCCGCTTGCCCACCGTCGTCCGACGCCCCTTCTCCCGCCGCCCGTCTCGAGGGGCTGGGTGTCACCTACGAGGACACGCCCACCCCTGCCCTCGACGGCCTCTCCCTCGCGGTACGCCCCGGCGAGATCCACGCCCTCGTGGGGGAGAGCGGCAGCGGCAAGTCCACCGCGGGCCTCGCGGCGATCGGGCTCCTGCCCGGGGAGGCCGTCCGGGTGGAGGGTCGGGTCCTCCTCGGGGACGAAGTCCTGCCCGCCGATGCTCCCGAGAGGTTTGCCCCGCTGCGCGGGCGAAAGGTCGCGATGGTCTTCCAGGAACCCGGGACGGCCCTCCATCCCGCCATGCGGATCGGCTCCCAGATCGCCGAAGCAATCCACGGCGGGGCACGGGGCCGGGCCGCACGCAGGGACCGGGTGGCCGGGCTCCTCCGCTCCGTCCAGCTCGAACCGACCCCCCGCCTCCTCCGCTCCTTTCCCCACCACCTCAGCGGCGGGATGCAGCAGCGGGTCCTCATCGCCATGGCCATGGCCAACCAACCCCTCCTCCTCGTGGCGGACGAGCCGACCACCGCGCTCGACCCCACCACCCAGCGGGACATCCTCGACCTGATCCGGGACCTCGCCCGGCGCGAGCGTACCGGGGTCCTCCTCGTCACCCACGACCTCGGCATCGTCCACCACTACGCGGACGAGCTGACCGTGCTGCGCGGCGGGCGCACGCTCGAGCAGGGCCGCACGAAGGAAGTCCTCCAGGCGCCGGCTCATCCCTACACCCGGGAGCTGCTGGCGGCCCTGCCCCGGCCCGACTTCACCGCTGCCCCCGTCGCGGGAGGGGATTCAGCATGAGCGGATCCGAAGGCCACCGAAGACCTTGCCCCGCGCCGGCGGCTTCCCCGCCCGTCCTCGAGGCCCGCGCCCTCGCCGTCACCTATCCCGGGGGCAAGGAGGGCTTGGCCCCTCTGGACCTTGCGGTCGCCCCGGGGGAACGGCTCGGGATCGTCGGGGAGAGCGGGAGCGGCAAGTCCACCCTCGTCCGGGCGCTCGCCGGACTGGAACCCCACGCGAGGGGCGAGGTGCGGGCCGGGACCCTCCCGGTGCTCGACCATCGGCGGGAATCCCGCCGGGCCCGGGCACGCCACCTGCAGATGATTTTCCAGGATCCCTACCACAGCCTGAATCCCCGCCATTCCGTGCGACGGATCCTCCGGGAGGCGATTGCCGTGCGGGAGGACCCCCCGCGGGGGGACGCCCTCGAGGCCGAGGCAGCGGACCTGCTGCGGTCCGTCCGGCTCGATCCAGCCCTCCTCCACCGCAAGCCCCACGCCCTCAGCGGGGGCCAACGGCAACGCGTGAGCATCGCCCGTGCTCTCGCCCCCCAGCCGGCGGTCCTCCTCTGCGACGAGGCGGTCAGCGCGCTCGATGTCTCCACCCAGGGTGCGATTGTCCGGCTCCTCCGTGCCCTCCACGAGGAGCGCGGAGTCGCGCTGGTCTTCGTCTCCCATGACCTGCCCCTCGTCGAGTACCTCTGCACCCGCCTGATCGTGCTGGACCACGGCAAGCTGGTGGAGAGCGGGCCGACCGCGGAGGTATGCCGCCAGCCGCGAGCCGAGGCGACCCGCCGGTTGCTGCGGAGTGTCCTCCTCCCGCCCGCCGAGCCGGTGGACGGGCCCTAGGGACCGGTCGTCTCGATGGGGCGCCGGCGCCGACCCGACGCGGTGGTGGGATCCTGCCGGTCCACCAACTGGCGGTGGCGGGCCACAGTGGCGGGGGAGAGTGCTCCGGCCGCGGGATTGAGCAGGAGCGTGCCGTGAGCGCGCTCGGCGATCCTCTCGAGGGACGTGGCGTGGCGCAGGGCCTCCTCGACACTGCTTCCCCAAACGAAGCCTCCCCACTGGTGGACGAGGCAACCGGGCACCGCGGCCGGGTCGAGCTCCTCCCCCGCAAACAGTTCCACCACCCTTTCCGCAGCCGCCTCGAAAAAGTTTTCCGCGGGCACTTCGTCCCCCACCCTCGGGGCGATCGGTACCGGACCTGCGAAGAGCTCGGCATGGGCGGCCCCGAAGCAGGGAATCGGCCGGCCCGCCTGCGCCCACATGGTGGCGTACCGCGAGTCGACCGAGACCACCGCGCCGATCCCGGGAAAGGAGTCGTGAATGCGGTCGTGAGCGGCGACCACCGGCATCGGCGCGGCACCTCCCTCGACGACTTGCCCAGTGCGCCCGCTCACCACGAGCAGCCGTTCCGGGCTGAGCTGGTCCACGGCGGGCCCGCGCGGGCGGGCCAACGCCAGCCGGCGGCGCTCGTCGTAGGCGGTGAGGACCCCGCGGTAGGGATCGGCCAGACCGTCCTCGTGCAGACGGACGGTAGCCTGGTGGACTTGACGGCGGAGCGGCTCCAGCATGGGAGCGACGATGGGTGGCATCGCTTTCCTCGACAATCCCGATCGGCGAAGGGGAGCGGGATCCTCCCGGAGAGAGCCCCCTCCCGCCCTCAGAAAAAGAGGCGGAGGTCGTCCGGAGGGAGGGGGAGGCGCTCGCGGGATGCCAGCGGCAGTTCCGCCAGCCGGGCCCGGACGGCCTCCGGCTCGTGCCAGGTGCCCTCGAGGGCCGGGGCAACGGCGGGAAGCTCCGTGCGGCGGCCCTCCCGTACCCACCAGCAGGCTCCCTCCGTAAGCTTCCCTCTCTGCACGGTCGCCCGCCACTCGAGCACCGCCGCGGCCGTTTCCACGCGCCGGTGGTAGGTGGTCCGCGGCGACCGACCGTACACCCAGGCCGGGTCCCGCCAACCGGCATGGCGGACATCCGCAGTGCGTTCCCACGCCGAGGGCAGGGCGCCTCCGGGGACGGCCCGCGGGCAAGCCTCGGCGAAGGCCGCCGCGAGCTGCCGGAGGAATTCCTCGGCGTCCGTGATGGCCGGGAACCGGTCGGCGAGGTTCCGCACGGGGGAACGGCGGGAATCAATACCCCGGGACTCATAACCGCCCGCCGTGGGAGTCAGGTAGCGCTGCACCCGGGCCGGATCGGTCCGCCAGAGGAGGGTTCCGTGGTGGAGGAGACGACCGCGGGTGCAGCACTGGGCGTTGCCGGAGACCTTCGCACCCTCCACGAGGAGATCGCTCGGCGACCGCTGCTCAGTGGCCAGCCCGAGCCGGGCGAGCGCGGCCTGCACCAGGGCGAGGTGCTCGCGGAAAGCGGTCCCCACGGGGGCATCCGCGACAAAGCCGAAGTTGAGGTTGCCCTCGTCGTGGAAGACGGTGCCCCCTCCCGTACTGCGCCGGAGAAGAGGCAGGGGCTCCCGCTGCCACTCCTCCACCCGCACCTGCGCCCAAGGGTACTGGTTCTTGCCCAGATGCAGGGAGTCGCGATTCCGGTAGAGGAGGAGGTGGGGGGTGCCCCGGTCGCCGAGGAGCACCTCCTCGAGAGCGGCGTTCCGGTAGGGGTCCGTGCTCGGGGAGATCCATATCCGCCAGGGAAGATCCTCCAGCGGCGGTCGTGGGTTCCCGTCCAAGGCCCGGTCAGTCAGCCCACGGGCCGCCCCGGCCGAGTTTCTCGTCCATCTCCGCGAGGAGCTCGAAGAAGGGCGGATAGCCCTGCAGATTGTTCAGGTCCCCGTCGCGCAGGATCCAGGAAATGTCGTCGTATCCACACTCGAAGGCGCGCCGCAGCTCCGCGACGGCTTCCTTGCGCCGCCGTTTCAAGGCAAGGCTGCAAGCGAGGTTGTAGTGGGCGATGGGGTTGTCGGGGGCGTGCTTGACGATCCGGCGGTCGACCCGCAGTCCGTCGGACAGGCGGCCGCTCCGCGTGTAGAACTGGGCGAGGGCCTCGAGTACGCGCACGTCCGCCGGGTCCCGCCGGGAGAGCGCCTCGAAGAACTCGATCTCGAAACTGAGGTCCTGGGGGGACTCCCCGCGCTCCGTGGAATGGCCTCCGTCCATAAAATATCTCCTCGCCCAAGCCTCTCAGGCAGAGCTCTGCCCGCCGGGGTGGTCCCAATCCTCTCCGGGCTTGTCCCTCCGGTAGCGCGCCTGCACCTGCAGGCGCTGGGAGACCACCTCCATCCCCAGCTTCGCCGCCACCGCCTTGCCGTACCATTCCATGAAGGGAGCGTCGATCTCGTGGATGCTGTCGTCATCCTCGCAGATCACCTGGGCCTTGAAGTTCTCCGTGGAGCGGTGGACCATGTAGTACTTGTAGTCCCGACCCACATCGACCTCTCGGATCAACCCGCTATCCGTGAGGATGGGAAGGGTCCGGTAGATGGTGGCCCGGGAGACGGTCGGATCGATCGCCCGGGCGTGCTCGAGGAGATCCTCCGCGGTGAAGTGCTGGGCGGCCTCGAAAGCGGCGCTGAGGATGGCGCGCCGCTGATTGGTCACCCGCAGGCCCCGGCTGGCGAGGAAGTCGCGGAAAGTGGTCCACGGTTCCTCCGCGTCGCTGGGTTGTAGGCTGGTCTCGCTCATCGGCCGATCCCCGGACGATGACAAGAGGGCCGCGGGCTGTAAAGGGCCCATCTGCGCAAGGGACCGGACGGGCTCCTCGGAACGATCGGAAAGGGGGGGTCCGGCGGTCTCAGTTGCCGCAACCGCAGCCACCCGTCCCGCAACAGGAACCGCCTCCTCCCATGGGGGCAGGAGCCAGACCGCCCATCGACTGCGAGGAACTGGTGCCCACGGCAAAGCCGGTGTAGACCCGCCTGAGCTTCTCCCCGGTCTCGGGGTGGTGGGTGAGCGGTTTCTCCGACATGCGCTGCTGGATCTCGTAGCGCCGCGGCTTGGCGTTCTTTTTCTCGGGGATGGTTTCGTATTCGTAGATGGGCATTGGATCGATCTCCTCCCGAACACGATGAACCACCCCATCCCCGGGGTCAACGCGGCGATTCCGGTACCCCCTTTTCCCGTGCGCCCCAGCACCCGTGTCGCCCCGACCAATGGCCGGGCCCACGGCGAGCCGACGAGCGCTGTGGATCGCGCTCTCCCCGCCCGGGGGAGAGCCCAACCCGTCCCTCCCCGGGTCCAAAGCCGGCCCGCGCCCGCGGGCGGCAAGAGTCCCCCGGGATTTCCGCCACTGGAGTGGGCCGCTTACCCGCGGCGAAGCCCGCTTCCGCTCTCCCCGGCTCCCGCGGGGGGGACACCGTAGCGATAGACCGTGAAATCGTCCTCCGCGCGCACCCGTTCAGGAGGTCCAAACCGCTCTTCAAACGGCGGCATATGGGCGTCCCCCTCGTAGGTACCGGGCACAAGGGTCAGGTACACCTCGGTCCACCATGGCAAAGTCTGCTCGTAGAGCCGGGCGCCCCCGATCACGAACACCGCGTCCTCTCCCCGGAGGGAATGGGCCAGCTTTCCGAGGTCCGAAACGAGTTCCACGCCCTCGGGTAGGTCCGGCCGTCCGCGACTGACCACAAGGTTGCGGCGGCGGGGCAGGGCCCGCCCGATTGCCTCAAAGGTCCGCCGACCCATGAGGACGGTTCCCCCGGTGGTCAGTTCGCGGAAAAATCGGAGGTCTCCGGGCAGGTGCCAGGGCAACCCACCGTCCCGACCGATCACGCGGTTCCCCGCCATGGCGGCCACGGCAATCCAGCGGATCGGGGCCGGGGGGACCGGGAGGGCAGTGTCCTCGAACGGCTCCGTCATACGGCGACGGGGGCCGGCAGGGCCGGGTGCGGATCGTAGTTCTCGAGGACGATATCCGCGTACCGGAAGTCGGTGATTTCCCGGACCCGGGAGTTCAGGCGCACGGTCGGGAGGGGCCGGGGCTCGCGGCGCAGCTGCTCCTCCGCCTGCTCGCGGTGGTTCCGGTACAGGTGAACATCCCCGAAGGTGTGCACGAACTCACCGGGCCGGTAGCCGCAGACCTGCGCCATCATCAGGGTGAGAAGGGCGTAGGAAGCCATGTTGAAGGGCACTCCCAGAAAAATGTCCGCACTGCGCTGGTACAGCTGGCAACTCAGCCGATCCCCGCTCACATGGAACTGGAAGAGGGCGTGGCAGGGCGGGAGCGCCATTTCCTCGATTTCGCCCGGATTCCAGGCGCAGACCAGATGCCGGCGACCGGCCGGGTCCTCGCGCAGGCTGCGCACGACCTCCGCGACCTGGTCGACCTCGCCCCCGCCGGGCCGGCGCCACGACCGCCACTGCGCCCCATAGATGCGCCCGAGATCCCCGTCGTCCCCCGCCCACTCGTTCCAGATACGGACCCCCTCGGCCTGGAGCGAGCGGGCGTTGGTGTCGCCGCGGAGGAACCAGAGGAGTTCGTGGACCACGGACTTGAAATGCACCTTCTTCGTGGTGAGCAGGGGAAAGCCGTCGTCGAGGCGGAAGCGCAGCTGTTCCCCAAAGAGGGACCAAGTCCCCGTCCCGGTGCGATCCTCGCGGGGATCGCCCTCCGCCAGGATTCTTTCCATCAACTGCAGGTAGCTCCGCATCCCGGCAACCGACCACACCCCACCCCGAATGACAAGCCGGCTGGTTCAGCGCGTGCGGATCTCGCCGCAACCCGCCACCAGGTCGGCCACCTCCGCCCGGAAAGCCTCCATGCGGCCCGCGTCCTCTCCCGCCAGGTCGGCGACCCGGCGAACGATCGCGCTGCCCACGACCACACCGTCCGCCTGGGCAGCCGTGGCCGCCACCTGCTCCCGCGTGGAAATCCCGAATCCCACCACCACGGGGCGGTCCGTGTGGGCTCGGATGGCCTCGACCGCTTCCCCCACCCCCTCGGCCTGCTCGGAGCGCTCGCCGGTCACGCCCTCCCGGGACACGTAGTAGACGAAGCCCGTGGTCACCGCGGTGATCCGCGCGATGCGTTCCGGTGGCGTGGTGGGGGCCACGATGAACACCGTGCGGATGCCGTGCCGGCGGCAGGCCTCGAGATACTCACCTTCGGCCTCCTCCGGCGGAAGATCGAGCACGAGGATGGCGTCCACCCCGGCCGCCGCCGCCGCCCGCAGGTACTCCTCCAACCCGCGGGCGAACAGGAGATTGTAGTAAGTGTAGAGAACCAGCGGGGTGTCCGGGTGGCGCTCCCGCACGGAGGCCACCAGCTCCAGCCCGTCGTCTCCGTGGAAGCCGGACCGCAGGGCCCGCTCCGCCGCCGCCTGGTTGGTCGGCCCGTCGGCGAGGGGGTCACTGAAGGGCATGCCGATCTCCAGCACATCCACCCCGGCCGCCACGAGCGCGTCGAGCACCGCGAGGGAGGTGGGACCATCCGGGTCGCCCGCACAGGAGTAGGAGACAAAGGCCGACCGGCGCCCGCGCCGGGCGAGGGAGCCACGGTCGAAGGTCGCCGCGATCCGGTCCGGTTGGTCCGTGCCCATGCGCCTGCCGGACGGAATCGCCTCGGAGCCGTGCGGCGGGCTCAGCGGCCCTGCTCGACGAGGCGCTTCTCCTTGACGAGGCTCGCCCGCTTCCCGATCCGCTCCCGCATGTAGTACATCTTCGCGCGCATCACCACGCTCTCACGGTCCACCTCGATCTTCTCGATGTTCGGCGAATGCACGGGAAAAACCCTCTCCACCCCGACCCCGGAGGCGATCCGGCGCACGGTAAAGGTCTCATGGATGCCGGAACCCTTCTTCGCGATGCAGATACCGTGGAAGATCTGGATACGCTCTTTTTCGCCCTCCCGGACCCGGGTGTGGACCCGCACGCCATCGCCGACCTTGAATTGGTCGCGGCCTTCCTTCAGTTGATCTTTCGTGAATTCGGTGACGGGCGTGCTCATGGCGGACAATCGGTTGAACGGAAACCGCTCTTTCAACCGGGAGAGCGCGCCCTCGTCAAGCGCGCACTCGGGCCGGCCGCGCCAGACCGCCCGGTCGCACGCCTGGATTCGCCCCGCCCTCGGTCTCGGAGCGCCGGTTCTCGACCTGACTGCGGGCACCGGGCAGGACACCCTCTTCCTCCGGCAGGAGACCCCGACGGACCTCCCGGTCCTCGCCCTCGACTGCCAGCCGGAAGCCCTCGAGCGCACGGCCTCCCGCCTCCGCGCGCACGGCCTGCGCGCCACCCTCCTGCGGGCGGATCACCGGGAGACGGAGGACCTCCTCCGCCAGCGGCAGATTCCCGCCCTCGGAGCCGCCCTCGCGAATCTGGGCTACCTGCCGGGAGGCAACCGCGCGATCGTGACCACCCCGGCCGGCACCCTCGCCGCACTCGACGCGGTCGCCCGCCGCCTGGTGCCCGGCGGCCGCATGGCGGTCGTGGCCTACACGGGCCACCCGGGAGGACCGGAGGAAGCCGCCGCGGTCCGGGCCTGGTGGGAAGGGCTGGCCGGGAGCGACTGGCACACCGAGCTGGATCCCGCCGACCCGCCGCCCGGACGCCCGCTTTTCTTCGGGGCCCTGCGGCGGGGGCCCGGAGAGGACGGCTAGCCCGCGAAGGTGCCCAAGCCCTCCAGCAACCGCCGGTAATCCGCCGCTCTCGCTTCCGGGTCAAATCGGTGCCGGGCCCTTCCCCCGCCCGCCTCGCCCCACGCCCGCAGGCGTTCCGGAGCGGAGACGGCCTCCGTCCACGCGGAGACGAGCGAACGGGCCATCTCGCCCGCCGCGGCCGGGAGCAACCGCCCGTTCCGCCCGTCCTCCACCAGCTCTCCCACCCCCGCGCACTCCCGGGCGAGGACGGGACGGCCAAACCAGAGGGCCTCGACGAGCGCGTTGGGAGAGGATTCCTCCGCGGAGACCGAGACGAGAAGATCCGCCGCGGCCAGCAAGGGCCGCCAGTCCTCGACCTCGCCCCAGAACCGCACGCGCTCCGGCGCGGGACCCCGGCGAAAACCCTCCTCCACGCGGACCCGCTCCGCGCCGTCCCCCACCAACCAGAGGCGGGAGCGCGAACGCACCTCCGCCGGCAGCAGGGCCCACGCGGAGACGAGGAGCTCCTGCGCCTTGCCGGGGAGAAAGGCCCCCACACAGAGGAAGACCGTCTCGCCCGGTCGGGCCCCGAAGGCGAGGCGACTGGGCGCCCGGGCGGGCAGCTCCTCGCCCGACCAGCGACAGCCGTTCTCGATCACTCTCACCGGAGCGGAGCCCCCGCCGCGGTAGCCACCCGCCCGCGCGGCGCCCGCCCGACTGTTCGCCACCACCGCCTCCGCTCGCCGGAGGACCGAGGCGTAGCCCGCCGGCACCGGGCGGCCCGTCCGGAACGTGGCGAGCAGACCACGCAGGGGGGCCGGGGCCGGCCGCGCCCGGGCCAGGGCCGTGTGCGCGTTCCGCCCAAAGGCGACGACCCGGTCGGGTCGCAGGGCATGGAGGCGCCCGCGCAGTCCGGGAGCCCACCAGTTCCACGGCGAGGGAAACGGCTGGAGGAACTCCAGCCGCGGTCCGCCTGCCGCCGCCACCGGCGCGAGGCTGCCGCCCCGCCGGAAGACAAGGCGGACGACCTCGTGCCCGGCGGCCTGCCAGCGCCCGGTGAGTTCGAGGAATTGGCGCTCGGTCCCTCCCTGCCGCAGGTAGTCCTGCAAGGCGAGGAGCCGGAGGGGAGCGGCGCCCGCCCCGCGGCCGGATTCCCCCGCGCCTCTCATGAGCCGAGGCCGTAGTAGCGCCGGTGCAGGGCCCGCAGCCAGGAGTCCGGCAGGAACCGGGCCCCGAGCGGGGCCAGCCGTGCCTGGAAGGGCCGGCCCACCCGGAGCGTCCGGGAGCGGCCCCGCAGGAGGGCCCGACGCAGCGGTGGCCAGAGGGTCGCCGGGTCGGCTCCCGCCTGGAGGTGACTCGCAATGCGGTCCCAGACCGCCGCCGGCCCCCCCTCCTCGACCCGGCCGGCCGCCTCCTGGAAGGGGGTGCGGTAGTCGCCGGGGCGCAGGTCGAGCACGAACGGCCGGCCACCCCCGCCGGGATACTCGAGGGCGAGGGAACGGGAGAGACCGGAGAGACCCGCCTTGGCCGCGTTGTAGGCATGGAAGTACGGGAGGGGGAAATCGACGGCCAGCGAGGAGACATTCACCACGGCGGAGCCCGCCTGCAGGAAAGCGCGCGCGAGGACGGCGCTGCCGTGCAGGAGCACTTCCACCTGCCGCCGCCACTCCTCCAAGGGCAAGGCGGCAAATCCGCCGAAGACGCCGTAGCCGGCGTTGTTCACGAGGAGGGCCGGAGGCCGTTCCCAGGGGGCGCTCCCGAGAAAGCGCTCTGCCGCTCCCGCCTCCGAGAGGTCGAGGGCGAGCGGGACGAAACGCTCCGCCCGGGGAAGCCGGGCCGCGTCCCGGCTGGTCGCGTACACGCACAGACCCTCCTCCGCGCAGGCCGCCGCCACCCGCTCACCGAGACCGGAGCGCGCCCCGGTGACGAGGACATCGGGAAACCGGGAGGCAAGGCGGGCTGGATTCCTCATCGGCTGGATCCTCCGCACGGTTTGTGGGAGCCCATCGACCGGGGCCCGGGGGGGCGCCGGCTCAGGCCGCCTCGAAGACGAGGCTCACGTTCGATCCCCCAAAACCGCTGCTGTTCGAGACGACGCGACGGTAGGGCTGGTCGAGGGTCTCGCGGGGGATGTGGAGCTTCTCCGCGCCCTCCTCGGGGTTGTCGTAGTTGGCCGACCCGGGCACGAAGCCCTCCCGAAGAGCGAGGACGGAAATCCCCGCCTCGAGAGCGCTCGACATGGAAAGGGCGTGGCCGGTGAGGGCCTTCGTGCTGCTCACGAAGGGGGAGCGCCCGTTCGTCCCGAAGACGCGGGTGAGGGCGTGCACCTCCGCGGCGTCGCCCATGGGAGTGGAGGGCGCGTGCGCGTTCACGTAGTCGACGCTGTCGCCCCGGATGCCGGACCGCTTCAGGGCCGTCTCCATGGCTCGCGCCAGGCCGTCTCCCTTCGGCTGGGGCAGCACGGGGTTGAAACCGTCCGACGCCTGCCCGTACCCGAGCATCCGCGCGTAGACGCGCGCCGACCGGGCCTGGGCCACCTCCTCCGCCTCGAGGATCATCGCCACGGCCCCGCCCGTCCCCACGAACCCGTCGTGATCCCGGTCGAAGGGGCGGGAGGCCCGGTCGGGATCCGCGCTGCGGGTGAGCGCCCGCATGGCCGCGAAGGGAAGGATGCAGTCCTCGTTGCCGTCCTCCGCCCCGATCACGAGCATGCGGCGCTGGCGTCCCGCTTCGATTTCCTCGAAGGCCGCCGCGAGGGCGTGGCCGGAGGAGGCACAGGCGGACACGTACCCGCAGGTCGCTCCCTGGATGCCGAACGCGCTGGCGAGGTTGAAATTGAGAGTACCGGCGATCGAGGCGACGATCCCCTTGGGCTGGGCCCGCTCCACACCGTGCTGGTGCAAATAGTTGACGTGGTGGACCATTGAGCTGGTGGAGCCGGCCGATGCGGTGAACATGCCCGTCTCCGGCTCGGAGACCTCCCCGGTGTCGAGGCCCGCATCCGCGAGCGCGTCCACGAGGGCGCAGTACCCGTAGAGGACGTGCGGGGAGAGGCTGCGCAGGAAGGAGCGGGTCAAGGAATAGCGCTGCGGGAACACCCAGTCCTCCTGATCCGGGGACCGCGTGTCGAACTCCTTGAGGGTCCCGAGGACCTTGACGGGGATGGAGGGATCGCTGAAAGGGGGGTGGATCTCGATCCCCGACCGCAGCCCGACGAGACTGTCGCGCACGCTCGCGCAGCTATTCCCTATACTGGAGATGAATCCCAGACCCGTGACGACAACCTTGCTCATTCAGTGAAACCGAGGAGGATAAAGGCCCGCGTGGGCTCGTACGCAAGCCCTCTCTCCGGCATCGCCCGCGAAATTGCGGGGGCTAGCGAGTCTCTTCCGACTCTTGCAACCAGCGCCTTTCCCACCTTATTTGCGAATCACACGGAAACCCGAAACCCGATAAAGGATTCACGCCATGCAGATCAAAGCCTACCTGAAGCCGTCCTGCGGATGGAGCCGCGGCGTACGCGCCATGTTTTCCAAGTACCAGATCGAGTACGAGGATCTCGACATCGTGAACCACCGCGAGATCTACGAGGAAATGGTCCGCAAGTCCGGCCAGCCGCTCTCCCCCTGCGTGGAGGTGGATGGGGTGATGCTCGCGGACGTGAGCGGCGAGGAGGTCGAGAACTACCTGGTCGCGAACGGGCTCGTGGAGCGGAACGCCGCCGACACCGAGTACCCGATCAACCAGGCCTGCGGGGCGCACCGGCGGGAGGACCCGCAGACGGTGCGCTTCTTCTGAACCCCGCCGGGCTGCGGGCGGCGGTTCCAGCACTGCGGGGTCTGCCGCCCGCAGCCCCCGCCTCGTCCCTCCAAAGGCCCCCGGCCCGCCGCGGGGAGGCGCAGCCGCCCCTCCGCACCGTTCCGCCTGCCTGAACCTTCCCGCCCCCGTCCTTCGCGCGTCGCCATGTCCTCCTCCTTCCCACATCCCTCCCCCCTCTATCAGCCGACCCACGAGCACGACGCCTGCGGCGTTGGCTTCATCGCTGACCTCCACGGGCGGGCTTCCGCCTCGATCCTCGACCGGGCCATCGAGGGCCTCGAGAACCTCGCGCACCGGGGAGCGATCGACGCGGATGCCGTCACCGGGGACGGGGCCGGCGTTCTCACCGAGATCCCGCACCGGCTCCTCGCCCGCCACCTCGAGGCCGCGGGCGTGCCGGCACCCCCGCCCGGCGACCTCGGCGTCGGCATGGTCTTCCTGCCGCGCATGGAGACCAAGGCGAAGCAGGCCGGGCGCGAAATCCTCGAGCAGGCCCTCGCCGCCGAGGAGCTGGCCGTCCTCGGCTGGCGAGCCGTCCCCGTCGAGGAGGAATGCCTCGGGAAGAAGGCCGAGCTGACCCGCCCCGAGATCGCCCAGATCCTCGTGCGGCGCCCCCCGGGAATGCCCGCGAACACCTTCGAGCGCCTCCTCTTCCTCGCCATGCGGACGGCCATGCGCGAGGCCTGCGAGCAGGACATCCCCGATTTCTACATCTGCAGCCTCTCCCACCGCACGGTGACCTACAAGGGCCTACTCAATGCCCCCCAGGTCCGCCGATTCTTTCTCGATTTCCAGTCGCCGGACTACCGGACGGCCTTCGCCATCTTCCACCAGCGCTTCGCCACCAACACCCTGCCCGACTGGACGAAGGCCCAGCCCTACCGCATGCTCGCCCACAACGGGGAGATCAACACCATCCAGGGCAACCGGAACCTGATGCGGGCGCGCGAGTACTCGCAGAACCACGGAATCTGGGGCGACCGCTACAAGGACCTCAGCCCGATGATCCAGCCGGACATGTCCGACTCCACGAGCCTGGACAACTCCCTCCAGCTGCTCACCGTCGGCGGGCGCTCCTGCCTGCACGGTCTCGGCATGATGATCCCCTCCGCCTGGGAGAACGACGTGCACCTCTCCGAAGAAGTCCGCAGCTTCTACCGGTGCCACTCTGTGATGATGGAGCCGTGGGACGGGCCGGCCGCGGTCGCCTTCACCGACGGCCGCTTCGTCGGCGGGGCGCTCGACCGGAACGGGCTCCGACCCTGCCGCTACAAGATCTACGACGACGGCATCGTCGTCCTCGGTTCGGAGGCCGGTCTCATCGGTGATCACGATGCCACGGTGGTAGAGGCCGGCCGGCTCGGGCCGGGCCGGATGATCGCCGTCGACCTCGAGAAGCACCGGGTCCTCTACGATTCCGATATCAAGGACTACCTCGCCCAGCAGCGCGATTACACGGGCTGGTGCCGGCGCTCCCTCTTCCCCCTCGCCGAGCGGGCCGGCAACGAAACCGTCGACACGAGGCCGGTGCTGGAGGCCGCGGTCATCGATCCGCTGCGGGTCTGCCACGCCTACTCCCTCGACGAGGAGAGCGTGGTCCTCCGCCCCATGATCGAGAACGGCCAGGAGGCGGTGGGTTCCATGGGCGATGACACTCCGCTGGCCATCCTCTCCCGGCGCAGCAAACTCCTTTTCAGCTACTTCAAGCAGCTCTTCGCCCAGGTGACCAATCCCGCCATCGACTCTCTCCGGGAACGGTCGGTCATGTCCCTCTACGGGGTCCTCGGCGGCCGCCTCGGGCTCTTCGAGGAACTGGACGAGAGCAACTGCTTCGTCACCCTCGACTCCCCTCTCCTCCTGCGCAGCGACTTCCGCGCCCTCCTCGGGGAGGAAATCTTCTCGGGTCAGGTCGTCACCCTCGACACGACTTTCCCCGCCGACGGGTCCGAGCACCTCGAATCCGAGGTCCGCCGGCTCGCCCACGAAGCGGTCGATGCCGCCCAGGACGGGCACCGCATCCTCGTCCTCTCCGACCGCCGGACCGGGCCCGACCGCGCCCCCATGCCCTCCCTTCTCGCCACGGGCGCGGTCCACCAGGCCCTCGTCCGCGCCGGGCTCCGCCTGCGCTGCGACCTCATCCTGGAGACGGCCGAAGCCCGCGATGTCCACCACATGGCCTGCCTCCTCGGCTTCGGCGCCAACGCGGTCTACCCCTACTTCGCCGAGGAACTGCTCATGCGGCTGGCCGCCCACCCCGCCGAGGAAGGGGGCAGCGCGATCCACCCGGAAAACGCCCTCCGCAACTACCGCAAGGCGATCGACAAGGGCATCCTCAAGATCATGTCGAAGATGGGGATCTCCACCCTCTTCAGCTACCAGTCCGCCCAGATCTTCGAGGCGGTCGGGATCAGCCAACCGGTGGTGCAGGACTGCTTCCTCGGCTGCGACTGCCCGATCGGGGGGCTCGGGTACCCCCAGATCGCCGAGGAGGTCCTCGAGCGGCACCGCCAGGCCTATCGCACCGCCGAAGTCCACATCGTCGACGAGGGTTACTACTCCGTCGTCAAGCGCGGGCCGGGTGAGTTCCACGGCTGGAATTCCAAGGTCGTCGGCGGGATGAACCAGATCTTCCGCGGCGACGAAAACCGCTTCGACCGCTTCCTGCCGTACAAGGAGGCCAGCGAGAATCACCCGGTCCTCTCCGTACGCGACCTGCTCCGCTTCCGCACCCACCAGAAGCCGATCGCCCTCCACGAGGTCGAGCCGGTGGAGGACATCCGCCGCCGCTTCACCACCGCCGGGATGTCCCTCGGGGCCATCTCTCCGGAAGCCCACGAGACCCTCGCCATCGCCATGAACAGCATCGGCGGGAAGTCGAACTCGGGCGAGGGCGGGGAGGAGGCCGTCCGCTACCGTACCCGCGAGGACGGCTCCTCCGCGAACAGCGCCATCAAGCAGGTCGCCTCCGGCCGGTTCGGGGTCACCGCGGAATACCTCTCCAACGCCCGGGAGATCGAGATCAAGATCGCCCAGGGTGCCAAGCCCGGCGAGGGCGGCCAGCTCCCCGGCCACAAGGTGACCCCCCTCATCGCCAAGCTCCGCTACAGCGTGCCCGGCGTCACCCTCATCTCCCCCCCGCCCCACCACGACATCTACTCCATCGAGGATCTCGCCCAGTTGATCTACGACCTCAAGCAGGTCAACCCGCGGGCCAAGGTCTGCGTGAAACTGGTCTCCTCCTCCGGCATCGGTACCATTGCCGCCGGGGTCGCCAAGGCCTACGCCGATGTCATCCTCATCTCCGGCCACGACGGCGGAACCGGGGCCTCCCCGGTCTCCTCCATCAAGAACGCCGGCTCCGCCTGGGAGATCGGGCTGGCCGAGGCTCACCAGGTCCTCGTCATGAACGACCTGCGCAACCGCGTGGTCCTCCGGACCGACGGCGGCATGAAGACGGGGCGCGACATGGTCGTCGCCGCCATCCTCGGCGCGGAAGAGTTCAACTTCGGCACGGCCGCCCTCATCGCCGCCGGGTGCGCGATGTTCCGGGTGTGCCACAAGAACACCTGCCCGGTCGGGGTGGCCACCCAGCGCGAGGACCTCCGCAAGAAGTTCAAGGGCAAGCCCGAGTACCTCGTGAACTTCTTCAACGCGGTCGCCGAGGACGTCCGCCGCATCCTCGCCAACCTCGGCGTGGAGAGCCTCGAGAAGATCGTCGGGCGCACCGATCTTCTCGAACAGGTGGTCGACCCGCACAACCCGAAGACCACCACCCTCAACCTCTCCGGGCTGCTCCACAACCCCGACCCGAGCGGCATGCGCGCCCGCGTCCACACCCGTGAGCGCAACGACCGCATCGGCAACGAGGGCTCCATCGACGACCTCATCCTCCAGCAGGCCATCGAGACGGTCACCCACCGCCGCCCGAAATTCTCCGGGAGCTACAAGATCAACAACACCCACCGGAACATCGGCACCCACCTCTCCGGTGAGATTGCCTACATGCACGGAAACGAGGGCATGGAGCCGGGCACCTTGAACCTCCGCTTCCAGGGAAGCGCCGGGCAGAGCTTTGGCACCTTCCTGGTGCGCGGGATCCGGCTGCACCTCTACGGCGAGGCCAACGACTACGTAGGCAAGGGCATGAACGGGGGCGAGATCATCGTCCAGCCCCGCCGGGATGCCCACTTCACCTGGGAGGACAACATCCTCATCGGCAACACCTGTCTCTACGGCGCGACGGGCGGCTTCCTCTTCGCCGCCGGGCAGGCCGGCGAACGCTTCGCCGTCCGCAACTCCGGCGGAACCGCCCTGGTCGAGGGGGTCGGAGACCACGGCTGCGAGTACATGACCGGGGGAACCGTGGTCGTCCTCGGGCCGACCGGCACCAATTTCGGCGCCGGGATGAGTGGCGGGCTCGCCTTCGTCTACGACGAGCGGGACGGACTCCCCTCCCGCTACAACCCGGAGATGGTCGGCGTCACCCGCCTCGACCGCAACGAGGAGATCTACGCCCTCCGCCAGCTGGTCCAATTGCACGCCTCCCTCACGGGAAGTCCGCAGGCGCGCCGGCTCCTCACCGACTGGGATCGCGCGGTCACCCGCTTCTGGAAGGTCCTCCCCCACCGGGCCGAGGGGGTGCCCGAACCGGTCCTCGAGGTCGGCGATCAACTCCGCGCGGTGCAGGCCTGAGTGCCATTGGCATTGACCCACCCTCCCAGCCGCGCCAACCTTTACCTACGACCGCGGGCGTCGTATAGTGGTTATTATGTGAGCTTCCCAAGCTTGAGACGGGGGTTCGATTCCCCCCGCCCGCACCATTTTCCCAAGTCCCTCATCCAGAGGGATTTTTCTTTTGGTAAGGCTGCAGGGAGAGGCAAAAGTCCTACCAGAATCCTACCACTGACGATGAGTCCATGATAGTCCGTGAAGGGTCGTGAAAGGGTGGATTTCGAGCAGGAGGGCTTGCCAGAAATCGAAGGAATTGCGCGGGCGGCAAAGGCCGGTTCGCTCTTTTGGCCCCAATTGTGCGGACGGATGCACCAATTCTATGGAACCCCCCCGTGCGCGTGGAAGTTGCCCCCCCTCCCCCTGCGTTGACGAAAAGGCAAGGATTTGCCGGGGAGGCAATGCCAGGAATGCAAGCCCTTGCTTCTGTGGCAACTTGACGGAAAGGCAAAGTCTTGCACCCCCGTCAACCGGTGCGGGTCAGCGGGAGGGCCTGTCCTTGCTGGAGCGGGCCGGGGGAAGCTTCACGCTGCCCTCGAGGTAGCCGGAGACCAGCCGCTCCATCGTCTCCGCGAGAGAAATCCCCTCCAATGCACAGCGGGCCTTGAGCCGGCGGACAGTCATCTCGGGAAGGCGGACATTCACCTGCCGGGTGCGGCGGGATTCACTCATTCCTCTTCCTCCTCTTCCTCGGTGAAGGCGGCGGCCCGGTCGGGATCCAGCCGGCCCTCCTCGATCATGGCCTCCAGCTCCTGCATCTCGGGCTCGTCCTCGAGCCGGGCGGCCTTCTTGGCGGGCGGAGTGTCACCCTTCGGTCGTTGGGTTGAGTATGGGTATGGCTGAGGGTGAGGGCCCCAGGCGGGGCGGCTCGGAGGATTACGAAGGTAAGAGGCGCGGTAACCGGAATTATTCGAGGAAATTTGTGGTTGGGGGGCGATGGTGGCGTGAGCGAAGCCGCAGGATGCCCGGGGATTCGCGGGAGCACCCTTCCGAGGGGACGCCCGCGGCAGAATTCAGGAGCCTCTGGAGCCTTTGTCCGCCCCGAGCGTCGCAGGGAGTCAACCACCGTTGCTCCGTCCCCGCTGTGCGTACCGCCGGCGGGCCTGCACCCTTGGCGCCACGCGATCGTCGAGATTCCGGGGTCCGGGGAGTGCACTGGGGAACGATGGATGGCGCTTGGTGCGTCCTGCTGGGCTCCTCCCCCCCCTCTCACCACGGCCCGCTGGGCATCCGTTCCGGGCTCGGTTACATGTGGGGTGAGGGGGGAGTAAAAACGGGAAGCAGTCCGAAGTCGTCCGGCGCGATCGCGGAACACCGCAGCATCCAGCAACGGATTCCGGACCCATTCCCCCCGCCCGCACCATTTTTCCAAGTCCCTCCGACGGAGGGACTTTTTTCCGGGAGGGGCCGGACGAAACGCCGAAAGGCCAACCCCTGGCAATCGGTCCATGCCGTCCGTGACGGCTGAGGGAAGAGTCGACGGGGGAGCGATTCTCCCGGTGGCTCGCCCCATTGCGGAAAGAACCGCCCGCATGGCAGTGCCCGCCATCTTTCGCACTTGGGGAAAGGCGGGCCGGAGAGGGCCGTTGTGATTTTCGGATCGGTTGGTGGTGGTTGGGCGATTCCCCCGGGGCGGAACCCCGGGAGAGCGAAGAATCACGCGCGCTCCTCGCGTTGGGCGTCCTTCTCTTCTTCACGTTCGTTGAGGTGACCAATGTCGAGGGAGCGTCCAAGTCTCCCCCTGATTGCGACCCTGCCGTAGCGCCAACGCCCGCACGCGGGCACCCGCACGCTCCGGCCATCCAGGAAGGCGCCGACGACCCGGGTGCCCCGGCGCACGCGCACCCCGTCCCCCTCCCTCTCCCACAAAGGGATGACCTTCCGGGCTTTCCCGCCACCATCGCCCCCTCCACCGAATGCGCAGGCCGCCCGACCCCATCCTACGGAATGGTCCCGGATGCACCCTCTGCCGCCGGCTGGCTCCCGGCCCACCCGCGAGCCGCGTGCGCCGCCCGCGGGCGTGCGCAGGAGGGAGATCACGTCCTCGGCCGACAGGGTCCGGTGCCGGCCGCTCCCCCTTGTCGGGCGGCCGCCGCTCCCACCCTCCCCGCCCGGCCGCATCGGAGGCGGAAGAGCCAGGAGGACCCGGGCAGGATCAGGAAAACGGTTGGCGCTCCTCGAGGTCGCGTTGCAGATTGGCCTCCGGGAAATCGGGAGGCGAATCGCCCGAGATCAATCTTTCATGGGAATAAAACCGTCCACACCGACTCCTACTGTAGAGGGGCCTTTTCCCGGGGTCCGTGAGGTGTTCGACGCGTATCATGCCATTCTCTATCGATTTGCCTATGGCCTTGCCGGTCAGGAAGCGGATGCGAGTGATCTCGTGCAGGAGGCCTTTCTCCGCTATGCGCGCAGCGGGGTGGTCCTCGAGCAGCCGGAGCAAGCCCGCGCCTGGCTTTTCACCACGCTGCACCGCCTGTTCCTGCGTCAGATTCACCAGGCCCGCCGGGAGCCCTCCCAGGAGGAGGAGATTCTCGACCACGAGGCGTTGCCCACCGAACCGGATCTCCCCCGGGAGCTCGATGGCCAACGGGCCCTGGCCGCGCTCGGGGAGTTGGCGGAGCACTACCGCGCACCCCTCACCCTTTTCTATCTCGAGGAGATTCCCTACCGGGAGATTGCGGAGATCCTGGAGATCCCCCTCGGCACGGTCATGTCCCGCATCTCCCGAGGAAAAGCCCGCCTCGCCTCCATTTACCACGAACCCCGCGAACTCGGCGCCTCTTCCCCCAAGCCATGAACCCTGAACGCGCCCGTGCCATTCTCCGCGCATGGCGGGAGGATGCCCCCTCGGTGGAGACGGCCGACCTGCAGGCGGCCCTCCAACAATCGCGGGAGGATCCCGGACTGCAGGCCTGGCTTTCCGAGCAGCGGGAGACCGATGCCCGTGTCCGGGCGGCGCTGGCGCGGGTCGATCCTCCCGCTTCCCTCGAGCGGGAAATCCTTGCCCAACTGGAGGAAAACGCCGGGCGGCCCGCGGATTCCGCGGACGGGCCCCTCGCCTTTCCCCCATCCGCCCGCTCGCGGCGGCCCTTCTGGCGGTCCCCCTCCATTCTCTCGCTGGCGGCCAGTATGCTCGTGCTGGTGGGCATCGGGCTCTTCGTCCTCGACCCGAATCCGCTGGAAGCGCAGCCGCGCCTCTCCGAGTTCTTTGCGGAGGCCCACTCGCAAGCGGATCTCTCCAGCGACGCAGGCCCGGCAAAAGGGGGTACGGCGGTGCAGTCGTGGACGCAGGCGCAGAGCGTTCTCCATGACCAGGGCTACCCCTCGCCCGCGGGGATGCCTCGCGAGATCGCACGGGCGATCCCTTTTTACGTCCGGACTCTGGAGTGGCGCGATTCTCCCGTCGGAGTCACCCTCGTGGACCATCCGGAGCGGGGCAGGGCGGTCCTCCTCTCCATCGAAGCGGAGATTTTCGCCAATCCTCACGACCTTCAGGGGGAATTCCTGCGGACTTCCGAAGACGGGACTCCCCTCGTCGCCTGGGTTGCCGACGGGAAAGTGCATACCATCGTCTTCCCGCAATTCTCGCAGGCACCACCCACCGACGGCAGCCAGTGAACGGCGGCCCACCCCCGCGGGGGCCACGGGTGAGGTCTCGGTTGCTCCTTTCCCGGCGGTAGGGCCGCCCTGCTTACGCGGCCGTGCCGCCCACCCGGCCCGCGGACGGCCCGGGAAAAATCCTCCTCCCCTCGGGACCCTCCCTTGCCACCGGGTCCCCGATTCGGCCAGTCTTTCCCCCTGATGCCTCCGACGCCCACCCCCGCTCCGCCGGATCTCATTCTCGCGGCCGACCTCCCCGATCGGGGCGGGGTGGAGAGGCTGCTGGGGGCGCTCGCGCCGGCTCGACCCCGGCTCAAGGTGGGGCTTCAGCTCTTCACGCGCTACGGGCCGGACCTCGTGCGCGCGTGGTCCGCATCGGCCGGTCCCCTCTTCCTCGACCTCAAGCTGCACGACATTCCCAATACCGTGGGACGGGCCGTGGAGAGCCTTGCCGGGCTTCCGGTCGAATACCTCACCCTGCATGCCCTGGGGGGGCGGGCCATGCTGGAGGCGGCCGTGGCCGCCCGGGACAACGCCGCCCCCGGGTTGCGGCTCCTCGCAGTGACCGTACTCACCTCCCACGGGGACACCGATCTCGCCGAGCTCGGGATCCGTCCCCCGGCCCGCGAGGCAGTCCTCCGACTCGGCGGCCTCGCTCACGAAGCCGGCGTGGACGGGCTGGTCTGCTCCCCCCTCGAAGTGAGCCCCCTGCGCGAGGCCCTTGGGCCGGGCCCCGACCTCATCGTCCCGGGCATCCGTCCCGCGGGGACGGCAAGGGGGGACCAACAGCGCGTCCTCGGACCGGAGGAGGCCCTCGCCGAGGGGGCAACCCATCTCGTGGTGGGGCGCCCCATCCTCGAGGCAAGCGATCCCGCCGCCGCCTACCTCGACCTGAAGGCGCGGATCGACCGGGCACGGTCCCTCGAGCCGCTTTCCGATCCGCCCTCCCGCCCCTGAACTCCCGGGACCTTCCCCTCGGCCCACCGCGCCCCCGCAACCCTCCCCCATGCAACTCACCCGCAATGTGGCCCTCCTCCTCGCCGCCGGCCGTGGCCAGCGCATGGAGAGCCACGTACCCGACAAGATCCTCGCTCCCCTCGCCGGCCGAACCGTCTTCCAGTGGAGTGCCGAGGCCTTCCTGCGCTCCCGGCTCTTCCAGCGGGTGGTGCTCGTTTGCCGCGACGAGGGGCAGCGGGCGGAGCTCTCCCGCCTCTGGGATGCCTGCGAACCCGACCCCGGCACGGAGCTGGCCCTCTGCCTCGGCGGTCGCGAGCGCCAGGACTCCGTGTTCCTCGGGCTCGTCGAAGCCGGGCAGGACTGCGACTATGTGTTCATTCATGACTGCGCCCGTCCGCTCGTGCGCCCCGCCACCCTCGAGTCCCTCTACCAGCTCGTCCTCGCCGACAAGGCCGCCGCCCTCGCCCACCCCGTCACGGACACCCTGCAACGCGCGGAAAACCAGGCCGGACGGCACCGGGATTGCCGGGTCGAGCCCGTCTCGCGGGAGGGCCTCTGGGCGATGGAAACCCCGCAGGCCTTTGCCTACCCGATGATCTTCGACGCTTACCAGAAGGCCCGGCAGGAAGGGCGGGCGGCCACCGATGATGTTTCCCTCGCGGCGGCGGACGGGCACAGGGTCTCGCTGCTTCCCTCCCCGGATCCGAACCCGAAGATCACCACCCCCGGTGACCTCGCCCTCGCCGAGCTGCTCGCCCGTGCCCGGGTGGCGGGCGTCCCGGCCTCCTGAGGAGCGCCCGCCGCAAGGACCATGCTCCCCTACCGCACCGGCCTCGGCTACGACATCCACCGCTTCGCGGCGGACCGTCCCCTCGTGCTCGGGGGCGTGACCCTTCCGGAGGGGCCCGGGCTCGCCGGCCACTCCGACGCCGACTGCCTCACCCACGCCGCCTCCGATGCCATTCTCGGCGCTCTCGCCCTCCCCGACATCGGGGCGCACTTCCCGCCGGACGATCCCACCTGCAAGGACATGGACAGCCAGGAAATCCTCGCGTTCGCGGCGGGGAAGGCGGCCGAGGCCGGCTACGCCATCGGCAACCTCAGCCTGATGGTCCTGGCCGAGCGGCCCAAGCTCCGCCCCCACATCGACGCCATGCGGGAGCGGCT
The DNA here is from genome assembly GCA_913056175.1 of uncultured Opitutia bacterium. Taxonomy (GTDB): domain Bacteria; phylum Verrucomicrobiota; class Verrucomicrobiia; order Opitutales; family Puniceicoccaceae; genus CAJXLM01. The sequence continues at coordinate 12,360 of CAJXLM010000021.1, read as the reverse complement.
GGGCACCACCCTCCGCCTGCCCGCCGACCGCATCGGCATTCAGGCCACCACCCACGAGGGCCTCGGTTCGCTCGGCCGGGCCGAGGGCATTGCCGCTCTCGCTCAGGTCCTCCTCTGGCGCGGGGAGTAAGACCGATCCCCCGCCCCCCCATGGATCCCGCCTACCGGACGACCGTCTTTGAAGTCCCCGTGGCCCCGCCGCTCGACGAGTTCTGGATCGTGACTGCCTACAATCCCCACGGGAGGCCCCAGGACCCGGAGGCCAACCGCGCGGCGGACGAGGCCCTCCGGCAGCGCCTCGAGCGCACCGGTCATCCCCTCTGGAGGATCACCGGCCGGTCTCCCGACGACACCCACCGGGAGCCCGGCTGGGCGGTGGGGGACGAGGAGACCGCCCACGAATTGGCCCGCCGCCACCGACAGGTGGCCCTCTACCAGGTGAGGAATGACCGGCTCCTCCTTCTGGCGACCGGCGCCAGCCGGGAACAGGCGGAAGACCTCGGGAGCTGGTCGGACCACCGCGCGGATCGCGCCCACAACCTCGCATGAGCCCTGCCAGTTTCCTCCGCACCCGCTTGCGCGACCCGCTGCGCGAGCTCGACCCCGGGGGGATGCGGATCGTCCGCGGGCTCCACCTCCTGCTGGCCGGCCTCCTCGCCGCCGGTCTCGGGCTCGCCATCACCCACTTTCTCGCACCGATCCTGCAGTCGCACTACGGCGCTACCCTCGCGAGGGCGTTGCCCGCCTACGCCGACCTGTTTCACCCCGCTACGCTCCTGCCCGGTCTCCCCCTCGTCGCCGGGGTCTCGGCGACCCATCTCATCCTCTTCAGCGGTCTGGGGACCCGGGAAGAGGAGAAGGCGGAGATGGGCCGGCTCCTCCTCCTCCTCCTCGCCTTCTGGGTCCTCCTCGCCGGGCTGGCTCCCGGCGATTGGGGGCTCGGCAAAGTGCCCGTCGAGATTCTCTGGATCCTCGTGATCGGGGCCACCCTCCTCTGCCGTCCCCTCGGGGCCCGCTTCCAGCGCCAGGGTCTGGCCCTCGCCATCATGGCCCTGTTCGCGGTGCTCCTGAACCCCGACCGGGCCATGGGTCCCTGGCTCGTGGGCGCCGTGCTGCTCGGGAGCGGATGTGCCTACACCCTCCGCTTCGCCACCTACCGCCCCTCCGCGCGCCGGATCTACCGGGTGCAGCGGCGCCAGCTGCTCACCGAACTCGCAGCCACGATCCGGCGGATCGGCGAACCCCTCCGCACGGGGCGGACCCGGATCGAGATCGAGCACGACCTGCACAGCCGCTGGCGCGCGCTCGTTGACACCGGCCGGTTGGTCGCCGGGGACCGCGAGGACCTCGCGCAGACCTATGCCGCCGCCGACGCCGCCGCCTACCGGCTGATCCTCGCCGCGGACACCGTGGCCGACACCCTCGCGGCGAGTCGCCACGACGAGGATATCCTCGCCGCGGTGGACCGGGATACTCTGGTCGACCGGCTCGACCGACTGGCCGCTCGCGCGGAGAAGGCCTCCCGTGGGGAGGACCCGGGAGCCGATGTCCTTACGGCCGAGCTCGAGCGGATGCGGGAAGACCTCCTCCGCCGGACCGACCTCGCCCCCCGCCCGAAACTGCGCCTGATGCGCTTCTGCACGGGCTTGATCCGGCTGGATGAGAATCTCCGCCCGCCCTCCGCGATCGGCCCGGAAACGAGCGTCGGGGAGTCTTCGCTCCACGCGGCGGGCCCCGTTTCCCCCGCCGGGCCCTCGCGCCGCGAACGGCTCCGCACGGTCGGTCTGCGGCTCGGCCTGCAGGGCTGGCTGGCGGCTACCCTCACGACCGGGCTCGGCTGGGTGCTCTCCCTGAATCACGCCTATTGGATCACCCTGACGGTCATCGTGGTCCTGAGCAGTTCGGCCGGCGCCACGCTCGGGCGCACCTTCCAGCGCATCCTCGGCACCACCGTGGGAGTGGCCGTGGCCATCGTCCTGACCCCTCTCACCGATCCGCTCCCTCTGTTGGAGATCACCTTCCTCGCGCTCGCCGTGATCGCTCTCCCCCTCTGGATTGACCGGCGCTACAGCATCGCCGCCGGTTTGATTGGCTTTGTCGTGGTGAGCGCCCTCCACCTCATCGCCGGCTACGGCATTCCCACCATGCTCGCCCGGGTCTACGACACCGTAATCGGGGCGGGGATTGCCCTCGCCGTGGCCTGGTGGTTCCTCCCCGTCCTCGCCCTCCGCTCCCTCGGGGGAGAGGTCGACCGGTTCCTCACCGCGTGCCGCCAAGCCTTGCGGCCGGTCGGGGAATGCATGGAGGGGCACTCCTCACCGCCCCCGAGCGGGCCCCGGCTCATCCGTGACCTTTCCTCCATCCACGCCCAGCACCGCGCCCTCGCCCACGAGGAACGGCTGCGCAGCCGCGACAAGCGCGGCTTCGCCCGCCTGCCCACCCTGCTCGAGGTCCTCGTCAGTTATTTCGGCCTGTACGAGCGCGCCGCCAGGAACCCCGCCCTCGCCGACCTGCCCGCGGAGGCACTCGGCTCCCTCGGCAAGATGCAGGCCCTCCTCGACCAGGGGATCGGCGCGGTCCTCGCACCCGAGGCGGATTTCCCGCCCCGGCCCGAGGTCAACGACGAGATCCAGCGCCACCTGCCCCTCGATGGATCCCTCTCCGCTCCTCCCGTGGTCGCCTTTCTCGAGGCCACCTATTACGGGCGCCGGATCCTCGATACGCTGGCCGAGATCCGGGAGGTCCGGCACGCCGCCCGGGTGTGATCCCGACCTTTCCCCTCGCCCGACCAGCCGATCCCTGCTTGGCTTTCTCCATGCGTCGCGAGGGTAGCTCAGCCGGATAGAGCAGCGGCCTTCTAAGCCGCCGGTCGTGGGTTCGAATCCCACCCCTCGCACCAACCTCCTTGTACTACCCGTCCTTGTCGTGCCCTCTTCCCGGCCCTCTCCCGACCGCGCAAAACGCGCTCCCGGTCCGCAGGGGCGGGAGCAGTTGCGGGCTCTCCGCACCCTCTCCGCGGATCTCTACGGCACCCTCGATCGGTTGCACGGGGAGCACGGCCCGATCTTCCGGATCGGGAGGGCCCGCGCCCAGGTGCTCTGGGTGGCCTCCCCGTCCGCGGCCGCCGACCTGCTCGGCAGGAAGCGACCCGACCTGACCATGGGGAAAGCCTACACCTTCCTCGAACCGGTGGGCGGCGAGGGGGCCCTCATCGCTGCCGACCGCCCCGCCCACGGCCAACGCCGCCGACCCCTGCAACCTTCCTTCCAGGCGACCCAGGTACGGCAGTGGTCAGAGCGGCTGGACCACCATGTCGGCCCCTGGCTGGAGGCGAAAGTCCGCGGTGGAGAAAGCTTTCCCTTTCTCGCTTCCCTGCGGCCGGTCCTCCTCGATGTCGTCGTCGACCTCATGCTGGGCCGTTCCGCCCTCGCCGGGGACCCGGTCTGGAAGGAGCAACTGCTCGGCATGATGGCCTACTCGACCCGGCCGCTCGGGCAACAGTGGCTCAAGGTCCCCCTCCCCGGTACCGCCTGGGCCCGCTTCCGGGTCGCCCGGGAAGAGGTCGACCGGCGGCTGGAGGAGGCCGTCCGGGAACGGGTCGCCACGGGCGCCCCGCCCGCTGGGCAAGCCGGGGATCTTCTCGATGTCATCCTGGGCATGGCGGAGGCAGGTGCCTACGAAACCTCCGGCCGGGAGCCCCTCCGGGCAATCCGGGACGAGATCATGGGGCTGGTCTCCGCCGGATTCGAGACCACCTCGTCGGCAGCCGCCTGGACCGTCGCCTTTGCGGAATCGGAGAACGGCACTGGCACCGCCTTCCGCCAGCGCCTGGCGGACCTTTCCCCGGACGCCCTGCAGGACGATCCCCTCGTGGACGCCTTCCTCCAGGAGACCCTCCGGCTCCGGCCGCCCGCCCCCGTCCTCCTCCGGCGCGCCCGGGAAACCACGGCAGTGGATGGCTTCCATGTGCCGCGGGGCAGTCGCATCGCCCTCGCCACTTGGCTGCTCCACCGCGACCCCTCCCTCCATCCGCAACCCCATCGTTTCGCGCCGGAGCGGTTCCGCGACGGGAAACCCGACCGCTGGGCCTACCTCCCCTTCGGCTACGGGGCCCGCCACTGCATCGGCGGCGCCATGGCCCGTACCCTCCTCAAACGAACCGCGTGGTGGCTCTACGGCCGGCACGATACGGTCGAGGCGCACAACCTGACCCTCCAGCCTGTTGGCATGGCCCTCCGGCCCGCCCGCGATCCCTGCCTCCGCCTGCGGCCGCGCTGATCCGCGCGCTCGCCGCGCCCCACGGGGCCGCCTCCTCTCCCTCACCCCGGGAGAACCGCCCACGGGCACGGGCCAACGGGCCAAAGAGAGGGGCCCGGCCGGAAAGCCGCCTCGCCCCCTCGCGCCGCCGGGCTCCGGGCGGGGAGCGGCGCGCGCACCACGGACCTCCGCAGCGGACCCCTTCCCCGGTTCGTGCCCGGCGCGGCGCGGCGCGGGAAAGCGTTTGCCCGCACGGTGCCGATTCGGTTACCCACTCGCTGCGAAAACCTCCGCGCGGGGGCGAGACCCTCGCAAACCCTCGATTGGCCTACCTCCGAATGAACGCCCACGACTACTACACCCAGGAAAACCACGGCCCCTACCAGCTCCACGACCTTGGTCCCTTCGAGTTGGAGGAGGGCGGAACCCTCACGGAGTGCCAGCTCGCCTACGCGACCTTTGGCGAGCTGAACGAGGCGCGGGACAACGCGATCCTCGTCCCGACGTGGTACTCGGGCACCAGCAAGATCATGGAGGAGGTCTACATCGGGCCGGAGCGGGCACTCGACCCGACCCGTTACTTCATCCTTGTCGTCAACCAGATCGGCAACGGTCTCTCCACCTCCCCCCACAACACTCCCTTCCCGGAGGGGGGCCCGGCCTTTCCGCGGGTGCGGATCGGGGACGACGTGCGCGCGCAGTACCGTTTGGCCACGGAACGCTTCGGGCTCGAGAAGCTGGCCCTGGTGGTCGGTGGTTCCATGGGCGCCCAGCAGACCTACGAGTGGTGTGTGCGGTATCCGGACTTCGTGGCGCGGGCGGCCCCGATCGCGGGAACGGCCCGGAACTCGGAGCACGATTTCCTCTTCACGCGCACCCTGATGGAAGCGATCACCTCCGACCCCGCGTTCGCCGGGGGCCACTACCGGGAATCGACCGAGGTGCACGCGGGGCTGCGGCGCCATGCCCGCCTCTGGGGTGTCATGGGGCTGAGCACCGAATTCTACCAGAAGGAAGTGTGGCGCGCGGCGGGTTTCTCGTCGGTGGAGGATTTCCTGCGGAGGTTCCTCGAGCCCTACTTCCTCGGCATGGATCCCAACAACCTGCTCTGCATGGCCTGGAAGTGGCAGCGCGGCGATGTGTCGAGACACAGCCAGGGGGACCTTGCCGCGGCGCTCGGCCGGATCCGGGCGAGGACGAGGGTCATCGCGATCGACGAGGACATGTTCTTCCCGCCGCGGGACTGCCGGGCCGAGCAGGAGCTCATCCCGGGCAGCGACTACCGGGAGATCGCCACCCCCACGGGCCATCTCGGCCTCTTCGGGACCGACCCCGCCTACATCGGGCAGGTCGACGCCCACCTGCGCGAACTGCTCGACGAACCGGTGTAGGGAAGGCCGGGAGAACCCCACCCGGCACCGACCCGCAGCCTTCGGAGCCCTCCCGGCCGCCGAGGGCCGGAACAAAATCCTCCGACCGGGCCCTGCCCTACTCCGCGCCCACACCCTCCTCCCCGCTCATCCGGTCGACGATCGGGCGGTAGACGGAGTTGTAGAAGAGGCGGGAGTAGGTGCGGGCGCCCACCCGGTCGAGATTGGAGACGTACTTCCAGAAGCCGTAGATCCGGGAGAGGGTCATCAGGCGGGAGGCGTAGAGCCGCCAGGTGTAGCGCTGCTCGACGCGCTCGACCCCGCCCCGGGAGATGCGGCCCCAGTAGTCGTTCTCCCGGTGGCAGCGCTCGAAGAAGTGGACGAGTTTCTCGGCGGACTGGTCGCCGTGGTTGGGATCGATGTGGAAGCCGCTCTTGCCCTCCTCGATGATTTCGAGCGGACCACCAAAAACCGTGGCAAAGGTCGGCAACCCGGAAGTCATCGCCTCGATCACGGTGAGACCGAAGGCTTCGAAGAGGGCCGGCTGCACGAAAACCCCGTGCCGGTCGGCGATCACGCGGTAAAGCTCGCCGTTGAAGACTTTGTCCGACTGCTTGGGGACCCAGCGGACCTGGCCGTGCAGGCCGAACTCCTCGTAGAGATCGTGGAAGAGGCGGATCTGCTCCCGCTCTTCCTCGTCGTGCGACTCCTCCAGGTCGGTGTTCCCGGCAATGACGAAGACATTGGCGAGCTCGCGGAGGCGTTCGCTGCCCGCGTACCAACGCACGAAGCCCGTCACGTTCTTCACCTTGTCGAGGCGGGACATGAGGAAAATGATCGGCTTGTGGGGATCCTCGAAAGAGGAGACGGCCCCCGGGAACTCCCCGAAGAGGAGCTGCTCGATGTCATCGTGCACCCCGGTGATGCGGTGGTCGGCCTCCGTGTGGGGGAAGTAGACCTTCTCGTCCGCGCCCGGGGAGACGATGTTGAACTTGGGGTCGAACACATCGACCCCCTTCAGCACGCGGTAAAGACCGGGCATGGTGTAGGCCATGTAGGACTCGTACTGGCCGACGGTCCGGCTGTCGCCGGCGATCTCCTGGTAGGTCGAGGTGATGATGAAATCGGCCGCGTTCATGGCGAGCAGGTCGGCCGTGAAGTGGGCGGAGAAGTGGTACTGCTCCTCGTTGTCCTTCCAGAAGAGGTCGCTGAGCAGGTACTTCGTCTTCTCGAGCGCGTGGGCGATGTTGCACTGGGTGACCCCGAGCCGTTCGGCGAGAAGCGTGGCGACGAGATTGCCGTCCGAATAGTTCCCGATAATCAGGTCCGGCTTGGACCCGAGCCGGGCGAGGATCGCTGTCTCCGCGTCGAGGGCGTAGCGCTCGAGGTAGGGCCAGATCTCGAAGCGGGAGATCCACTGGGGGACGACCTCCCCATTCTCCTCGGTGAAGGGCACCCGCACGATGCGGGCGTTGCGCGTGCCGTTGATGTGTTCCTCGGGGATATGGCAGCCGGTGCCCCGGTCCTCCGGGAGCAGGCGGGTGAGGACGAGGATCTCCGGCTCGAAGTCGAGCCCCTGGTCCTCGAGGCGCTGGGTCATCTCCTTCTCGAGGGCACGCACCTGGTCGAGGATGTAGACGATCTGCCCTCCCGTGTCGGGAAGCCCGAGCACATTCGCCTGCCCGAAGAAGCCGTGGACGCTGAAGATGGCCGCGTTGAAGATCATGGGGATCCGGCCGAGGAAGTTCTCGAGATCCTGGGCGTCCGGGGCGTCGATGATGCGGGCGAGAAGCTCGAGAGTCTCGCGGACCCGGGCGGCGTCTTTCCCCCAACCCGCCTCGAATCCGATCTGTTGGAGGGGCTTGCGCAGGTCCTCCCAGGGGGTCTCGTCGGGGATGTCGGAGAGCAGGCCGTCGGCCTCGTCCAACGCCGCGATCAGCTCGCGGGGCTCCTCGACCCAGTCGGCCAGCATGAGCTGTTGCCCCCGGTAATGGTGCAGCCGGAGAAAGTCGAGAAGGGTGCGGATGCGCTCATCCGAGCTGGAGAAAAGACGGGCGGAGAGGGTCCGGTTGAGATACTCCACCCCCCGGCCGATCTGGCGGCGGTCCTTCAATCGGGGCACGCTGTGGTGGAAGGGGCTGGCATCGTACTCCACCCCCCAGGGGTCTTCCCCGCTGTTCTCATCGACAAGGCTGTCCCGGAAGCGGAGATAATCCTCCGTCTCCAGGGTCTCGTAGGTCAGGTCGTCGAGATGGAAGCGGCCGTACTCCCACCGACCGATCCCCGGCCGCACCTCCACCACCAGCCACGGCTCGGCGAAGGAGGCGCTCATGCAGTGGCGGAGGACTCGGTAGATGGGGGAGCCGTTCGTGCCGAAGGAAGGATCCTCGTGGCAGGTGCGCTCAAAGATGTCGGCCACGTCCGACTGCAGGAAGACGCGGCGGGCCTGCGCGCGGATTTCCTTGAAGAAGAGGTAGAGGAACTTGCGCTCCGTTTCGGAGGGCTCGAGGACGGTTTGGGCGGCCATGAACTGGCACGATGGAAACGAGCCGGCCCCTCCCGCAAGCGGAAAGCCCGGCGCCGACCCGCTTATCCGCCGCGATCCCTCATCCCCTCGACCTCGAGATAGGGGGAGATCCGCTCGAGGGTGACCGGCCCGATGCCGGGCACGCGGTCCAGCTCCCCAACGCTGCGAAAGGGCCGGCGCTCTCTTGCCTCAAGGATCGCCCGCGCCCGCACGGGGCCGACTCCCGGCAGCCGCTCCAACTGCTCCTGGCGTGCCTCGTTGGGATCGAGGAGTTCCCCGGCCCCGAGGGTCGTCGAGGCCTCCCGCATGGCCCGTATCTCCGCCGCCTCCCGGCGCTCTTCCTGGCGCTCCGCCGGCAGCTGCGTCCAGTCCGTGTACTGCCAGAGTCCCCGGCCGGCCGCGGCCGCGGCCAGCTCGAGGTCGGCCAGGCGTCGTTTCTCCTCCTCGAGGGGGATGCCCGTAGGCGTGGTGTGGCCGACCCCGTAGTTGCGGGCGAGACCAGCCTCCACGAGAAGGGCCCCCAGGTCGTTTCCCTCGACCGTCTCCACGAAGGCATAGATCCGGTCGTGCCGGTCCCGGGTGAAAGCGGTGAACACGGTGAAGGGCTCGCGCAGCTGTTCCCGGGAAAACCGGCGGGCGCGCTCGGCCCCTTCCAGGGCGAGGCGCGTGGAGGATTCAGTGGAACCTCGGTAGCCGGAGATCCCGAAGTAGCGCCGCTGGGCACGCAGGCGGCGCAGCAGGGTCTCCGAAGTGGTCCGGCCCTCCGGGGAATCAACGAAGTAGAGCCGCAGGCGTTCGCGGGAACCATCGCCGAGGCGAACGGCGAAGCTGTCCCCGTCATTTCGTTCCTCTTCCCACCACTCGGCTCCCTCGAGGCGCACGAGGCCGGTCGCCGGGTCCGGTGATCCACTCTCCGCAGGGGCCAGCCGAGGCAGGCAAAGACAGGCCGCCAGCAAGAACGGCCCGAAGGCCCGCACCCACCGCGTGGACACCCCACCGCGGCAACCGCCGCCGAGCTCAGTCATCGAGCCGCAGGCGGTCGAAGTAGTTCTGGATCAGCTGGGCGAGGATCCCGGTGACAATCGCAGCGGCGGCGATGAGCACGCCGTAGTAGGCGTCCCCGGCCAAGGACATGCGCAGCAGGATGGTCGAGGCGACGAACCCGGCGTTGCGCAGGAGGATCGAGTACCGATCCGTGTAGAGGAAACTGGCAATGAAGATGATGACATCGGCAAAGATCATCACCGTGTAGAAGTCCTCGAAAAAGATGAGGTGCAGGTCCAGTTCGAAGGGACGGTCGAAGAGGAGGTAACCGCTCACCGCGCTTCCCCAATCGTAGAGGGAGAAGACGGAAAGCCCGAGAAAGGTGACCAGTAGCAGCAGGGAGGTCAGCTGCTTGATGCGCACGAAGTTCCGGAAATCCGCCGAATCGGTGGGCCGGTGCCGTCGCGAGCTCACGTGATGAAAGACGCCGACGAGGAAGAAGAGCAGTAACCCGCCCCCGAGGTCCGTGAGAATCCGGAGGAGGTCCTCCGTCTGTTCGGCGAGATGCGTGAAATCGTCGAAGTAGGAGATGTCCTTGAAGACCTGCCGGATCGTGATCAGCGAGATGATCTCGTACTGCTTGCGGATCGAGTAGTTGAACGAGTTGGGCAGGGCGAGGATCAGCAGGAAGACCTCGAGGACGAGGATGAGGCTGAAGGGGGTGTAGAGGGCGGAAAGATAATTGCCGGAGATCCCTCGGGTGAGCTCGAACCCGGGGAACTGATTCCCGATGAAGATCAGCCCGAGGTGGCCGAAGAAGAGGACGAAGGCGAGAAACACCACGTACCGTTCCAGCCGGTGGCGCAGGCTGGGCTGGTTGAGCATCTGGAAAAAGGCGTCCATCGGCCGGAGGAGGCTGGGGGGAGGGTACGGGGCATTCGTAGTGCAATTGGGCCCGCCCAACTCTTGTCAGCCTAGGAAGCGACCCCTCGCGCGCAAGGGGCAAGGGGCTTCCCTGCCTTCCGGCTTGTCCCCCGCCGCTCGTCTGCCCTTTCCTGCCCTTATGAAGATTCGCGCGTTCACCGGGCTGCGTCCCTCGCCGGAGGCCGTCGACTCCCTCGTGTCCCTCCCTTACGATGTCGTCAGCACCGAGGAGGCGCGCGCCCTTGCCGAGGGCAACCCGCTCAGCTTCCTGCGGGTCGTTCGGGCGGAGATCGCCTTCCCGCCCGAGCAGGACCCCTACTCCGACGAGGTGTACGCCCAGGCGGTCCGGCAACTGCAATGGCTGCGGGAAGAGGGCCATCTTCTCCGCGAGGAAGAGCCCTGCCTCTACCTCTACCGCCAGGAAATCCAGGGCCATGCGCAAACCGGGGTGGTCGCCGTGAGCCACGTGGACGACTACGACACCGACCGCATCCGCAAGCACGAGCGCACCCGCGTGGCCAAGGAGAACGACCGCACCCGGCTCGCCGGCGAGCTCCGCGCCCACGCCGGCCCGGTTTTCCTCACCTACCGGGACCGACCTGCCCTCTCCGCCCTCGTTGAGGCAGGATGCCGGGAGACGCCCCTCTACGACCTCACCACCGACGACGGGGTGCGCCACACGGTCTGGCGGGTGCCCGGTGGGGAGGCCTTCCTGGAAGCCTTCGCCGATGTCGACTTCACCTACGTGGCCGATGGCCACCACCGGGCGGCCAGCGCCGCCCGGGTCGCCCGCGAGTGCCGCGAGGCCAATCCCGATCACCGCGGCGACGAGGACTACAACTATTTCCTCACCGCCCTCTTCCCGGCCTCCGAGCTGCGCATCCTCCCCTACAACCGGCTGGTCGTCGACGAGCGCGGGAGGAGTCCGGAAGCGCTCGAAACGGCCCTCGCCTCCGTGGCGGCCCTTCGCCCCGCTGACTCCGCCGCCCCGGCCCGTCCCCATGACCTCCGCGTTTTCACCGGGAAGGAGTGGAAGGAATTCTCTCTCCGCCCGGATCCCCAGGCCCCCGCCGCGGCCCAGCTCGACGTGAGCCTCCTCCAGGAACAGGTCCTCGCTCCCCTCTTCGGGATCGAGGATCCGCGCACCGACGAGCGCGTCACCTTCGTCGGCGGGATCCGCGGCACCGACTTCCTCGCCGACCAGGTCCGCTCCGGAAAAGCCTCCCTCGCCTTTTCCCTCTACCCCGTCCCCATCACCTCCCTCCTCGCCATCGCCGACGAAGGCGAGGTCATGCCCCCCAAGAGCACCTGGTTCGAACCAAAACTCCGCTCCGGCTTCTTCCTGCACACCTTCTGAGGGGGGCCTCGCTGCGGTGGGATTCACGAGGTTGCTTTTCCTTCCCTTCCGTCTGCAACGCCGCCCATCCTGCCAGGTCTTGCGCCTTCCCCTCAACGGGCGAGGAGCGGGGGACGTCAAGCGGAAGCGCTATCCGACCCGGTACGGTGCCTTGACACCCGGGTTGAGGAACGCAATCTCGTCGAAGCAACGGAAAGGAAAACTACCCCCTTCCTTCCATACTGGATGATCCTACCCCAACTCATCCCGGCGCCGGGCCTCTCCCCGTCCTTATGGAGGGCCCACCTCCGCGACGCCGGACCAACCTGACAACCTACCCCATGAAACAACTGCTTGCCATCACCGCAATCCTCGCCGCGGGCCTTACCCCGGCAGCGCTCGCCAATGCCCTCACCGTGGGTGTGAGCTGGTCGAACTTCCAGGAAGAACGCTGGAAGACCGACGAGGCAGCGATCGTGGCCGCCCTCGAAGCGGCCGGCGCCCAATACATCAGCACCGACGCGCAGTCCTCTTCCTCCAAGCAACTCTCGGATGTTGAAAGCCTCATCGCTCGAGGTGCGGACGCACTGATCATCCTTGCCCAGGATAGCGAAGCGATCATCCCAGCGGTCCAAAATGCCTGGAACAACGGCATTCCCGTGGTCGGCTACGACCGATTGATCGATGACGATCGTGCCTTTTATCTAACCTTCGAGAACACCGAGGTTGGCCGAATGCAGGCGCGGGCCATCCTTGAGGTTCAGCCCACGGGCAACTACGTCATGATCAAAGGCTCGCCGACCGATCCCAATGCCGATTTCCTTCGCAACGGTCAGCAGGAGGTCCTTCAGGATGCCATCGACGCGGGGGAAATCCAGATTGTCGCGGAATCCTACACGGATGGTTGGCTCCCCTCCAACGCCCAGCGCAACATGGAACAGATCCTCACGGCGCAGAACAAC